>JAAERL010000001.1 GCA_024230435.1 Desulfobacteraceae bacterium
AAAGTTAAAATTAGTGGACAATTTTTATCTTATTTTGGGAAAGTCGCGTGTAATATGCTGTAACAGATCACTCATGGTATTTCATTTACAACCTGATCTCACGGTTTTATATGTATTTATATTAGTGAACGGAATTTACGAAAAACACAATTAGTCAGTTCATTCCGATCAAACTGAACTAATTCCGTGAATCAACCTGAAAAATGCTTACCCAATGAGATTTCATCAAAATAGCTCAGCCTGTGGGCATGCCCTTTGCAGACTTCTATGACCAATCTTGTGAATGACCCTCTTGCCAGCGCAAAGGCAGTTCACCGTACCTACCAAGTTGTGGGGTAAAAATCTGACGAAGTGCAGATCGCGGCACTTGGTTTGGACGGCAAGAAGTGAGGGGGGGCTATTTTTGTTCGAAAGAGCTACCTAGTAGCGCGGGAGGTACAACAGCACATTTCTTACAACCTGAGTGGCCGCTGATACCAGGGGGAGAACCATGTTGTTGAGAAGTTAGCAATGGATTCCCACATTTAATTAGCTTTAAATTTTAGTAAAATATCAGGTAGAAAAAATATCTGCATAGTCTTTGAATACACAACTCAACACCGGTACGGTTTGCTGAGTATTCAGTAAAAATAA
>JAAERL010000002.1 GCA_024230435.1 Desulfobacteraceae bacterium
CGCAACGGTACTCAAAGCATCGATGTTTTTTGACAGAGGCACTCAAAGCAGCAGCGGCGGTCATAATAAAAAATGCTCCTAAGTTGTAGTTTATTTAGGTCTCTCTATTATATCAATCGCTTTTTGACATATCTGGTAACACTATCGTACTTATTACTTATGACTGACATTTGCTTGAAAACTAACCATACTTAGAGCTAGAGGCATATATCATTTGGTACAGCGGTACTCAGAGTGGAAGTGAAAGTGGCGGTCATTAACTTTTCCTCGCTTTTACCTTATTATTTTAGACTAGCATGCGCCCATTCAAACTTTGATTGCAGTTCTTGTATGTCTTGCGCACGTTGCCCCTTCCTTGCTTATCTTCCGCATTTTCGCACCATTTCCCTGAACGATGGATATAAATATTCGTGCAAGAGACTGGGCTGGCGCCCCGTCTGCTTACTAGCGAAAATTCTGAAAATATAAGCAGTGTGGTACCAAAGCGATTACTTACTTCTATCCGTTTCGCTCGAAGAACATTTGCTTGAAAACTAATTCATATTATAATTCGTTAGAGGCGTGTACACTTGCTGCAACTAATCAAGCGACATAAACTTCTCACAAGTTCCGCAAGAAAGTGAGCAATTCTCCTGCATCCAGTCATCGTCGCAGTCGCGATCCTTGACAAAGTTAATGCAAAGATCCAGCTGATCTGTGCAGCCCGGAATCGCACTA
>JAAERL010000003.1 GCA_024230435.1 Desulfobacteraceae bacterium
AATTTGAATCCTAGCAGTATGAGTTGTATTGGTGATACCTTCTTGGGGTTAGAGTCTTCAGGGGTTGTGTTATTTAGATCTGTTGTGACACTGCATTTGTTCTTCCAGCGCATAGAGGGTAGGATTAGACATGGGAGTTGTTCCACTAGCCTGGTATCAGGGATTTCTCATGAAGATGATTTGCTTGAGCGTTCAGTTAAAAACTTAGTAAATGCATCATCGTGTGGGTAGGGCCAATTACATGCTTTTATGAATTTCAAACAAATGGCCCCAGATTCGGGGAATACAAACTCAAACATGATTCCAATGATCCTGTAAATTTTTTCCGAAAAAATTTCACCACTTGGTGCCCGTATTGCGGTTTTTCGGCGTACGTATAGAATAGTCGTAGGTACCTTAGTCAGTAAGACACTAGGATTGTCCATTTTCTGCATAAATTCAGCTCCAATAGCCCATATTCTGCCATTCCAAGTGCATTGTACCAGGTCTTGGTTTACCTAAGACTGTTTGCTCTATTTTATACGGTATATTAGCTGGCATAGGGCCCAAACTTTTGACGTACTAAGTAAAAATTCTGCTCAAATAGTACCAAAGACTACTATTTTTTAGACAAACACCTTAATAAAATCCATATTTCTGTTGTAAAATAGATAACTATAAAGAAAGAACTACAAACCAAAAGACTCCTCTCCCAAGTCCTTTCTCCAAGCACCCTCACAATCCTTGTTCCACTTCCTCTCTGGAAGCTCTTGATAACCATAGCACTCCGGCATACCAATCTCCTTCACCGGATCCCAAAGAATGTATGCCGCCTCGTTTTCTTTGTAGCACCTTGTCCGAGCATTTGGCAAGAGCCAAGTGCCATCACTGATCTTTTCTAGCCTCGTTGTCCTGGCCTTGCCGTCCCGGCCTTGCCGTCCCGGCCTTGCCGTCCCGGCCTTGCCGTCCCGGCC
>JAAERL010000004.1 GCA_024230435.1 Desulfobacteraceae bacterium
GCCCAATACATTACATCCCTGCTCTTTTCTGACAAAAATCGGAGATGTGCCCAATCACTTGGGTGGCGGGCCAGAGAGTGTTGCCAGACTTGGTGTTTTAAGTGCGATTAACCCTAAAATCAGGTCCATCATGGAAAAGAGAAGGAACTCCTTTGAGGTCATATGATGGGGTCAAGGACCCGAATGATCTAATCTAAAGCAAAAAAAGCGGGTGGGGCAATATGTTGTGGCTGTGATATGCAGCCCGTCAGCGACGAGACGCAATTTTGGCACTTCACCGTACTTTCGGTGGCCCAGAAAATCGCCGATTTTGACTTTTAGATGCTCATGTTGCTCCCATTGGATAGCCCTTGAACTCAGCTTTAATTTGAGCAAAAAAACAGCAGAATCGGTTTAAAATTGACCGAGAACGAACGTTTTGAATGGGCCCGTCCGCACCAAATCGTCTTAAATGCCCCGAAACGCCTATGTTTGTTAACTTACTTGAGCCCACCACCCCTTCCTGTGATGA
>JAAERL010000005.1 GCA_024230435.1 Desulfobacteraceae bacterium
GAGAAACAACCCTCTCCGGTGGTCCCGACTGCGACACTGTTTGGTTCTGCCCTCGGCGTATGAAGACTCCAATTGTTGGTTCAATGATGTCTAGAGGTAGCGATAATGCAACATTTACCTAATTTCCTATGTGATATGATATTATGATGGCATGTCATGGAGGTGGTGGAGATTTTGATTTTTTTGGTGCTTTTTTTGGTGTTTTTTTTGGAGATTTTTGTCCTATTTTTTTATTTTCTGACACGATAAATAAATGAAAATACGTATATATTGTAGTTTATTTGACCCGTATTGTAGTTTATTTGACCGTCGTACAATAGCACAGACGCGCTCATTCACACCTCACAATGGTGAAAGAGCGAGCTTTCCCCGCAGTTAGTTAGCCGATCTCTCTCTAGAGAGAGATCGCTTCATAAGTAGCGGCGTATCTATCCGAGCATGTCATGTAATGTGGGTGGTGCTGAAATAAAAGATAAGATAATAATTCAGTCGACAGCTAGATAGCAGCTGATTTTTCAGAAGCACAGGATCTTGCAGAACAAAATAGTTTGAAATAATAATAACGATGGTGACACGGATAGTAATACGCATCTCACCAAAAGCAGAAGCCCCGCCGCCAGCTCCTGCTTCAAACGCACCATCGGAGTCGGCGATAGTGACGGTAGAGTCAGAGAAAAAGGAGAAACCTAAACCACAGCTATGCAATCATGCCAGCTGTACCAGGCGTGC
>JAAERL010000006.1 GCA_024230435.1 Desulfobacteraceae bacterium
ACCATCTCAATCAATTATAAACGTAGGAATTGGTATCTCTTTGTCGTTTCGGGTGCCAGCTGGCACCTAATTGTACCTACATAGGCATACGCTAAAATCATTAATAAATCAACTTCTAGCAAAAACCAAGGATACAGCGTGAAAGAGCACATCCGATTTCATATTGCAGCATATTTTCATGTTATCATTAGTGCTAGAAGAACAAAAATAACATGCTTGGAAAAAGGCAACCACTCAAAAAAATGAAGAGGCACCTATAATATGACCAAATAATCCCGACCCTCGGCATTTGCTGTTATCACCATTATCAGCGCCTACCCTGCCATCAATTCCATCCCCAACACCAACAAATTTATCCCAGGCAATGGCGCTCTCCAAAAGCCCCGTCTTAGTTGAGCATCGGTGACACCTATCAGCACTATTCGTTGGGAATGTGCATCAACGCAAAATACCTCGGTTCATATGTATAAAACAATGAATACGCCAATGAGCAGTCTCTAGCGGCGCCCCACGGTCGATTACAATAGTATGGGAGTGTATCACCACTAATAGAGCAATCTATCCAACTATCAGCGACGCTACGGCCAAATAGGTGTTTTGATGATGCCCATTTTAGCACAAAATTTGACGTCACTATCGTGTGTAACACAATGAATATGCCAATGAGCAGCTTCTAGAGGCCCATTATAGTCGTCGGTAATAGTGCGGAAATGAATTATCAAAGGGGAAAGGGCATCTAATGGCGTCGAATAATGAAATACATGGTTTTTCCATCGAGTTGGTGGTAAAAAATATGATTTTTTGTGGCGCGGATTCGTCTCCCAACTACTATTACACTAAACCATAATGGTAATAAATATTTGGGCAAACCCAGCACACCGGCACCTTCATAATAAGTAATATTAACATGTTGTATCATTTAGTGGTCATAACTGCGATGTAGGCAGTGTAGTAGCAGTGCTACAATACGCTATTGAACGATTTTGTTGGGTGCCATGTCGCACCAAAATCTGAAACGACAAAGAGATATGTCCGTTGGCACCAAGGTTGTGATAATGGCGGGAGAGATGCCATTTTTGAAAATAAATGATCTTAAAAGGGAAGAAGGGGGAAAGGGCACATA
>JAAERL010000007.1 GCA_024230435.1 Desulfobacteraceae bacterium
ACTGTTCCTTTCTTCTTAACCAAAGTTACTCATAAAGGTAATTCGCTCTCCGTTGATACCGGTTTTCCGGTGCAACTGGAGTCCGGGTTGAGCAGTCCCAACCGGTGGCTGTCAGTGCGCCGGAGCAAGATGGACCTGACTTTTTTATAATCAGTCCAATGATTTATCTCAGGATCGTACAGTCTTGCTCTGACGTTTTTAGCGGCATTCTCGTCAGCCTGATACACATCCCCGTTTGCACAGTAAAACCGGTCACCTTTGCGAACACCCGTAAAGCACTCGGTCCGATGATCGATTTGCGATGTATAAGCGGCGTTAACAAGTTGCAAAGAAGAACTTCTTCTTTGAGATACATTAGTCAAGGCTTCGGCAATGACACCTTTTGTCCACGCCGAAAGCCTTCTGTTCATGTTTTTTCCGAATGATCTTTTTGACATCGGTGAGGTTAAATCCTCGGCGGCGATAATTTTCGCCTTGTCAACCAGTTCA
The DNA here is from genome assembly GCA_024230435.1 of Desulfobacteraceae bacterium. Lineage (GTDB taxonomy): Bacteria > Desulfobacterota > Desulfobacteria > Desulfobacterales > Desulfosarcinaceae > UBA2230. The sequence goes on from JAAERL010000007.1 coordinate 490, forward strand.
TGTGTGGCTGTAAACACAATGGTTCGAATCTTTTTTTTAGCTTTTACCTTGCGTGAGTCGAGTTTTTTTCTGCCAAGATTGTGATTTGTTATCCTGACTTTTTTATCCGGCTCGCTTTTTTCAGCGATTTGAAATAGTTTGTTTCTGGCTTGGTATTTTCGTTTCAAATAATCGGATTCTTTTGAAATAACAGCGCCTAAGCCTTTTTTGTAATGAACGCCATCAGAGTCTGCAAATGTTTCAGTAAAACCTTTGTCAATCCCAACAACCTCACTGCCGCAGTCGTGTGTCTGCTCAACATCGATGGTGTAATGGACCTCAAGCCTGTTATTTCTTAATATGATTCGAAGCGTTCCTGCCGGTTTTACACTCGACGATAAGGCGATTGCGGTTCTTTTGCCTTTTACAAGGCTTGGCGCCGATATCCATGCCTTACCATTTTTTTCAAATACTGTGTAATTATCCGAGCGAACAATGATCTGATTGTACGTATGGTTATGCCCACGCTTGCAATATTTTCGCATTACTCGGGTTAAATAGTTATCCTCGGTCCATTTGTCCGATTTCAATAGGCTGTATAGGCGTTTGTGCTCTTTTTGATCGGATGTGCGCCTTCTGATTGCTTGTCTGGCCTTGACCTTCGCTGCTTCCCGGTTTGCGGTTATATCCGCCATCGTATCCCTAAGCGTTTCTTTCCAAGCATTGGCGGACAGCGGTGCAAA
>JAAERL010000008.1 GCA_024230435.1 Desulfobacteraceae bacterium
GTTCTTATTAACCGGCGGTATTTGTGGGCGTTTTAGTTTTGGTTTTGGATGAGTTGTTGAGCGTGGGTTAACCGCCTCGCCTTTGTGCCAATAGTCGTGGAGGGCCTGGTAACATTCTTTTTGATATTTGATTATCAGTTCTCGGCGAATGGGGTCTTTGTATCTGGCTGCGTTGATTTTGAATAGCCAGCCGTTTAGATATTGGATTGGAAGGCAGGTCATTTGACGGGTTTTGCCGTCCTTACCAACTATTTCCATTATGGAAATGGTTGAATTTAAAACGGCATCCCGCTTGATTAGTTTAAATTGAGCTTCCCATTGTATACCCATAGCTTCAACAATGGGCTTCATGGCAACTAATATTTCCTCGTCGCCATCTTTGGTGGTAATTAATGATTGTCCATTAAATGATACGGTTGCAGGAGCAGTGTATTTTTTCGACATAACCAATCTCCTTTATATATAAAATGGGCCAAGTGTTGTCGCAGGCATACACTATGCCTGTCCTGTACCTCACGATACAGGAACACTTGACCCAAACTTTTTGCATCACAAAATAAAAAATGACCATGACGGTGGCCTTCCGAGTGTAATTTTTCGACACTTTCAACATGCCAAAATTACAGAGGATCGTCAAGAAACAAAAAGGCATCGCCTGTTTCAGATCTCTATTTTAAATCCAAGGGTAGTCACAGATTTGAAACGGGCAAAAATTGCCACAAAATTTATAAAAATGGGATGGTGATTCCGCGTGCAAAAAAATGGCGCAAAAAGAAGTAAACGGAGAAGTAAAAAACGCACCACATCCGCACCACCAAATTGGTGCGATTTTTTTTCTAAGCTATTGATTTTATAGGGAAAAATGGTGGAGGCGGCGGGAGTTGAACCCGCGTCCGAAAACAATCCACGCTGGCGTCTACATGCTTAGTCTGATGTTTAAATTTCGCGTTTCCAGATCTCCATCAGACAATAGATTGGTAACGCTATCCTGTTAAATTTTCGCTTATGCTGTAACAGAAATTCAGCATTCGCTATCCCGCTAGTCGGCGCCCTTTCCAAATCCGCAGGAATGATAAGGAAGGACGACAGCTACCTAAGCAGCTGCGGAGTATGCATAATCATCTGCGATTATGTTTATATCCCGCCAGTTATCGAGTTGGCAGGGCCTCGGCATGCAACCAGTGCTTCTTTGTCCCCGTCGAAGCCGTTTCGCCCCCAATAAATTGAAAACGCAGCAATAACGGTCTGCTTTTTAAAGAACACATGAACAACCTAAAATACGTTCAAAAAATAGAAATGTCAACTTTAATGTTTATATTCTTTGCGTTGCCTGTCCAGGTCGCGCTGTTCGTCGCGGCGCCGGATGGTTTCACGCTTGTCATATTTTCGTTTACCCTTGGCAAGACCCAACAACAGTTTTACTTTGCCTTCCCGGAAATAAAGCCTCAGAGGAATCAGTGAATAGCCTTTTTCATTGAGTTTGCCGTAAAGCTGTTTGAGTTCTCTTTTGTGCACCAGGAGTTTGCGTACCCGCAAGGGGTCATGATTGTTATAATATGCAAACGGATAAGGGCCGATGTGTATTTGATGGACAAACAGCTCTCCTTTTTTGATTTTTGCGTATGAGTCCTTAAGATTGGCTCTGCCCTGGCGCAGGGATTTTACCTCTGTTCCTTTTAGAACAACGCCTGCCTCGATTTTATCCTCTATAAAGTAATCATGCCGGGCTTTTCGATTTTCGGCTATGTTTTTAATATAGTCTTGCCCCACGGTTTAGCGCCTCCAACTGCGGTTTAAATTGTTATTGAACAAATCACCGAAGTTGCTCAATAATAGGGCTTCGATCTCTTGCTCCGAAGTAAGTGTCATGATCTGTTCGACCGCCAGACGGGCCTGTTTGGCATCAAGTGTTCGAACAGCGTTTTTAATGACGGGTATCGCCTGAGGGTTGGCGCTGAGTTCATCAAGACCCAGGCCCAGCAATACAGGAGTATACAGAGGCTCGCTGGCCATTTCACCACACATAAAAACGGGGATATTGTTTTTGTGAGCAGCATCGGTTGCATTTTTAATTAATGAAAGTACGGCTGGATTCAAAGGGTTGTACAGGTATGCCACATGCTGGTTACCCCGATCCATGGCCATTGTATATTGGATCAGATCATTGGTGCCGATGCTGAAAAAATCAACTTGTTTTGCGATTTGATCAGCGGTGAGAGCCGCTGAGGGCACTTCGATCATTACTCCGATTTGAATATCTTTTTGGAACGGCAGGCCGTCCTTTTTCAAAGAGTTAACGACCTCGCCGATAATGGTTTTAGTTTCAATTACCTCTTGCACCCGGGAAATCATAGGCAGCAGCAGCCGCACACGGCCGAATTTGGCTGCCCTGTATATGGCTCGCAACTGGGTTTTAAAGACATCCGTTTTTTCCAGGCAATAGCGAATCGCCCGCATTCCCAGGGCGGGATTGGCTTCATCCAGAACATTGATATGATTCAAGGCTTTATCACCGTTAATATCCAATGTGCGAATGGTTACCGGTTTTTCAGGCATAACCTCAATAACGCTTTTATAATTCTCAAAAAGCTCATCTTCACTTGGAAAATCCCTACGGGAAAGGTATTGGAACTCGGTACGATACAGCCCGATTCCATCACCGCCCTTATCCAAAACCGCTACGACCTCTTCGGGCAATTCAATGTTCCCCATAATTGGCAGGTCACAACCGTCTTTTGTTTTCGAGGGTAAGTGCCCCCGGCGGGTATAGGCCGCTCGGCGGGCTTCGTAGTTGGCTTTGAGTTCCTCGGCTTCAATAAGGGTTTGTTCTTTCGGATTGATCACCACAACACCGGCGCCACCATCAACGATGATAATATCATTGTTTTTAATCTGGCTGTAGCCATTCTCGAGTCCCAGGACAGCGGGTATTTCCAGGGAACGCGCGATAATACCGGTATGTGAGGTGCTCGCGCCAAAATCGGTAACAAACCCCATGACTCTTTCTAATTGTATCTGGCTTGTTTCAGCCGGTGACAAGTCGCGGGCAACGAGGATTACACGTTTATCGATATCACTGATATTGACGACGTCCGAGCCCGTCAGATGAGTCATAATACGTTCGGTCACGTGCAAAATATCGGATCCCCGGTCGCGCAAATAATCGTCATCCATGCCTTCGAACATTGATTTGAGCCCTGTGACAACCCTCATAACAGCCCATTCTGCATTGATAAGGTCTTTTTCGATAACTTCAATGGTGCGATTGTAAATCATTTTATCTTTCAGCAGCACCAGGTGGGCTTCCAGAATATGAACCGATTCCCTTGAATTCGCCTTATCTTCACTGATGATTCTGCGCAACTCGTCAGTTGCATTCTTAACAGCGGTTTTAAAACGTTTAATCTCCGAGGATATTTTTTTTTTTCCTCAAGCCGTATTTCGGTACAACATCAATACCTTCTTTGTCTACAAGATAGGCCTTGCCAATGCAAATCCCCGGAGATCCGCCAATTCCGTATAAAATGATTTCTTTTTGATTTGCATTGCTCATCTGAATTCACTCCCCAAAGCCGCTTTTAAATAAAGACACTATTTTATTAAGATATTCTATATCCGCGGGTGTTTCAATGGTCACCTGCAATTGGTCGCCCTGCGCGGCCGCCAGCATCAAAATATCAATGACCTGCCGGGCGTCTGCACGTTCACCGTCTTTTTCAATCCATACCCGCCCGGAGGCCTGTTGCGCAATTTTGGCAAGCATGGCGGCCGTACGGGCATGAAGACCAAGTTCATTTATAACAAAAACTTTCCGGTTCAGCGATATGGTGTTAGGCGCCATGAACTGTTAAGCCAGGATAGGTTTTATATATGGATGAACATTGATTAATAACTGCGTTGTGCAACATCCCAAATTCCCTGAGTGACCTGCTATCTTCGTAAATTCGCACAAGAATATCAATCAGATCCGGCCGTAAACTTTTAAATGCCGGTTACGAAGTATCAATAGCTCAGATCGTTTACCATGAACGCAATTTGGTTAACATTACGGTATGAAATTGTCAATGCGTTTGATTGACAAATAATTTATTACTCGATACATAACGAGTACATAACGAGTACATAACGAGTCATTATTATTTTCCAATTCCCCCTTAATCTGCTTAAAAATAACGAATAAGCATTGCTGAGGACTTAAAAATGGAGAAACAGTTCTTGATAGATGATTTCAAGTTGAGCGAATCCTGGCGTATATTTAAGATATTAGGCGAATTTGTAGACGGTGTTGAAAACCTTCACGATCTGGGACCTGCGGTCAGCATCTTTGGATCAGCCCGCACCAAACCAACAACCCAGGACTATAAGATGGCGCGATCTATTGCCGCCAATTTCGTAAAAAACGATTTCGCTATCATTACCGGCGGCGGCGGCGGTATTATGGAAGCGGCAAACCGCGGAGCGACCGAAGCCGGGGGCCGGTCCGTGGGGCTGAATATCAAGCTTCCATTTGAGCAACGGCCCAACGCCTATTCCAATCTAAACCTTGAATTTAATTATTTTTTTATTCGCAAGGTGATGTTTATCAAATACGCAGCCGCTTATATTGCTCTACCGGGCGGCTTCGGAACACTTGATGAAATTTTTGAAGTCATGACGCTGATCCAGACAAAACGGGTTAAACCATTCCCGGTCATTTTAGCAGGCAGCAAATATTGGTCGGGTTTGCTGAGCTGGATAAAAAACCGTTTGGAAGACACTGGCATGATTTCATCCGGCGATATGGATATCATCCAAGTTGTCGATGATCCTGACGCCATTGTGGACCTGGTAAAACGAATTGTTATATTGTAATTCGGCTTGAATAATCAGGCGAATGCTGCTAAAGCATTGCAGCAAAAGAAAAATTCGGTCCACCGGAAACTCAAACGCATCTCGATTACTCAGCTTATCTTGGCCTGTTACGACAAATTCTAAAGCACGTATTCCAGCATAATCTTAGAGCCTGTTTCCCAAACATGTTCTAAGAGCTTGTTTGGGAAACAGGCTCTAATCTGATACAAAAGCCGGCTTTGTTGCCTTATCAAAGTCAGGGGGTGGCCAGGGTGCAAACATCCTGCGTCCCTGGCGCGCAATGCAAGAACGCCATAGCTCTACCGGAGCTTAAACAATTAATGAATATGATTAAAGAACAGAATTGATCTACACCTATTCTGTATGTCTCAATTCTTTTATGAAGCGACTGCAACTATCAGCAATAACACTGTCTTTTGGCGGGCTGGATGTACTTACCGATGTAAGTATGACTATCGAGCCGGGTATTATTGCTTCCATCATTGGCCCCAATGGAGCCGGTAAAACAAGCATTCTCAATTGCATCTCCGGATTTTACCACCCCCAAAAAGGTGACATTTACTTTGGAAAACAAAAACTAACCAAGGCATCGCCTCACCAGGTTTCCACTTTAGGAATTGCACGCGCATTCCAAAACATTGAACTGTTCAGCGGAATGACTGTTTTGGACAACCTGTTGTTAGCCCGTCACCAAAACCTGAATTACAATTTTTTCCAGGCCGTTGCCTTTTGGGGTAAAGCGTCACGCCAGGAAGCACTAAACCGGGCTTATGTTGAATATATTATTGACTTTATGGAACTGGAGCCTTACCGCAAACAAACGGTTGCAAGTTTGAGTTACGGCATCCAAAAGCGCATTGAAATGGCGAGGGCACTGACCTTGGGTCCTGATCTGCTCTTGCTTGACGAGCCCATGGCAGGCATGAATATTCAAGAAAAAGAAGACATCGTGCGATTTATTATCGATATTCAACACGAGCGGCAAATCACGGTTGTTCTCGTGGAACACGACCTGGGAGTGGTCATGGATATTTCGGACCAAATTTTTGTTCTCGATTTTGGAGAACTAATCTTTTCGGGCAAACCTGAACAAATCGCCAATAACCCGAAAGTACTGGAAGCTTATATTGGTCAGGAGTAAATGTTTGAATCAGGAAAAGATAAATCTGCTTGACTATACCATTCCACAATTGCTGCGCTGGCGTGTTCAGACAAGCGGTGATAAAGTGGCCCTGCGTGAAAAAAAATACGGTATCTGGAAAAGCCTTACCTGGAATCAATATTATGACCTGGCGCGTAAAACGGCCCTTGGCCTTGAAAATCTCGGCCTTGGGAAAAACGATAAACTGGCCTTAATTACCGACAATATACCCGAAATGCTCATCGTATCCATTGGCGCCCAGGCTATTGGGGCAATTTCAGCCGGTATTTACCAAAGCAGTTTACCCGGCGAAATTGCCGATATTCTCAATGAGCTTCACGTAAAGTTTGTCTTTTGCGAAAACCAGGAACAAGCTGACAAACTTCTTGAAGTTCGCAGCCGAATTTGCGCTGTGGAAAGGGTTATTTACGAAGATCCCCGGGGAATGCGCGATTACCGTAAAAATGACTGGTTTGTGTTCATCGAAGATCTTTACAAACACGGGGAAATGCTGCACCAGAAAAATCCCCGGCGGTTCAACAAGATGATAGACAGGGCAAACCCGGATGATATTTGTCATCTGTGCTTGACCTCCGGCACCACGGGCCTGCCCAAAGGGGCGATGATGACCCATCGCAATTACATCAATATGGGGTTCAGAATATCCGAGGTGGATCAGCTCGAGCCCACCGATGAGTACGTTTCTTTTCTTCCGTTTGCCTGGATCGGTGAGCAAATGAACTCTTTCGGTATTGCCCTTGCTACCGGTATTACCATCAACTTTCCGGAATCGGTGGAAACCATAATGTCCGATCTGAAAGAGATCGGCCCCCATTTTATGTTCGGCGCTCCTAGAATTTATGAAACCATTCAATCGCAGATATGGTTCAAAATTGACGAAAGTTACTGGTTTAATCGAAAGCTTTACCATTTTTTCATAAAAATTGCTGAAAAAGCGGCCAGCTATTCCATGACGGCCAAGAAGATGCCTTTCAAACTATCAATTTTATCCCGAATCGGCAAAATCATCGTCTTTAACCCGCTGATCAATCAATTGGGCCTGCTGCGCCTGCGCCGGGCTTATACCGGAGGCGCAGCATTAGGGCCTGAGCTGTTCAAGTTTTATCATTCCATTGGCATAAATCTGAAACAAATCTATGGTCAGACTGAAATTACGGGCATTGCCTATATGCACCGTGATGGTGACGTGCATCCTGACACCGTGGGCAAACCCCTGCCTGGAACCGAATGCGAGATATCCGAAAAAGGAGAAATACTATCTAAGTCCGCCAGCGTTTGCTCGGGTTATTATGAACTTGCTGAGCAATCCGCAGAACTTCTCAGCGGAGGCTGGCTGCATTCCGGTGATGCGGGCTATATCGACAGCAAGGGGCATCTGGTTGTTATCGATCGATTATCCGATGTGATGCACAATCAGAAGGGAGAAATGTTTAGCCCAATGTTTTTGGAAAACAAACTCAAATTCAGCCCATATATTAAAGAAGCCATTATTTTCGGGGATCAACGCGAATTCGTTTCAGCGATGATCAATATTGATCCGGTCATTGTGGGTAAATGGGCTGAGAACCAAGGCATCTCGTTTACCACGTTCATGGATTTATCCCTGAAGCCCCAGGTTGCCGATCTGATCAAAAAGCAGATCAGCCAAATCAACAGCCAGGCAGAGAAAAAACATTTTAGAATAAAAAGGTTCTCAATTTTATATAAACTTCTGGATGCTGATGACGATGAGCTTACCAAAACAGGTAAAATCCGTCGCGACTTTGTGCAGAACAAATACAAGGATCTTTTTGACGCACTTTATGATGAGACGGTTAGCATCAAAAAAGTACAGGCCACCTTTCGATACCAGGACGGCCAGAGCACCTCGGTTGAAACAAATTTGCATTTTTACACTATAGAAAATTAGAAGCATTAATGCATTGAGGATGTTAAATGAGCTATTTTTTCCAGCTTGTGGTCAGCGGCATTGTGACAGGTTCAATTTACGCGCTGTCTGCTTTAGGCTTCGTTCTAATCTATAAATCCAGCCGGGTGCTGAACATCGCCCACGGTCAAATCATTGCCGGCGGTGCGTTCATTACCTACGCTCTGACGGTTTGGCTCAAGATTCCCATATATCTGTCATTTTTTATCAGTATGATCATCACGTTTTTTCTGGCGATGAGTATTGAGCGAATTTTTTTAAGACGTTTAATCGGCGAGCCGATTATCTCGATAATCATGGTAACTATTGGATTGATGTCCATTCTCGATGGTATTATCTACCTGACGCCTTTTGGCACTTATAATCTGTCCTTCCCTGATTTTTTTCCAAAAAGACCGATCATTTTTTGGGGCATATCCATTTCGTGGACCCGAATGGCGGGTGTAATTATAACATTTATTCTTATCAGTCTTTTTTCGTGGTTTTTCAAAAAGTCACCCATAGGCGTTTCCATGCGGGCCGTTTCTGACGATCAAATGGCATCCATGTCAGTGGGTATTTCCGTACCTAAGGTATTCGGGCTCGCCTGGGCCATGGCCGGTATGAGCGCTGCAGCGGCCGGAAGTATTATCGGCAATATTACCGGTCTTAATTTCGAAACCTTGCACGCCTTCGGCATAGCAGTGTTTCCGGTGGTTATTCTGGGAGGATTGGACTCGATCATCGGCGCTGTGGTGGCCGGAATCATCATGGGACTGATACAGCAGTTCGCGGCAGGGTATCTGGATGGCAACTGGGGGCTCAACGGCACCGCCGATGTTCTTCCCTATATTATTTTACTGATCATTCTTTTGTTTAAACCACACGGTTTGTTCGGCACCCATGAAATAGAAAGGGTTTAGGGTCTTGACAGCTTACAAGACCCTGAAGTTTAATCATTTTTGAATTCAGGACCGCTTATGTCTGTAAATCGCTGGTTAGCAACCGGAAATTTTTATGAGTCCTATAAACAAGAGCAGCGCATCTTTTCTACCCATTGTGAACGGGCTGTGTTTATAGTTTTTATTGTGGCGCTCTTTTTATGGCCGCTGCTGATAAAAACCAGTAACACGGCATTGCTGGTGCTCGATGAAATTATGATAGCCATCATAGCAATTATCGGTTTGAACCTGGTTACCGGTTTCGCCGGATTGATTTCGATAGGACACGCCGCCTTCGTGGGAATCGGCGCATATACCCTTGCCGCAACATCCCGGGTTTTGGGGGACCAGCATGTTCTGCTGACCCATGCCTGGCCTCTGATGATTTTTCTCTCGGGAACAGCAGGCGCAGTCTTCGGGGCCTTTGTAGGGCTGCCGGCCATCCGGTTAAAGCATCTTTACCTGGCCATCGCCACGTTGTCGTTTCAAATGATTTTTCAATGGACGATCAATTTCATGAGTTTTTTTAATCAGGGTCAAACCATTCCCATTGCAAGAGTATATTGTTTTACGGGAATGGTTTCGCGCAAGGATCATTATCTGTTTTGGTATTATACCATTTTGATTATTGTTGTTGTGTGCGGTTTTTGCGTACGCAATTTACTGCGTACCCGTTACGGGCGCTGCCTTGTAGCCGTGCGCGACAACGACCGGGCAGCCGATGCCATGGGCATGCATCCAGGGTTGACAAAAGTATATGCTTTTTCTCTGTCAGGCTTTTTCGCCGGCATAGCCGGCGCTTTGCATGCCTACCTTTACCGGGGAGCAGGTTTGGATTCGTTTACCCTGCACCACTCGATCACTTATCTTGCCATGGCTATTGTTGGAGGTCTTGGAACCCTTGCCGGTTCTTTCTTCGGCCCCACAGCCATAAAAGCCCTGGATTTGCAGGTGGAGCAGTTATCCGAATGGACCAGTGTTTTTTTGCCAGCCGCAATGAATCTGGCAACGGCGCTTAAACCCCTGGCTTTCGGTTTGGTCATCGTATTGTTTTTAATTTTTGAGCCCAGAGGTATCGCCAATTGGTGGCGCATTATAAAGTCCTATATCAAGCTCTGGCCATTTAAATATTAAAAAGCGTTACAGAATGCTCAACACCTTGGTCCGTCATTGATTTCAAAAGGGGGTACTATGAAATTTAAAGCGCCATTTATTATCATTTTGTCAACGATCTTATCATTGTTTTTGCTTGCTGGCTGCGGGCAGAAACAAGAATCCGGGCAAGAACAAGGCCAAAGATCCGCTGCAAAAGCACACACCTACAAAATAGGGTTGTCTCTGGCAATTACCGGTTCGACATCCGATGCAGGCAATCCATATTCAAAGGGAGTTGAAGACTATATCAACTACGCCAATGAAATGAAATTTTTAGGGGATGACAAAATTAAATGCATGATCCGTGACGATCAATACAAAAACGATGTAACCAAAAGAAATTTTGAAGATTTTCTGTCAGCGGGCATCATTTTTTACCTGAACTATTCTACAGGAAGCACCCTGGCTTTGAAACGCGACTTTGAAGAAGAAAGAATCCCGGTAATTCCGGCCTCTTTTCATGCCGGAAATCTAATAGATTCAAATTATATTTTTCTTCCGATCGTTTCTTATTCCAGTCAGGCCATTGGTTTGAGTGAATACATTGTTAACAATCATAAGGGCGTCAACCCCAAAACCGCCATGTTTATTCACCCTTCCGCCTTTGGCCGGGGACCTGTGGAGGATGTAAAAAAGGCTGTGGCCGCTGGATTAACAATGGACATCATAGAAGTTGTGGAGCACGGCAGGGATCTTGACAACACGGCCATGTTAAAACGTTTAATTAGCAAGAAAGTTCAATATGTTATCTGTAATACTGTCCAGAGCCCTGTGGCCACGCTTTTAAACGATGCTCAACGTTTGGGAATCAGCGCAGATGAATTCGGGCAAGAAGATAAAATCACTTTTTTCGGCGTTCATTATACGGGCGGAAACGATCTGATTGCCCTGGCTGGAACGTCTGCCGAAAATTTCTTTTGGACGACCTCTTATAGACTTACCAATGAGGAAAGTGCAGGCGCCAGCGCCCAGTTGGAAATTGCTCAAAAATACGGCCGTGATTCCAAAACGGCCAATTCACACAACTACACAAACGGAATCATGGCGGCCCAGATAGCCGTTGAGACAATCCGCCGCGCAAAGGCCAAAGGCCTGGAGATCAACCGGTCCAATTTGTATAATGAGTTAACGGCTATGAACGGTTTTAATGCCTACTATCCCTTAACCACCGTAGGGCCGGTGACCTTCTCCTCACAAGACCATGCCGGTGTGGATACCCAAATTATTTACCAGGTGCAAAACGGTGTTTTTCGCAGTATATGTAATCCGTTTGAGTCTACATATACCGGTAAGTTAAAATAATAAAACAAGGCCCGTGAAAGATGGAAAAACCGGTTCCGGAAAATCCGCCTCCGCCGGTTGGTTTTTTCCGGAAAAAGCATACAGGATCAGACGATTGTTTGGGATGAATAGCCGGTCTATTTGTCGAAAATTTGCGTCATTTTGGACCGTTTTCGCGCTTTTGCAGTCGATTTAATAATTCCGAAGCAGGTTCTTAGATTTTTTTTCTTATTCAAGCCGTGTCAAAGTTTGCAAACTTAACGTGCTCGCACCTTTGGCATAACACACAAGACGGGAAAAAAGACATGCAAGATGGTCTATTATTTAACTGTAAATCGCCTAAGGGTTGAAAATTATTTATGACGACTGCAACACACTGCGTTGAAAACATACTGGAAATCAACAATATTGAAGTGGTCTATAATGACATCATCCAAGTCCTGCGCGGCGTAAGCCTGCATGTGGCCAGAGGCGGCATTTTCGCCTTGCTGGGAACCAACGGCGCCGGAAAAACCACCACCTTACGGGCCGTGAGCGGTCTTCTCAAACCTGAAAACGGTTTTATTCGTCAGGGGCGCATTTTCTTTAATGGAAAAGACCTGACAAACCAATTGGGCACCAGGATGGTGAACCAGGGCGCGGTCATGGTGCCCGAAGGCCGCCGTGTATTCAAACATCTTACGGTGGATGAAAATATCCGCGTCGGCGCTATTACCCGCAAAGAAGGAGCCAGGCAAATCCGTGAAGATCTCAAGTTAATGTATGATCATTTCCCCAGGCTATCGAAAATCACCAATCGGCTGGCAGGCTATTGCTCTGGAGGCGAACAGCAAATGATCGCCATTGCCAGGGCATTAATGGCAGCGCCAAAAATGTTGATGCTCGATGAACCCTCTTTAGGACTATCGCCGCTGTTGGTCAAAGAAATATTTGAAAACATAAAAAAAATTAACAAAGAGATGCAAACCACTATTCTGGTCGTAGAACAAAACGCCCGTATGGCTTTACATGTATCCAGTTATGCATTTATCATGGAAGCAGGAAAAATTGTTTTGGAAGGACCTTCGGTTGTCCTGCAAAACAATCCGGACGTAAAAGAGTTTTATTTAGGCATAACCCGTAGCGGAGGGCGCAAATCGTTTAAGAAAGTCAAATCCTATAAACGCAGAAAACGCTGGATGTAAACAGAATCCAAAAGGCAAGGCGATTGGCGAAAAAATATAACATCTTTAACGGATATCTATTGCGCTTATATTTTTTTGGACTTCAAGGCCGCGTCAAAGTTTGCATACTTAGCGTATTCGAAGCGCTGGCGCAAATGGCAAATGCACAGGAACTGATTATAGCAAGGGAATTGCGCCCATCTCTGGCTTTGAAATTTTATAAAAATTTATGCCATTGTGCTTAATAAATTCCTCTTACTTTGGCACTAAAAACGCTATTGATCAGGAGACCACATGGGGATTCAGGATTTCACCATATACGATATCATTCAACGAAACGCTTTAATATACCGGGACAAACCAGCCTGGTTCGAAGCAAGCATTGAGCAGTTTTTTACTTTTTCGCAAATAAAAAAACGGGTGGATAACCTTGCCAATGCTATCAGCCAAAAAGGTATTAGCAAAGGTGACCGAATTGGAATTGTTGGAAAAAACAGTATAGAATACTTTGTCGCCTATGGAGCAGCGGCAGCCCTTGGAGCCATTGCAGTACCCATCAACCAGCGGCTAAGCGCCAAAGAGGCTGCCTATAATCTGAACGACACCCAACCGGGCATAATCTTTGCCGAACATAAATCGCAAAACTGGTTGAATAAATTAATAAAACTTTTACCATCAGAGGTGGCTATTTACAATTTAAGGAGACAAAAAGGCCGGCTGCCGGATCTTTTGTCCAGCTCTGAAGAGGTTAAAAATTTCGAGCCGGAAAACATTTGCACCGGAGAAACTTTTGTCATTTTTCATACCGCGGCTGTATCAGGGCATCCTAAAGGCGCAATGTTAAGTCATGCAAACTGTACTTCATGCAACCTGCAAATCATGCACGGGCTCAACTTAACTGAAAAAGACGTTCACTTGAATTTGTTGCCGATTTTTCATCTATTCGGGTTCGGAGCAACGCTGAGTGCATTTCATACCGGTGCTCTAACGGTTAACATGGATAAATTCGATCCGGCAAAAGCAGTTGATCTGATTGAGAATAAGAGAGTCACCTTTTTCTTCAATTTTGCACCCATTTTAAAATCCATTCTTTCAGCAAAATCGGCCGCCGGGGCAAAACTCAAATCCCTGCGCGCGGTTATCGGACTGGACACCCCTGAAACTATCGAAAAATACCATAAACAGACAACAGGTACTTTTTACACTGTATACGGTCAAACCGAAACTTCGTTGATGGTAACCCTTGGCAACTATAAAGATTGTCCCGGCGCCGCCGGCCGTCCTCTGGTGCTTACCACCCTGGCTTTGTTAGACGAAAAAGATCAACCTCTGCCCGCCAATCAAAAAGGCGAGATCGCAATTAAAGGCCCCTTGGTATTTCAAGGTTATTGGGATTTAAAGAAAGACACAGGCAATGCAATCCGCAACGGATGGCATCATACAGGTGACCTTGGCTGTATAGATAACCATGGCTATCTCTGGTACCACGGCCGTATGCTGAAAAAAGAACTCATCAAACCCGGCGGAGAAAATGTCTACCCCATAGAGGTCGAAAATGTCATCATTGAACATCCCGGCATTGATCAAGTGGTTGTCTTCGGAGTCCCCGACCCCAAATGGAAAGAAGCTGTCAAAGCCGTTTGCACGCTTAAACAAAATGCAACTCTGTCTTCACAAGAGCTTATCAGCTTCGTTGCCAAGCGCATTGCAAGTTACAAAAAACCTCAATATGTTGAATTTATCCGCGATTTCCCAAAAACTGATGAAGGAAAAATAGATCGGGAGCAAGTAAAAAAACTCTACGCAAGGTCTGAGGGCAATCGCATGTAAAAAAAATTTTAGGCTCATGTTGGATTCCGGGGTCTTATTATATGTAGCAGTGTAACCAATTGAATTTATGATAAATATAATTCGGGATGAGAAACTGAGACCTTGGTCAAAAATACTTTAAAATCAGTTAGTTATTCTGTATAAAAGGTTTGTTAGACCCTGAAACACAAAATGAGCCAAATTTTAAACTAAAAATGTAACTTAAAATCCAAAAAAAGGAAATTACTGACATGGTCCGAACAGAAATATCTTTATTCCTTAAAAATGTCCCTGGTGAATTAGGCAAGCTAACAACCATGCTATCCGATGCCGGAATCAACATTGACGCCATTACCATCCAAGACGCTTCCGCCTACGTTAGGGAACTGTTCAAAGCTCGGGGCAAATCCTTAAAACGTATCGCATCCCCCGCCAGTTACAACAGCATGAGCAAAGATTCTTCTGAATTTGCCCTAATCCGGTTTTTACCCTCCGATGCAATGACCAATAAAACTATCGATTTGCTGTCTACCCATGAGTATATCTTTGATATGATGCCGGTCATCTCCCTGGAACTGGACAACCGGCCCGGTGAGCTGGCTAAAATGGCCATGCGATGCGGCCAGAAAGGAATCAATATCAATTATGTTTACGGATCAGTAGCGCAACCAAATCAAAAATGTCTCTTTGTTTTTTCTCCTGATAATATTGAGTATGCTACTAAAGTATTTCTCGAGGATGAAAGCGATTGATTATTCCCGAACTACGGGACTACAAAGCACTTAACTTGCCGTCTTTTACAACTTTTACGGGCAACAAAAATCCGCCTACAACGGCTGTAAACGGCGCCACGGTCACCAGTCCGAAGCTGCCAATAACTGTATTGAGCATTTCTGCGGCCACGTAGATAAAATTAAATGTATTTACCAACGGCACTCCCTGGGCCATGAAGGCCATGAGCAATGTGATATACCCGCCAGAGTATGCCAGCAACAAGGTTGTTGTCATTGTGCCAACGACCGCCCGGCCGACATTGAATCCTGAACGAATAAGCGCTTTGCGCCCGATATCAGGATTGCGCAGGACAACTTCATTCATGCTTGCGGCAATATCCATAGATAGGTCCATTACCGCACCTGATGAAGCAATAAAAACAGCGGCAATAAATATCTCTTCAAGATTCAGGTGCCCGAAACCGGAATACAACAAAGTTTGTGCAAAAGTCATAACCGCGCCATGAATATGAAACGCCCTTGTAAAAACACAGGCCATAATGCAACTGGTTAAAACACCCAAAAAAGACCCCAGAAAGGCTGTAAGCCCTTTTCTGTTCAACCCTGCCACCAGAAATATAATTGCACTGCAAAGCAGGGCGGTCACCAGCAATGATACTGCAATCGGGTTCCATCCCTTGAGCAGCGCAGGCACCAGAATTTTCCAAAGCACAAGAGCGGCAAAAAAGAAAGATAGCAGCGATTTTATTCCTGTCCACCCCCCGAAAGCAATCAATAAAAGGGCAAAAAAGCCCAACAAAAATACTTCAAGCCCAAGGCGGTAATGATCCTGGGGATTGACAAAAATAATTTTTCCTTTGCTGTTAAGTGATAGCACAACCAGGGCGGTATCACCGGGTGAAAAGATCTTATCCCGGTCCATCCTGCCCATAAGGGCGTTGCTTGCCTTGACGGTATTTGCCTTAAACGGACCATCCAAAAGCTTTAATGTAACTGTCTGATCCCCGGACTTAACAATTCCCATCTGTTGAATCTGACTGTTATCGACAGCTATCACTTGCCCCCGGCAGCGAACAGCCTCTTTTTTAACACACTCTTCAAAGCCGGTAGGTAAAAAATAGACCCCTGTTGTGAAAATCAAAAAAAACAACACCAGTATTGCATCACGGGATTTGGGTAGTTTAAACAGCATCATGAAACCAGTTCCGGGAAAGAAGCAAAAATAAGCCAAAATTGAAATTCAGCGGCAAGAGCCAATGGCTCTCGCTGCTGACAGACTGATTGTGCAATATTTTTTTATATAGGCGCTAACGGCCTTGCACCATAGCAGTCTGATTCTGACTCTGTTTTTCATATACCGGTTTATCTCCACTTCCCATGATAGACATAATCTTCAACGCAATATCAGTATTATCATAATAGCCGTTAAAAGCTTCGGCTTGCAAACCTGCTGCGGATGTGGCAATGGGAACGGCTGTATGCTTGTAGGAGGTCCAGGCCATACCAGCCTTCTGGTTAAGTATATGGGTCAACGTTATGCTTAGCGGATCATAACCGCCGTATAGCAGATAGACCTCAGGATCATATGATTTTTCTTCGGTATCACCTGCCATGCTGCGTTCAAAGGCCGACTTGAGTCTATCAATCTCATAGCTTTGGAGAACCATGGAATCTTGCGTGCCGCCATCGAATTTTAAACCAAAATACTTTGTAATCAGAGGTTTTATTGCATCAAAGACTTTATTCGATTCCTTTTTCTTAAATTCGGCTAAAATTTCATCACCGAACCTTTGAAATGAAACAGACTGATTATTCAGCACCTTGAAGTTGGATTCATACCTGGTGCCAGCAAAACCCAAGGCCATACCACCGGTTTCGTGATCACCGGTAACAACGATTAGGGTCTTTTTCGGATGCGCTTTATAAAAGTCATATGCATGCTTTACGGCCTCGTCAAAAGCAAGTGTATCGTGAATCGAAGCTGCGCCGTCATTGGCATGGCAGGCCCAGTCAATCTTGCCGCCTTCGACCATCATAAAAAAGCCCTTGGGATTGTCCAATAGTTCTATGCCCTTGGCTGTAAACTCGGCCAGTGAAATGTCTTGTTCACGCATATCCAAGGCATAGGACAATGCCCCGCCATCCTGAAGCCACTCATTGTATGCCAGAATTTTCTCTTTGGAGGGTTTTAGCGCTAAGAATTCTTGCTTTTTGGTAACGACCCTGTAACCGTTTTTTTTGGCCAGTTCCAAGGCGTCACCTTGGAAATTCAATGAATTTTCACGCTTATTGGCAGGATCTTTCATGCCTCCGCCGCCGAAATAGTCAAAACCGCTTTTAGCCAGCGCCACAGCTATATCATAGTACTGGCTGCGGCTGGGAACGTTAGCGTAGAATGCTGCGGGTGTGGCATGGTCAATTGAGACGCTGGTGACAATTCCGGCTTTCATGCCCTTTTCCTTTGCAATCTGCGCGATGGACTTTAAAGGTTTTTGATTTGAATCCATACCGATAAAACCAATGTTGGTTTTCATACCGGTGGCTATCGCCGTTGCGGCAGCAGCAGAACCGGTAATGAAACGATCGGCTGCATTGGTTGTGGTTACCCCATGGGCAGACAGACTGTTCATAACCAGCTTCTTGCCAATATACTTTTCTGCGGCCATTTTCTGAGGCAGTCCCATGCCATCGCCAATAAACAGGAAAACATACTTGGGGCTGTCTGCGGCAAAAACCACCTGTGATGAAACGATTAGCGCACTTGCAAAAATCAGCACCGCAAACAACGCGCACCATTTGATTTTCTGGAAATAAAACCTTTTCATACTCAACCTCCTCTTCAGATAACGTACTATTACGGCTAAAAGCCATTTTGGAAAACAGGGTCGAGAAAGATTTAAATCACCACTTGAGCATATTCGGATCGGTGACATCCTTCATTGGATCAGGGGGAACGGTATTTGTATCACATGGTTGCATACCATTTTCAATCCAATCTATCAAATACTGAAATGTTCTTTGGCAGGGCAATCGCATGAAAAAAAAAAAACGGTCTCGTTATGGCCAGGGCCATATGATCTAAGGCGATTGGCGGAAAAGGATATACCATATTGGGCAGAATTTTTTTTCGTCTTCAAGGCATGCCAAAGTTTGCATACTTAACGTATTCGCACCTTTGGCATAACACAGAAGACGGAAAAAAAGACATGCAAGATGGTATATTATTTAACACAAATCGCCTAATCTCAATGCATTAATTTCCGAATACTCAAATATTGATATTCAGTTTTACTTGGACATATGCTTGCATCGGCGTCAGCAAAATTTTGGGTTTTAATATTTCATTGTATGAGCTAAATAGCCGCCGCCTTTTTCTTTCAAATCCTCCAGATAGGTCTCGTTTGGCAACTGTTCGAAGATCTGTTTGACGGAGTCAAGGTTATTCATCTTAAAATAATCCGTATTCGTTTGCCCCATGCCGGTTTGCACAGTCTCAGTTCCGTTAAACATGAGCTCTTTACTTCCGATGGGATTGGTAAAATACGCTACGTCATGATTCTCCCAGGCAGAGATAAGATTATCATGTATTAATTCGATTGGAACTTCACGGCCTGAGCGTTCGTTGATAGCAAAATTAGCCATGCTATCATAATCGGCCTGGAGCTGCTCATTAGATTTTGCGCCCACACCTTTTTTTGCATGATCAAGGGCTTGAAGTTGTTTACCTGTGATAATTGGATGGTAGCGGACATTCATGCCTTGGAATTGATCCAAAAAACTTTCAATTCTATCAGGGTTGTTTCCCATTTCTAACGCAAGTACATCAAGCACTTCTTTGAATCCATCCTGAATATCACCAGCATATTTTGCGCGGGTTTCTTTAACACGGTTGCTGCTATTATCTATCTTAACCAGGTTTTCGGTCACATTTTTTAAAATCGCATATCCACGAAAGGCGTCTCTTTGATTGGTTAATTGATCATTTTTTACGGTGGCTCTCGGTATTCTAACTATCTCTTCATTACCGGTGAGGGCCTTAAACAATAGAGTATTAGCTAATGCACCTTGAACGTTTTTAGCTTTTTTACCGCCATCTTGAGGGAGTAATTTCTTCAAAATATTTTCTTGAAAACCAATTTCCAAATCGGTAAACACCGGCTCTTTGCCACTAACAAAAATATTTGTTTGGTGCAAATCGCAGATACCAAGTAACGTAAACAGTGCAGCCTGGCGGCCAAAATTACGATAAAACGACTTGGCTTCTTCATGGGTAAGCTGATTATCATCATCAGATCCGAAACTTAAATGCTGCACATAACCATACCGCGCAGGGAGTCGGTTATCACGGTTTTGTTCTGATTTGGCCAAAAATTTATACGTCGGCATAGGCAAATCATCACCAAGCAGTCCATCCACATAGCTTCCTATACTCTGCCCAATGTCCTGCGGATTATTTGAGCCAACAAGTTTTGCATCAATACGAATATCCCTTGGTTTGTAAACAACCTTGTTATCAGTGTGCCCGTCATACGACAGGATCATGACCCTGCGTCCATCGTGGTGAGGGTCGCTTGAGGTGATATGTATATCCTTAATGCCGGTAGGTTCCGGATTTTTACCCTCAAAAAAATTATTTTTAATTTCACTGAAATCATTCGTGGCCCTATTAGCCGCTTCAGCTATGGATTCTCCAAGTTGTTTTGCTTCAATGGACAAATGGCGCATCAAGTTCGGATATCTCTGTCCCAAAAAGGTCAGTTTATTCTGATACCCCGAACCTATCTGATCTATTAGATCCATATAGTTGCTGATGGCCTGTGTAGCACCTACTTTATCGTCTATCCAGCCAGTGTCCACGGCATATTGATAAACAGCCTCAAGCACCCATTCATCGAGTTTTTCAGCCATTTGTTGAGCGATACTGTTCATAAGCGCCTGCGCATGGCCATCTGCGACGGATTGAAGAACAGCCGGTGCGGCCTTAGCCAAAGCTGTTTCAAAATAAATTTTATATAAATTCTGACGGTGATTGCATTCAGGCTGTAGTGCATTCATTGCATTATTCACCAGTAGCGATTCTTGTATACTAAGCTCAAATTTTGCCTGACTTTTTTCATCCAAAGCGGCTTGATAATTTTGTAATGCCACTGCCCTGGAATCCCCAGTCAGTTCGTTTGCTCTATTCAGTGCTATTTCCCGCTCATTAGGTAAAATCTGACTGGTGTAGTTTTTTATATTGTCCGGGAAGTCGTCAATAACCTTTTCGGCTATAACTGTTCCATAACACTTTACCAAATAACTTTTAAATTCAGTTAAAACTTTTGAATTTTCTCTATAAATTGGAGCTTTTTGAAGGGCATTGCGAACGTTACCAACTGTTAATCCAACTTCATTATTATAGGATAGAATCTCCCGGTTTATTTTCATCGCAATGTCATCACCGTAATTTTTTCTAAGTGCTCGTTTAAAATTTTTAAGCGCTTCTTTATTTTGCCTATTTGAATTGGCAGCGCTAAGGCAGCAACTCCAACAACCTGCCTGCGCTCTTAAATTTTCATTATTTAGTAACAGCTTGTTATTATTACCAGTATTTGAATTGACAATTCTTTGGTATGCTTCAATTCCGGTCATAGTGTATTGTCCTTTTGAGTATCAGGCTATAACGTCGAAATAACTGCTATTGAAAATTGGGCGTACAATAGTTTTACTTTCTTTTGCCTGAAGTTTTTTTATCCAGTTTTGGCATGTCGAATAGAAATGCTCAATTATCTGCATAAGATTCTCTACCGTGAGCCCTTCCAATCCGCACTCATAGTTTAACACAAGGTTATTTGTGTCAGGTTCTAAAGCCAAAGTTGGACCATCTGTTCCCTTGAAAAGATAGTTAGCCTTTAACAAACCGGCATAGATATCCGGATCATTGTCTATAGGAATTAAAGAGGCGAAAAACAGCAGCGTGTCTTTCGAGCTGCGATAACCGATATCCACAATAATGTCATCCTCAAACAAAAGCGAAAATCTTTGTTCATCTTTTGATAACAAATCGGTCAGCCCTGTTTTTTGCTGCAGTTCTTTAACCAGTTCCTTAAAAGTGTGTGCGGTTGCCATTATTGCCTTTCGAAAGCCCGTTTGACCAATATAAAACTTTTTATAATAAAAGCAATTTATATGCCAACAAATTAAATTCAACTTTCGAAGTGACTGGAGCACCGGGCTCCGGGCCGGAAAAAAAACAATATTTTGAACAATAATGGGGAGTTGATCTAAAGATGAGACGTAACCAAAAAAATTGATCTAAACAGATATTTAATTGCGGACCCTAAAAATTCTTCTGCCAACTTTTTTTGCAATACGAATTGATACTGCCAAGTAAATTGGGCTAAAAGTCTTGGAACTTACAGTCCAGCCAGTATCTCAAATGACTTAAGGCGATTTGCAGTTAAAGAATATACCATCTTGTATGTCTTTTTTTCCGTCTTGTGTGTTATGCCAAAGCCCGAATACGTTAAGTATGCAAACTGATCAGCAAAATTTTGGCGCGCCTTGAAGACGAAAAAAAATCTAAGCCCAATATGGTATCTGTTAAGATGCTATATTTTTAGTGAGAATTTTTGTGCTTTTGCTGATATAAGGCCATCACTTTATATTTTTACATTTTTTGGACTTTAATAAATCAACTGTTTTTAGGAGAATTATTATGACTACAGAACTGCAGCCATTAACTGTTCCACAAAATCAGAATAACACTATAATCAAAATCGATTCGAGAGATTCCGCTTTGAGTAAGATAACTGCACACGATCAAACGCCATCTTCAAAAAGTGGTAGCGGTAATTACAGGCTTGATGATGACATCAGCTCATCTGATGAGAAAAAAAGCATGTCACAGATTATTGACCTGGAACCTATTTATGCAAAATTTCATGACGATTTAACGAAAGACGAATTTGAAGAAGCGGGACTTTTATTGGAAGAGTACCGTAAATTAAAAAATCAAGAAAAAAATCCGCCGGATGAAGTTTCACCAAAGCACGCACATTGGGATAATCCGGCTGATTATCGCAGCAAGTGCGAAAAATTTATTCATACGACCGACAGCAGATTTTTAAAATTGGCTGCACTGATGAGTCTGGGAACTGCGGCGGTTGCTTCCGCGGTGTCAAAAAATCCGGATATGGTCAAATTCACCGGAATGACATTTCAAGCAACGGCTTGTGCGCATACAGGAAAAGAGGTTGTTCAAACCACTCGTGATAAATGCAAAGACCAGCCAATTCCTAAGGCGGATACCAATAGTAAGATGTTAAACGAACTCTATAACAAGATGGGATCGAACAATAACTCTCTTTCGCATATGAGCTGTGAAGAAGTATTAAAATGGGCCGAAGAGTTTATTCGCGGCGCCGTACTGGTTGGCAATATTGGGGGAAATTCAAATCCATCTTCAACACCTAAAACCAATATGGCGTTTTTGGGAACCGGGTTTCTTAGCAAAAGCATCAGCGCCATTGAGCACTTCGCTAAATCTTTTAAAAATCAACCTTGTGCTGTTGAATGGGTTTCGAACAAGCTTAGCAATAGCGATGACAATATTTGTGCATTCGACCAGCGGGTATTTGAGCAGTTAGCAAAATTTACAGATGAATCCAAATCACTGAAAAAAAAGGATCATATATGGGGTGCGGGCCTTAATCTAAGTTTTTCCACAGCTTTTGCAGGCGGTTTTATCGCAAATTTAGGTGTTTATATGAAATCGGAAAACCCGAATGACCCAGCGGCGGACCGGTTGATAGAAATCGGATCTTGGATATTGGGAGTTGCGGCTCTAACGGGTGGAGCCGCAGGCATCTATCATAATAAAATGAAAGCGATGGAGGTTCAAAAGAAGACAGATAAAATCACAGACATTACAATAAACGAATTATCTGAAACTGCCAAAATCGAAGATGACGGAAATGATGTGAAACAAACAAAAGCGCTGCAAACGATCCTTGAAAGTGATCCGGAAATGGCCCTGGTGTGGGCTGTTAATGTGTTAAGGTCAAACGATTCGGAAAAAAATAATTTGAAAGGGGCAGTCAAAGAATTTTTACGTCTTTTTGGCGGTATGTCTGACACGGATTTCAAATTAATTGAAAATTTTCAGCTACAGTATCCAAATCCGCTTGGTCAACGGCAAGCTTCGGATTCCTCCACAACGCCAACACAGCAGGAGCGTCAGACATCGGATCTTATGGCTGTGCATTTGACTGCTTTGGCATTGGGAGTTTCTTGAGCATGAAGGGCCGGTTAGGAGGTCAATCTGACAGCTCCCGGCAATAAATTACCGGGAATTCTCTCTGGATAATCTTAAAATTTTTTAACTGCTGTGCGATAAAGCTTCAGGCTCATGCAGCGTTTCAGGTTTTTTGCAAACTCAGGGTCATAGTAAAACTCTGGAATCCGGCATGAGCCTTCCTCTATTGATTGACAATTCCGGATGTCATCTGATACTTGTTTTACAAGCACTTCATATTTACCTTTATAATAAGCGGTTCCTTTCAAAAAACGATTATGAATCGTCGAACATTTTTGAAAATTGCAGGCGTTGGGAGCGCGTCTTTTGCAGCCGGATGCAATTCTCATCCTGAAAGAAACCTGTTCAGCCTCGTGAAAGCTCCAGAAGACAGGGTCACAGGAACGGTTTCCTGGTACGCTTCCACGTGCCGGGAGTGCCCGGCAGGTTGCGGTGTGCTGGCCGCCAACCGGGAGGGCAGAGTTATAAAGCTGGAAGGCAATCCGCTGCATCCGGTAAACAAGGGCAAGCTATGCGCCCGGGGGCAGGCGGCTTTGCAGGGGCTTTACAATCCTGACCGGCTGGTCCGTCCTTTGCTAAAGACAGATGACCGGTGGGAGGAGATTTCATATCCAAAAGCTTTTGACCTGCTTGAGAAGAACATCGAAAAAACCGCTCAAAAAGGTCCTGACCGCATCGGCATGTTGACAGAAACCGTGGGCGATGTTTTGCTTGCGCTTTTCAAAGCCTTTTTTAGCCATTACCGGTCAACAAACCTTTATGTATTTGAACCCTTTGTCTTCGAGTCTTTGAAATACGTTCACGCCCGGGTTTTGGCAAATCCCATGCTGCCGGGGTATCGTCTGGACCGCGCCGATTTGATTGTCGGTTTTGGCGCGGATTTTCTCGAAACCTGGCTTTCTCCCGTGGAGTACGCCCGCAAATTTAAAAACATGCATTCGTTTGACAGCGGTCAAAACGGTACGTTTGTGCATGTGGCCCCTTTTCGGTCCCTGACAGGCGCAAATGCAGATCAATGGATCGCTTGCCGTCCGCATACCGAAGGCTATTTTGCTCTGGCGTTGATCAACGAAGTATTTAAAAGAGGGCGTGGCCGCAAGTTGACGACTCCCTTCCGGGCATCATTGAATCGTATGCTAAGAAATTATAATACCGAAATGGCCGCGAATATCTGCGGCGTTTCTCAGTGGCAAATTAATAACCTGGTATTTAGCCTTATGGAGGCTAAAAGACCCCTTGTCCTTTCTTCGCCGACGGCATCGGCGGGGACAAGCTCGATTGGAACGGATCTGGCTGCAGTTCTGCTGAATATCTTGCTGGATCCGAAACTTCCTTTATACGACTTTGATCAGCGTCACCGGGTCGAGATCGCAGATTCCCGGTCCGGCATTCAAAAATTTTGGGAAAAAGCCGGTAAGGGGCAAATGGATACCATTTTACTTCATCAGGTAAATCCGGCTTACAGTATGCCTTCAGGAGATGAGATCGTAGAAATTTTGGGCAGGCAAGAGCTTTTTTCGGTGGCCTTTACACATTTTATGGATCAGACCGCCGCAGCCTGTGATCTTGTCTTTCCTATCAAGCATTTTCTCGAATCCTGGGACAGCTACGAGAGCAAACAGGGCATTACGACTACCCTCCAGCCTGTCGCTGGAAAATTCAATGATGCGCCACAGGTCGGGGATGTCTTTCTTGAATTGTTTCCCAGGGACAAGAAACCGGGGGCGGATTACAAGGCTTACCTGGTTGACACGCTCACTGAGCGCCACGCAATTGATACGAGCATTGGCTGGGTGAAACTGATTCAGAGCGGTGGCTGGTTTGCCCCTGATAAACCAGCGGCAACACCGGAATTGACGCTGGGCAGGCAAACAACCCTGCTTTTAAGAAAATTGATTCCCAAAAAACCGTCAGCCGCCATCGAATCAGACAAACCGGTTTTGTATACCACTTCGTCTTTGCGGTTTTATGACGGGCGCGGCGCAAACCGGCCCTGGCTTTGCGAGATCCCGGAAACACTTACCCAAATCGCCTGGCAATCCGTGGCCCTGGTCTCCGAGTCCTTGATGAGCGCCAATCACTGCAAAGACGGGGATAGTGTTCAACTCAGGACCGGCCGGGGGCAAATTGAACTGCCGGCTTATACCTATCCCGGTCTTTACGGCAATGCCGTTGTGACGTCCCTGGGACTGGGCCATGAACACTACGGCAGATATGCCCGGAAACAGGGCGTTAATCCTGTGGCCGTGCTTGACACCGGGGTCGATTCCGATTCGGGAGCACCCTTTTACGCTGCCGGTTTAATATCTTTGAAATACAGCGGTAAAAACGTACCACTGGCCCTGACTTCCGGCAGCCGTTCCCAGCTCAACCGCAAGATTGCTTTGAACATACCG
The DNA here is from genome assembly GCA_024230435.1 of Desulfobacteraceae bacterium. Lineage (GTDB taxonomy): Bacteria > Desulfobacterota > Desulfobacteria > Desulfobacterales > Desulfosarcinaceae > UBA2230. The sequence continues at coordinate 25,695 of JAAERL010000008.1, forward strand.
ATAAAGCATCTCGGTAAAGTGATGCCTACCGGTATTGGGCTGACCATGGATACGTTTCCGATGACGCTGCCCCTGCCGGAAGGCTATAACCCTCAACGCGATATTTATCCGGCTCATGATCATGATACCTGCCGGTGGTCAATGGTGGTGGACTTAGACCGCTGCACCGGATGCAGCGCCTGCGTGGCGGCCTGCTATGCGGAAAACAACATCGGCGTGGTAGGACAGCAGCGCATTATCGAAGGCCGCGAAATGGCCTGGATTCGCATTGAGCGTTACGAAGATCCCGAAGATCCGGCCAGCCTGATTTTTCTTCCCATGATGTGCCAGCATTGCGATAACGCGCCCTGCAAAGCCGTTTGCCCGGTCTATGCGCCTCATCACTCAAAACAAGGTCTTAATAACCAAATTTATAACCGCTGTATCGGCACGCGTTTTTGCGCTCAGAACTGCCCTTATAAGGTCCGCCGTTTCAACTGGTTTGACTGGCAATGGCCCGAACCGCTCAACCAGCAGCTTAACCCAAATGTCACTGTACGCAGCAAAGGCGTTATGGAAAAATGTTCTTTTTGCATACAACGCATTAAACAGGCCCATGACACTGCAAAGAACGAAAACCGGGCCATCCTGGACGGGGAGGTGATTCCGGCGTGTGTGCAAACCTGCCCGGCGGATGCGCTTTATTTCGGCAATTTAATGGATAAGGCAAGCACTGTGCGTAAAATGATCCGTACTGCCAGGGCTTACCAGGTGATGGGATATTTGAATACCAAGCCTGCGGTAATTTATCTGAAAAAAGTGGTGCGGACAATATAAAATTCATAGTATAAAGGCCGTGCAAAAATAATGATTGGTAGTTTATGGCCGAAGAACTTACCTTTGAACAAATAGACAAAACCGTTTTCGACACCTTGCGACCGCCGGACCAAGGGTACTGGACCCTGATGGGGCTGCTGTTTCTTGGGGTTCTTGCAGGGGCGGGCTGCTGGCTCTACCAAATTTTCAAAGGCATTGGCGTGACCGGGCAAAACAACCCCGTGCATTGGGGAACCTATATTATCAATTTTGTTTTCTGGGTTGGTATCGCCCATTCAGGAACATTAATTTCCGCCATCTTGCATCTGTTCCGGGCGGGGTGGACAAATCCCATCGCCCGCGCCGCTGAAACCATGACTGTTTTCGCGGTCTGCACCGCAGGGCTTTTCCCGTTTATTCATCTGGGCCGTGTCTGGCTGGTTCACTACATGATTCCCATACCCAATCAGCGTCTGTTGTGGCCCAATTTTCAGTCTCCTTTGATGTTTGATGTTGTGGCCATCAGCACCTATCTGACTGTCAGTTCCCTTTTTTGGTATACGGGCATGCTCCCGGACCTGGCCACCATCCGCGACCGGTCGCAGGGGATGCGGCGCAAAATCTTCAGCATTCTCTCCTTGGGCTGGACCGGCGAACTGGAGCAATGGCGGCATTATGCCAGGGGATATCTTTTTTTCGCCGCTCTGGCCACACCATTAGCTATCTCCGTACACAGCGTGGTTTCATGGGACTTTGCTCTGAGCGTAGCGCCCGGCTGGCACACCACCATTTTCGCTCCTTACTTTGTCGCCGGGGCCATTCATTCCGGCCTTGCCATGGTGCTGGCCCTGATGATTCCGCTGCGTAAGTTTTTCCGGTATGAGAAGATCATTACCGTAAAGGTGCTCGAAAGCGTGGCCAAAACCATTGTCTTTACCGGTTTGATTGTCGGATTTGCCTATGGGACGGAATATTTCATCGCCTGGTACAGCCGCAACAGCATAGAGATGGAAACTTTCCGCTGGCGGGCATTTGGCGATTATGCGCCTGAATACTGGATTATGGTTATCTGCAACACCATTATCCCACTGCTTTTTCTCTTTAAGAAAGTCCGCACTCATTTGCGGTTGATGTTTGTTATATCCATTATTGTCAACATTGGTATGTGGTACGAGCGTTTCGTGATTATAATCGGCAGCGTAGCCCATGATTTCATACCCCATGCATGGGGCCTTTATAGACCCACCGCCGTGGAGTTCGGCATTATGATCGGAAGCTTTTGTCTTTTCTTTTTACTCTTTGCGCTGTTTATCAAACACTTGCCGTCTGTCTCCATGACAAAGATGAAAGAAAGTGTACACCATGGGGGCCATCATGGAGGGTGAAAAAATTTGCCTTATGGGACTATTCCGCGATGAAGGACAGGCCGTTTCAGCCGTGCGCGGGCTAAAAGACTCCGGCGAATTCCATCTTGAGCGTGTCCATAGCCCCATTGCCAGCCACGACCTGGATGATGCCCTCGGACTGCCCAAAAGCAAGGTTGGCTGGTTTACTTTGGCCGGGGGCATCATTGGCTTTTTTTCCGGGTTTTTACTGGCTGTGTTTACGGCTACACGCTGGAACATGATAGTAAGCGGCAAACCCGTTGTGGCCCTTGCGCCGTTTTTTATCGTTGGTTTTGAATTTACGATTCTGTTTGCGGTTTTCGGTAACGTGATCGGGCTTATCACACAGGCTCGATTGCCGCGCTTTAAAATTTACACAGAGTACGACCCGCGTCTGACCGGTGACAGGTACGGCGTGCTGGCAAGTTGCGATGCTCCCCGGCGCAACGCGCTTAGCCTGTTCTTCGAAACCAAAGGGGCGAAAGTCAAACCATTTAAAAGAGCATCAACATGACTAAAACCATTCAAAGAAAACCGCTATGGCTGCTCGCGTGCATCAGCTTGCTGACCGCAGCCGGTGTAGGGACTTTCGGATCGCAATTGATTACGGGCGATCCTGGAAGGGCCTGGCAGGCGTACCTAATTAATTTTTTGCTTTTTTCGGCCATAGCGCATGGCGCAGTGCTTTTTTCAACCCTGATGCGGGCTGTAAAGGCTCGCTGGAGCGGTCCGCTGGCGGATCTGGCCGAAGCCTTTACCGCCTTTTTCCCGGTATCATTTTTTTTATTTTTAGGATTATTTTGGAGCAAAGATCATCTTTTTGTTTGGTTAACTCACAATTTGCACGGTAAAGAGGTATGGTTAAACCTTCAGTTTCTTTTTTTTAGGGATATTGCTGGGTTGTTTATTCTTTATGGAACAGGGTTTGCGTATCTTTACCATGCTCTCTGGTTTAAGATAAAAAAAAGGGGCGGTACAGGTTCGATAGCTCAATCTTTGACTAAAAAATGGAAAAAACAGCCGCCGGACGATGAAAAATACAACAAGCGTATGACCGTGTTCGCATACTTGTATATGCTTAGCTTTGCTCTTGTGCTATCTTTGCTCGGTTATGACTTAGTAATGAGCATGGACCCGAACTGGCATTCCACTTTGTTTGGGCCCTATTGCTTCGTAAAGGCCATATATATCGGTTTCGGAGCGCTGATCATACTGGCCGCCGTTTTACACCTTAGCCATCGCACACCATTTAGGTTAAAGTCTTCCCAGTTCCATGACATCGGAAAATTGTTTTTTGCTTTCTGTCTGGTTTGGGCTGATTTTTTCTATGTCCAGTTTGTGGTGATCTGGTACGGTAATATTTCAGAAGAAACCGCCTACATCATCAAACGCACCATGACGCCCCCTTGGAACGGCCTGGCCTGGGTTGTTTTCTTCGCTTGCTTTATCGGGCCTTTTCTGATTCTACTCAATAAAAAAATCAAGATGGTTCCCGTTGCCATGATTTTTATCTGTTCTGCGGTGATTGCCGGGATGTGGCTGGAGCATTTTCTTTTGCTGGGTCCGGTTTACCATCCTGACGTGATCGCAGTGCCTGTCGGCTGGCTCGAGATTTTAATTGCGATGGGATTTTTCGGCCTGCTGGCCGGATCTTTGATGCTCTATCTGGACCAGTTTCCCGAGGTGCTCATCATCAGCGAAGAAAAAGAGACGGCGTGATTGAAGTATTAATTCTTTCTTTCTCGCTAACGGGCCTGGTAATCGGTGTGATTCTGGTTGCCGCCAGGGGCAAAGCTATGTTGTTTTTTACGGATTTTGGTGAAACCATGAAATCTTTATGGTCCAACAGGCAGCCGTTGGGCTGGATCTTTTGCTGTGTTTTGTTGACTGCGGGTTTTCTTTTCTTTTTTTACTTATGGCCTAACATCGGAATCGGGGCCGCACAACCCATCGCGTTCAGTCACCGGCTCCACGCCGGGCATAAAGCCATCGCCTGCGATTACTGCCATCCTTATGCGGGACGCAGCATTCATCCAGGGATGCCGCCAGTTGAAAAGTGTTTGCATTGTCATAACTATATCATCGCCAATCACCCGGAGATACGAAAAGAACATGACTATTTTAACAGCCAAACCCCTACACCCTGGGTAAAGGTGTATTACATGGCTGAACATGTAGTGTTCAACCATCAGCGCCATATAAAAAAAGAAATTGCCTGTGAAACCTGTCACGGCCAAGTCAAGCAGATGGACAGGTTGAAGGGGCAGCGGTTTAAAATGGGCTTTTGTGTCCAGTGCCATCGGCAAAACGAGGCGAATGCAGACTGTTGGCTGGCCTGCCATAGTTAAGGTAACAAAAGTTAAGAAATCGTATTGGATTCGGAAAACAAACAAAGTCATGCCACAGCAAAGGGGTTTTGTCTGACATCCGGCTTTTGGATGATTTTGGCGGCTTTTTACGGACTACGGGGCGCTACGGGGCTGATCGCGAAGGATGACAAAGTGCTCAAAAAAAAATTACCGGCCGATTCGCAGACAACATCCAAGAGCGCGATGCTTTGTTTTTTCTGGAGATGGTATCGATCATTGCTGGAACATGTGCATGGGGCTTTTTCTAAAATGTTATATATGGCGCACTGTGAGTAAAAATTTAACATGAGACATTCCGATACCAAAGAATCCTTGCTGCGCACGGCCTTTTGACTGACGGTGATGATTAACATTATTCTTTTTAAGCAATTTTTGGCTTTTTATTTGGTTTCCGGCAGTGGGCAATCTTGCTGGAGCTATCGGCCGGTAGAAGATGTTTCCGCATCATCACCCTATGGAGCCAATGATTTGCTGGTTTACCCGCAGCATGTGCAGGGGCAAAAAGGCAAATAAAATGGTGCGAATTTTCGTTTTGACGGTGTTTGCGTGTGCTTTGACTCTGGCGGTTTATGCAGCCTTAACGCTTTATGATAAAACCTTGCAGGTGGGCCGTATGCGGGAAACTGTTGCGGTAAAATTCCACGAAGAGCCGATTCCGGTAACGGCGCGTGACATCGTTGCCTTTAACGGCGGCGATGCAATCTATCGCGCTTTGAAACCCGAAGCACTCAAAGCGCCTTTTCAACTCAATGACGCTGCCGCAGCGGCATTAGGCAAACAGGGATACCAACGGTATTGTGTTCATTGTCACGGCAAAAACCATGACGGCGCGGGGACGGTAGGACAAAGTTTTGCCCCTGTACCCGGAGATTTACGCAGTAAAAAAGTACAGGCCATGCCTGAAGGCCGCCTGTTTCACGAAATCAGTTACGGAATTCAAGGCGGCCGCCAGCCCGCCCTGGCAACAACCGTTTCGGCCGATGAACGCTGGCAAATCATTGCTTTCATAAAAGGCTTGGGATTAAGGCCCTGAAACTGGATTATCGACACAGCGTCCATTACCCGGAAATTTTTTTTTCATTACGCATTGTGCGAACTCCCGGTTCGGTTTGCCAACCATACCCGAACCTTTAGCGATGAAAAAAGCAGTTTTGCTGTTCCGGTTTCAGCATGGTTTACGAAATACTGATGCACACGGCTATCAGAAACGATCCGGGCGCATTTAAATTTTTCCGGGGCGGCTTGCATGCTCAGGATAAGCTAAGTTATATTCAGCGGCTACAGGCTCCGGGCCGTTGCGTGATGATGGTTGGAGATGGTATGAATGACGCATCGGCGCTGGCCCTTTTTGATTTGGCGGTGGCGGTGCATAACGAGTCGGCACTGGCCCGTGAAGCTGCCGATATTACCTTGTTACGGGGCAGCCCTGTTCAGTTAATCGAATTTGCGAAATGGTCGCAAAGCGTAAAAAAGGCATTCAAATGTTAAAAAATATTGATGCCCTGGAGATAGAAAAGTTTACTTTCCTTGCTGATTTGTGGTGGGACCGCAACGGCGAATTCAAGGCCCTTCACGATATTAATCCGGTTCGTTCCGGGTATGTGATCCAGCGTGCGCAAATCGCGCGTAAAAAGGTAGTGGATGCTGGCTGCGGCGGAGGGCTGTTATCCGAAGCCATGGCCAAGGCGGGTGCTTATGTTACCGGTATCGATATGTCGGCCAGGGCGGTTGCGGTGGCCGGAACTCACGCCAAAAAATCCGGTCTTGATATCGGTTACCATGTAAGTTCCGCAGAACAATGGGGGGCCGATCATGCGCAAAATTACGATGTGGTCACCTGCATGGAATTGGTGGAGCATGTGCCTGATCCGGCATTGCTGGTGCGGGCGTGCGCCGGTCTTTTAAAACCCGGCGGACATCTTTTTTTTGCAACGGTGAATCGTACCTGGCTGGCCAGATTGCTAGTGATCTGGGTGTCGGAGTATATTTTGCGGATCGTGCCTAAAGGAACCCATCAGTATGACAAATTTGTAAAGCCGGAAGAATTGGCCTTTTGGGGTGAAAAAGCAGGAATGACTCTGGCCCACTATACAGGCTTGCGCTATATCCCCATTTTCGCTAAATCATCCCTTTGCAAAGATCTTAACCTGAACTATTTGATGCATTTCAAAAAACAAAATAGATAGGACGGCTTATGGCCCTTTGGCAAAATCCTGGCTGGTTTGATGCCTCAAATCGGCGGGAACAACTTGATGATCATATCCGAGGTACCGGTAAGGCCCGATTTGGCATTCGCACCTTTAGCGAAAAGGAAAAAGCCTTTGCGGTTCGAAAACATTTTAACAAGGTTGCGCCGAAATATGATTTTATGAATTCGCTGCTCAGTTTCGGCATCCAACATGCTTGGAAAAGGCAGGCCGTTCGCATGTTGAATATTTTGCCGGGGCAAAACGTCATCGATATCTGCGCGGGAACGGGAGATTTGTCAATTCTTGCCGCCCGGAAAACCGGAAAAAAAGGGCGGGTGATCTTGTATGATATCAACCATGCCATGATTCAGGCAGGGCGTCATAAAATCGATCCCTATCCCGATCTTTCCCATATCCGCTATGTTCTGGGCGATGCGGAAAAAATCCCTTTTCCCGATCAATCCTTTGATGCGGCCATGGCCGGGTTCGGCATTCGGAACCTGACGCATTTAAAACGCGGATTTTGTGAGATGCATCGAATTCTAAAACCCGGAGGGCGTTTTGTGTGCCTGGAATTTTCCCGGCCATTGAATCCCGTGTTCCGAAGCCTTTATGATTTTTACTCCTTTAACATTATGCCCTTCTTGGGAGAAGTGCTTACCGGGTCCGCCGAATCCTACACCTGCTTGCCGGAAACGATTAGAATGTTCCCGCTGCCTGATGAATTGAGCGCAATTTTGGGCAAAACCGGTTTTGGTAAAATAACCTATAAAGTTATGACCAACGCCATTGCCGTGGCCCATACGGGAGTGAAAACTAAAAATGAAGTACGGCAATGAACTTCCACTTTCCATATTTCACATGGAGGGTGGCAGTTCTTAGGCGATTGGCGGAAAAGAATATACCTTAGATTCAGGTTGAACGCTTCAAGCAAACTGATCGATTGTTCGCTCAAACAATCTGGTTTTTCTGCTACTCGCACTTTTTGGCGAAAAATGCCTTTTTGCCCGGCCTGATCGGCTTCGCTCACAATGAACAGTCTGCCTTCGCGTCTGACCGGGTTGTTGAGGGTTGTAAATATTTTCTATAATAACAGATTGGCAAGCCGGATTACGATTTCAAATCCGGCTTACGGCCGGTGTTTCGCTATGGCTATACTTTAAACCGGTGAAAAATCATTCGGCTTGCGGAGACTTTTTATGATTGACATTGTTCCATTTTCCGGCAATTACTTATCAGATGTTGTTGATCTTATTCTAACGATTCAGCAAAGGGAGTTCGACATTCCAATTACGCTTGATGATCAACCTGATCTACTTAATATTCCTGGATTTTATCAGAAAGGCAGCGGTAACTTTTGGGTGGCATTGAATGCTTCAGAAATTGCAGGAACCATTGCTTTGCTCGATATCGGTAATGGGAAGGCAGCGTTGCGAAAAATGTTCGTCAAAGAACAATTCCGGGGCTCAACGCGTAAAGTCGCCGCCAGACTGTTAACAGTACTGCTTGACTGGTGCAGAATTTGTAATATTAACGAGATTTATTTGGGCACGACGGCAAAATTTCAGGCGGCGCATCGTTTTTATGAAAAGTATGGTTTTTCGCAAATCAAGCAAACCGAGTTGCCGGCCTCTTTTCCGGTTATGTCCGTCGATACAAAATTTTATATGTATTTTACAGATAATGGCGGCGCCAAACCGGCCGTTTAAGGATCGTGGAAGAGGTTAAAGAGCTCAATTTCAAAAAGCCGTATGAATAAATCACCACAATTATCATAGATGATCGTGAAGTGATGTTGCGCAGGCAATACTATGGGCCAAATTTTCAGCCGGGTCCGGGATAACATTAAAATGGAAACGGGGATCAATATTTCTATTAACCAGATAAAACAAGATTGACTTCAATCTTGGCAATTCAGGTAAAAGCGATTTGCCTTGCGTAAAGAAAAAGGCAGGCAATAGTGTTCACTTTATTAAATTCATATTTTTTAGAGGCTTGGAAGGCAGTATGAATAAATGGGTTTTTATCGTTTCACAACTTTTTATATTTTTAATTAATATTCCGGTAGATGCCAGGGAGGTGAATACCGTTATGCAATTAACATCACCAAGCTTTGAGGACAAGGGCCAGATTGCTAAAAAATTTACATGCGATGGAGAAAATATTTCCCCCGCATTGAAATGGTCTGGTATTCCGCAAGGGACCAAAAGTCTTGTCCTGATTGTGGATGATCCCGATGCTCCCGATCCTGCTAATCCGAAAATGACCTGGGTTCATTGGATTCTTTATAATATACCACCAAATGTAGGTTCTTTGCCTGAAGCTGTAAAAGATAATGATCTTGCCAAGGGGACATTGCAAGGTCTCAACGATTGGAAAAAAACAGGTTATGGCGGCCCATGTCCCCCTATCGGCAAACATCGATATTTTCATAAGCTTTATGCTTTAGATAGTTTTCTTCCTGATCTGTCACGGCCTGCAAAAGCAAAACTCGAAAAAGCCATGAAAGGGCATATTTTATCTAAAGCAGAGCTCGTCGGACTATATCAGCGAAATTAGGCAATTGGCGCAATATGGTATATTCTTTTCCGCCAATTGCCTTATGACATCAAACATCAAATCACTTGAGCATTTGAAATTACAAATTATCCGCTATCGCATGCGATATCAGCTCTATATCTAAGACTTGGGCATTTGCGTGTTGTATCGTAACGCCATGGGTGCTCGGTAAATAGCCGTTGGCGGAAAACCGAAGTTCATAGCCGCCGGGAGGAAAAAAAACATGATAGCGGCCAAATTCGGCACTGCTGTAGTTGGACTCGCCATTTTCAAAATTGACATTAAGTATTTGAATTTCAGCAGTGACAGGATTGCCGTTTGCGGCATCTGTGACATGGCCGGTAAGGGGAACCGGCGATTGAGCCAACCAGATAATGCCGGGCCAAACTTTTTCAGCCTCTTTCAATGCAAAACTATAGGGCGGCTGAAATGATGTTGCTGTTTCCACCAAGTGCGCATCAGCTCCCATTTGAGCGAACTGCCATTGCACATGTTCTCCTTCAGCACTAGGCTGGCGATGGTCGCCGTCATATCCGCACATCATGGAAAATTTTTCCGCTCTGCTTTTCATCCAATCGGTAAAGGGATGAAAAGAACATTTGTAACCATAGAGCACCTCTTGTCCGGAAGAGTGCAGATCGACAATTTTCACAAATCTTTCTTTTTGCGACCACACCATCATGGTTTCGGTCTCTGCTTCCGAGCCTGGCGACGGGCCCTTGTAAGTGTTGGAGCTAACATTTGTGGAACCGCCACAACTTGCACTCCATCCCTGGGGATAATTACGGTTTAGATCAACACCAACTCCTTCGGTAAAAATCCTGCGGTTTTTACGCCACAGGTTGTCTACTGTAAATACATGGTTATAGCCGTCCGGGTTCCATACCGGAGCTATCCAGATCTCATGTTCATTGACGAATTGTGTAATCTCTTCATCGTGGCCGTATTGAAAGGTTAATTCATCGATGGCATAAAGACAAATGACAGGGGTTACGATTTCTCTTGCATGGTGATTGCCGACCACCAGCATGGCGGGCTCATCTTCGTCCAGATTAACATGATCTGAAATTTTCAAGGCGAAAAGATGCCGCCCCCCGTGGGTCTCCGGTGTATTGTAGGTCTCTGTCAGATCGACGAATTTAGTGATATCGGGGTGCTGATCGGCAGCAAAAATCATTTTATCATACACGTTTTGCAGATCTGAATAGTTTGACGGCACATCCCTTGCTTTGGTTTTTGGCAGCATCTCGTTCAAAGGACGGCCGCGCTCAACGGCGGCAATGGTATATCCCCTAATTTCTAGTTCTTTAAGAATTTGTTTCGGCCCGGCGACTTCAACGGCCGGCAGATCCCACTGAATGCCCAACACGTCATATCCAGCCGATACTAATTCATCATGCACAGATTGCGGATCACTTGTTGCGATCTGAACCTTAAAAAGCGGTTCATCTATAAAGTCTTGAGCGTAAAGCGGACACTGACAAAATATAATGAAAAAAAACAATATAGCAATACTTGCCATTGAACATATTCGCTTGCAGTCCATCCGTAAAATCGCATCAGACCGATAATTGTTCATAGCACCGCCTTTCTTAATAAATGTGGTTTAGTCATAATGGATGGATAGAACACACTATTGCTGTGCCACGGCGTACGCGTTCAGGTATTGAAAGTAACGGTTTGTATTCCGGTTGAATTTGGATGCCGGTTATATTTAGATAGCTTTTCTTTTTTGTCAAGCTAAAAATGCTATTTTCAACAGCTTTTCTGGTAATATAAAAATCAATGTATTAAGATTTATGGATGGACACTAACCAAATAATTCGCAGGTACAGCACGTTATTTGTAAAAGTTATATACGATTGACCTGCTCAATTCGACTTGCGAACTTGATTTTTTGTCACATTTATGGTTTGTTTCGCATTAAATACTTACAGTTCATCACTTCCTCGTGTAAGTATTCGTTCCTGAAGCCATTGATTTGAAAGTTTGCGGGATGATTGGCCCACACTCATCCTAAATTTCATACAGTTCTAAACGGTTGTCTTTTTATGCACAACTAGTGACTATAATTATTTTTTATTGAGAAAGTTTGCCAGCATATGACTTTTAACCGAAAAAACTTTTTATGCTAAATATACAACGATTTCACATAAAAATTGCTCTTGTTTGCAGCCTATTTTTAATTTTTATAATTTCTATCGGTTGTATTGAAAATAGTGAGGGTAATACCACTGCCAGCATATCGATTAATTTTGAATCCGGAAGCATTGGACAGGTCCATCAAATTAGTGATACGGAATTCAAGTTGGCTTTGGCCGATGATAATGACAACCCTGAACTGCCAAGCCATTGGCGTAATTGGTGGTATGTCAGCATTAAAAATCTTTCCGTAGACCAAGTGACCATTATACATTTATCAAATAGAGGATGGCCATATTATTATCTGCCTGTATATTCCTATGATAATAAAAACTGGAATCGCTTTTCTGAAAATGAAGTATTTAAAAATCCGGAAAACGAGTTAATAATAGAAAAACAATTTGAATTTCCTACCGTATGGATAGCACGATTTTATCCTTATACATATTCTGATTTGCAATCTTATCTTCAAACAATCTCTGACAACCCGTTTATAGATATCGGAATTGCTGGTACTACTCAAGAAGATTATCCAATTCATCTTATAACAGTTACCGATTTTGATAGTCCTGATTCAGAAAAAAAAAGGATTTGGATGCATGCTCGCAGCCATCCTGCTGAAATATGCCCATCTTTTTTAATCGAAGGTTTGATTAATTATCTGCTGACGGACACACAAAAAACTCAAAATATTTTAAAAAAGTTTATATTCAACATTGTGCCAATGCATAATGTTGACGGTGTTATTGCTGGTAATTACCGTACAACAACACAAAACGAAAATCTTGAAGTCATGTGGTTTTTTGATATTGAAGATCCTGTCTTTCTGACTGATGAAGCACCAAAGGAGGTTAGAGTACTGCATCAGGCTATTCTGGAATTAATACAAACAGGCCCGCCAATTGATATTGCACTTAACCTGCATGCCTCGAACAGCGAACCAGGTATCAAACCATTTTTTTATGCACATTTTGGGACGCAGGCTTTAGGGTATAATGAGCAAGAAGCATCATTATGGAAAAAACAACTTCAATTTATTGATCGCATAGCTATGCATTATGGGGCTGATATGTTGGAACCGGCGCCTGATGAAGGTGGAGACAGTTTCGCCACAAAATTTTACCCTGAAAGTTGGTGGTGGCATAATTTCCAGGACCAGGTGATGGCTATTACAATTGAAACAACGTATGGTCAAGCAGGATACTCACCTTCTTGGGTTGAACCCGATGATTATCGTGAAATGGGAAAAGCCGTAGCGCTGGCAATCCGTGATTATTACGATGAAGATAGTCCACGTGTTAGGTCCGCAACCAAACATAAAATAGAACATCGGAAAACAAAGCTTAAATATCCAGAGCTTTATCCGCCACATGATCCAAATGAGTTAAAAGAATAGGCAGCTGTGGAAAAAGTTTATAAGAATTAAAGTCAAACTCGGATGTTGCTGTCTCAAACATGGTGGCCGGTAGTTCATAAAAATAAGAAAAATGACGGTAACAATCCAAAACTTGCCAATTCGCCTGATATCTTTGTTGTGCTTAAAATTTTATCCTCGTAAATATTTAAAATTTAATTCTTATAATTAGTGCAATCTATATGACAGCGGTTGGAAAAGTCTGTTGTTGGAGCAGAAGGCCACTGTTTCTGTAACAAAAAGCTGTACGGGAGGATTAATCGGTAATTGGCTTACCAATACACCGGGATCATCAGATTATTTTTTACTGTCGGCTGTAACTTATTCCAATGAGGCCAAGGTTAAAGTTTTGGGCGTATCGCCCGTATAGCCGGCTTCCTGTAAAGAGGTTTCGAAGGGCCCTCCTTGATCTTTCCTATAGTTATGTCATAGTTATTTGTCCTCCTATGAACTCGTGGCACACGTTCTGTTGCAAATATATTCAGAGGGTATAAATATGCTGCGTTTTTATCAACGGTTATTACACGGGCAGTTACGTTGCGGGAGGCCTTTAAAGCTTTCTGGAAAAACCGTTTGGCAGCTGCTTTATCCCTTTTGGCTCTGAGCAGCAAGTGGGGTTTGAAGTCCAGTCACTGCTTCCGGCAATAAATTGCCCAAATAATTTTTGGAATACCCTTTTTCAGGGCGTTGCGCCAAAAACCCCAATCGGGCAAATGATCCGTTGGTGCTGTGAAAGAGCAGGGCGTTTTTTGGATCATTTTGGCCTTGCATTTTTTTTTATAAAAAAGTAGATTGCTTACCGGTTGCTTTTCTAAAGTCTAAGATTTCCAGAAACACAAATATTTTTAGATCAACACAGTTAAAACCGTACATCGGCGGATTTGATTTTTTGGTAGAGTGCGGTTTGCTTTAGCCCTGTTGATTTGCATTGCTTTCAAATCTCTTTCATTTGTCCTGTCCATTATAAACCAGCTTTGAACATTTTGAATCCTTATTACATCGCGCATCGGCAGCTCTCTATTAAAAATATCGAAGCAGCCATTTTTTAATTTTTCAAACTGAATAAGGAGGACAAAATGAAAAGACGTTTTTTAATTTTTTTATGGTCAGCTCTTTGGGTCCTAACAACGGCAAGCAATTCTTTTGCTGTAGATTTCGATGTCGCCAATATTTCCAACAACCCGGCCGGTAGTGACTTTTACCCGCAAATAAACGCCGATGGGCATGTGGTTTGGTGTGGGGATAACGGCTCTAACTCAGAAATTTATTATTATGACGGATCAACTGTCGCCAATATTTCCAACAACTCTGCTGGCGATGACTATTTCCCGCAAATAAACGCCGCTGGGCATGTGGTTTGGCGTGGGCATAACGGCTCAGGCTGGCAAATCTATTACTATGACGGGACCTCTGTCTCCAAAATTTTCAACAACTCTACAGGTTTTGACTATGCTCAACAAATAAACGCAAATGGGCATGTGGTTTGGCGTAGGCATAACGGCTCAGAATGGCAAATCTATTACTATGACGGATCAACTGTCGCCAATATTTCCAAGAACTCTGCAGGTGATGAATACGGCCCTCAAATAAACGATAATGGGCATGTGGTCTGGACGGGCTATAACGGCTCAGGCTGGCAAATCTATTACTATGACGGGACCTCTGTCTCCAATATTTCCAGCAACTCTGCAGGTGATGACCGCTACCCCCAAATAAACGCCAATAATCATGTGGTTTGGTTTGGGGATAACGGCTCAGGCTGGCAAATCTATTACTATGACGGATCAACTGTCGCCAATATTTCCAACAACCTTGCAGGTCCTGACTATTCTCCTCAAATAAACGCCAATAATCATGTGGTTTGGTATGGGCATAACGGCTCAGACTGGGAAATCTATTACTATGACGGATCAACTGTCGCCAATATTTCCAACAACTCTGCAGGTGATGACACTCTCCCGCAAATAAACGCCGATGGGCATGTGGTTTGGCGTGGGCATAACGGCTCAGGCTGGCAAATCTATTACTATGACGGATCAACTGTCGCCAATATTTCCAGCAACCCTTTAAGTTCTGACAAAAATCCGCAAATAAACGCCGAAGGGCATGTGGTTTGGTCTGGCTATGATGGCTCAGACCGGGAAATCTATCTTGCCATTCAACAAGCACAAAAACCACCAAACTAAAATTGTGAACAAAAAACAGGCGCCTAACTTCACCCTACGCTGCGCTTAAAGGATGGTGAATACGCCGCCTGTTTTTTGTTCTTTCATAAGTGTCACATCAATATGCTGGAAAGATACTTCTTCGCGGTACCAGAAGCTGTCAGGCGAGGCGAACTACGGCCATTGCGCAACCTTGAAGCCCCAGATGCTTAACAGGGTTTTACGTTCCATTGCTCCCCGACCTTCGTGACTTTGATTTTACCAAAATCCGCTATTGATTGATTCTTGCCGCTATTCTTACTGTAATTTTTCCGGCTTGGTCATTAACATAATCTTATTAGCCTTTAGGGTCGTGGAAGATGCGAATGCACCCATTGACGCGCCTTGAACACGAATCCAAATCCGGCGCAATAACGTATATTGGCATCTTCCAAGACCCTAAGTGTAGCCGCCACAATGCTTGCGTAACTGCTCAGAAAAAAGCGACATAAAATTATCAATGGCCTGAAAAATCAATAAAGGCGCCAATTAAAAAGAAAACGCTTAAGCGATTTTTTATAAAATGATGAGGCGAGAAAACCCCAAGGTCTTTAGCCTTGGGGATGAATCGCCTCTGTGCTATTATCCCTGTGATTGAATATATTTGCTCACAGTATCAATTGACACCTTTCCAATCGAACAACAAAAATATCCATCACTCCAAATCGAATAACCTATATTTGAATATCCGGCATCGATTCCCAGTATTAGACGATTCGTGTTAGGGTCGCGGAAAAATTGTTTTGTCCAATTGGCGCAGGATATGGGCTCGTATTCAAGGCGCGCAAAAGACGAGTTGATAGACAAGTCAGTTGGGATAAAACATTTTTCCCGGGGCCCTTAAAGAATATACCATCTCGTATGTCTTTTTTCCCGTCTTGTGCGTTATGCCAAAGGTGCGAATACGTTAAGTATGCAAACTGATCAGCAAAAATTTGGCGCGCCTTGAATACGAAAAAAAATCGAAGCCCAATCTGGTATATTCTTTTCCGCCAATCGCCTTAGCATGGCGTGCGCCAAGATTCCATCCGATTGTTCCGTGATTTTGGGATTGACACTTAGCGCTGTTTTTGGGATCATCAGCAGTTGAGTATCCTATCCCCTCTTCACCACATTAGGTTTCATACATCACCTTTTTGTTCATATTGACTGCTTTTATCTTCTTTAATTGAACAATGCGATTTTTTGTTTCTATTTTGAGATATCCGATAGGACTTCGCCGCATCGATTTTGTATAGGATCATTGCGTCATCTTCGTGTTGTGCAAATTGCCAAAAGTATCTTTCCAGAATTTTCTTATTTATTCATTATTTAAAAAGGAGGATCGCATCATGGATAGATTGTATTATTTTTTCACCAAATTAGTGTACGCAACAGTCTGCCTTTTTATTTGTATGGGTATCATTAGTCTTGCATCAATCGGAAATGCACAAAATTTTTCTAAAGAAACTTTCAAGATCACGGGCATTAAATACCCTAATGTAAAGTACTATTATGGTGGAATCGATGGTGGTTTATCCCATGTGACCTACTGGGGAATTGGTCCAGGCAATCCTTATTACAATGCTTTGCATCCCAAAGAGCAGAACAAGGCCGATAAAATCAATATGAATATGTTGCACAGTAAGCTTTTTGATCCAGTCCTTATTGCCAATAGAAACATTAGCGGCTTTGAAATAGCGGGGGTTCTTGAATATGAAGAACGAGAACAAACCATAACCTTCAGGTTGCCTGACAACTGGAACAGCAGGCTTGTTGTAGCGGGCACGCCTGGGCTTCGAAATGAGTACGCCAATGAGGCTGTTCTGGCGCCCTGGCTATTGGAAGCCGGTTACGGGTTTATTTGTTCGGATAAAGGTCTAACCAATGGAATGGCTGATATGCTCTCCGGAAAACATCTGACACAGTATTGGGGCGAAATGATGTTGGACATGGCTCTATGGGCCCGGCAGCAGATTGAAATTATAACAGGTGAAGCTGTTTTGCAAACCTATATCATTGGACTGTCAAACGGTGGTTATCAAGTTACAAGGGCGCTGGAGATTGATCATCAGCGTGTGTCTAATGGAAATAAAAGACTGATTGACGGGGGGGTTAACTGGTCAGGGGTTTATTGGCCTGATGAACGTGTTTTGGATACTGACTGTACCGCCGGGGTTTCGGAGCAAGAGTATGCAGCAGCAAACAACTTAATAAAAACAACCGATGTAAGCGCGCTTACCATGGGATGGGCCTATGACGACGACACTATTACAACGCCGGAGATGTTTTATAAATCACCTCCTTTTCCGGATGCGTATTTTAATATGCGGCAAATTGGATTTTCTCCCGAGTCGGCCTATTATTGGGGATATTACAATACATTGTTTGATCCGTTCCAACATATACAGGGCCTGGAAATATATAAAGGCGTCGGCTACTACAATTTGGTTTCTTTTGTATACAGAGCCGATCTTCGCGGCGATGACATGAAGCAAGCGGCGGCTTACAGTTGCTATATCAATCCGGATGAACCGGATATCGCTCCTCCTCTTTATGATTGGCTGGCGGAAAATCCTTCCGGGGGCTGGACAACCGAATCCATTGGGTATGCTTTAAAAAATTCCAATAGCGGAGAATTTTCAGCTCCGTTGCTGTGCCTGCATGGGTTGGCGGATGGACTCATCGGTTTGACATCTAATGCTATCGCCTACAAAGAAGCTGTTACACGTTATGGCTTTTTGGAATTTTATCGTCTTTACGCAATTGCCAATGCCGGGCATGTGGATTATCATGCAGACGGAAACGTTGATTTTGACTTTAATGGCATACCCGGCAATGAAGGCATGGCCTATTTACTGACGCCGATGCAAGCCTATGCCCAAAGAACATTTCAGTATTTGATAGATTGGGTTGAAAATGGTATACAACCACCAAATACAAAAACCGTTCCCACAGATCCAATGGAGGATGTAAACGATCCGCAGACGCTTGCGTGGTGATTCGCATCTTTCACGATCCTTATCTGAAATAAGGGGGTGAGTAGGCCAAGAGGGAAGTTCGCTTGGCCTACTCACCCTTTTTTTGGTTGAAATTAAAGAATATTGAGAGTATAGCCTCAACGCTTAGATGAGACAAACTTAAGATTTTTCAGCTAAAATCACCATATTTTATTGCAGGCGGCAGGCATGCCGGAGGGTTGACTCCTTATAATGATAATGCAAAAAGATAGGTTGACCGGCTTGAAACCCAAAAGCAAGCAAAGCCACAGAGACCTGTAATCGAAGAAGAAGAAGAAGAAGAAGGGAAGAATATATGCTGGCCGAAATATTGGCTACAGGGGATGAAATTCGCACGGGCGGCTTAATAGACAGCAACTCAGCCCATATTGCAGAGGTCTTAACCAGCAATGGTTTTGAAGTTAACCGGCATCAAACAGTGGGCGATGACTCCGTGATGCTTAAAACGGTATTTGAACAAATCAGTATGCGTTCAGATGTTGCCGTTGTTACTGGCGGATTGGGACCTACCCAGGATGACCTGACCGCGCAAATTGCTTCCGAAGCGGCAAAGGTTGCCTTGGCCCTGGACCAGAAGGCTTTAAAAGATATTGAATCCTTTTTTGCCAGGATCAACCGCACCATGACCCCTTCAAATCGTAAACAAGCTATGTTGCCCGAGGGGGCCGAAGTTTTGTACAATCCGGTTGGAACAGCTCCCGGTTTTCAAATTAAAATCAACAAGTGTACATTTTTTTGTATTCCGGGTGTGCCCCATGAGATGAAAAAAATGATGGCCGGACAAGTGCTCCCGCGTTTGAAGGTGCTTCAGGGCAGTCAAAGTGTATTTTGTCTCAGCCGCACGCTTTGTACTTTCGGCCTGCCGGAATCCTTGGCGGGTGAGAAAATCGCCGGATTAGAGCAAGCTTTTCCCGAAATAAAAACCGGCACGCGGGCAAAATTTCCGGAGATCCAGATCAAACTTTATCTGAACACTGGTGACAAAACCATGGGCGATAAAATGCTGGCGGACGCCGGTGAATGGGTCGTCCAAAGGTTTGGCATTCATTTATTTGCCAAACAGGAAATGACCATGGCCGAAGCCACAGGGCGTCTGTTGTTGGAGCAAAAGGCCACTGTTTCTGCAGCAGAAAGCTGTACGGGAGGATTAATCGGTAATTGGCTTACCAATACACCGGGATCATCAGATTATTTTTTACTGTCGGCTGTAACTTATTCCAATGAGGCCAAGGTTAAAGTTTTAGGAGTATCGCCCGGCACTCTGGAAACCCATGGGGCAGTTGATGAACAAACAGCCCGGCAAATGGCTTTAGGGGCTCAAAAGATTTCCGGTTCAACCTATGCCATTGCTACCACAGGTATTGCCGGGCCCGATGGCGGAACAAAGAAAAAACCAGTGGGAACTGTATGTATTGCTGTTGCCTGCCCCGACGAAGTGCATAGCAAAACGCTATTTTATCCCTTTGCCAGGCGTCTAATGAATAAGCGCATTTTTGCTACGGCAGCCTTGGATTATTTGCGCAGATTTTTGATTAAGGGCCGGGAATGCGGGTGACTGCTCCCCGGCCTTAGGGGCTTCTAAGCGGCTATCATATCGGCGCCCGATACGCATAATATTGATCGCGGCGTTGTAATCCCGGTTTGCAGCAAAGGAGCAAAAAGGGCGGTAAGGCGATTTTTTCACAATCTTGTCACAAACGGAACATTCTTGAGATGTATACTGGGCAGGAACACCAAAAACATGTTTTCCAACGCCGGAATTTGAGATTTTGCTGGATAGATTCGATATTTGAAAGATTTTCGAAGGCTGATTTGCATACATGCCAAATATAAAAAAAATACTATCGCTGTCAACTTGTTGGAAAATACCGATTCATATCCCTCCTTCGCTACGCGAAGCAAGGAGTCTTGCCGGAACAAAGGATAAAAACTGGCAGGCCCGTGCTGGATGGTTAATTGATGGTTTGGGCCAGCCAGCACTCAAAGACGTATTGGTAGTTGTCCGCAATGGAAGGCTTGCAGACATAAGCGCTTTCAATGCATCCGGCGCATGTAAAGAAAAGATTCTGGATTTTCGTGATTGTACAATCTTACCAGCGCTGATGGATGCCCATGTGCATCTGACCTTATCCGGCACTCTGGATGCAGAACTGCGCAAGCGGCAGTTCGATTATGACCTGCAATCAGCCTATGGTGTAATTTGCGCCCATCTTGAACAGTATTGGCGTTTTGGAGTTGCCGCCGTTCGCGATGGCGGTGACAGGCAAGGTTTTACCCATGCTTTTAAAAAAACGGAACTCTCAGGCAGCAAGACTCCTATCCGAATTTTTGCCACTGATTTTGCAAGACATGCGCCCGGAAGATACGGCAGTATGTTAGGAAGGGCATTTTGCGAGACAACAGAAAAGTTAGATAGCATAGAAAAATCCGGCCAAACGATGGATCATGTGAAACTGATCAACAGTGGAATAAATAGTCTGCAAGAATTTGGAAAAGAAACTTTGCCCCAGTTTTCACGCTTATTTTTAAGTAAAATAATTCAAAAGGCGCACAGCAAAAAACTTCCGGTTATGGTTCACGCTAACGGAGAAAAACCAGTCCGTGACGCTTTGAAAGCCGGTTGTGATAGTATCGAGCATGGTTATTTCATGGGACCGGATAATTTAAAATATATGGCGCACCACAAGGTTGCGTGGGTGCCGACAATGATTCCAATGGCGGCTTTAACTGACAACAGCGCGTTGCCGGAGTCCGAAAAAGATGTGGCCCGCAAAAATTTAGATCATCAACTGGATCAGGTTGCCTTTGCCTTGAAATGTGGCGTTCGAATTGCCTTGGGAACGGATGCGGGCAGCATTGGCGTGGATCACGGCAAATCTGTGTGGCAGGAGATGCAATTGCTGGTTACAGCGGGGCTGACATTAGAGCAAGCTATAAGCTGCGCTACGGCAAATGCCGCCAGTGTGTTGCGTGCAGGCCAAACAGGCGCCCTTAAAAACGGATGGCCTGCCGATTTGATTGTGGTTTCAGGTGATCCGGCCGCCATGCTTGAAAAATCAATACAGATTAAAGGAATGCATTTGGATGGAAAATGGCGGCATCCTGATTCAGCGGCCCTGTAAAATTAAAAATTATCGCTAAACTGCTCAAATATTTGATGAAAAAGTTCTATAAAACTTTGGTTGTCATGCAACTCATCATTACTGATTTGTTCAGCTTCTACTGGCAGTATTGATATAATCTGGTTGGCAAACTCCTTGTGGGCTTCAGTAGTCGGATGAATTAAATCCCAGAAAAGATATCCGGCGCTGTTATCAAAATTGTCTGCCTCATTGAACGAAGGGCATACTTGCGAAACATTATTGAATCCATAGGCTTCGGGAGTATCGATTATATCTTGCAATAAGGCGTAAGCGTCAAATTCATATACATTGATATCCGGATATTGAGCTTTAAATGAATCGATGACATCCGCCAAAGCATTGTTAAACTGTTGTGTAAGAAATGTGGCCAAGGGTGAAATCAAGGTGCCAGAAAGCGCCGGAGTTTCCCCTATATCGGGAAGGTTGATAATTAAAATTTCTTGCGCTCCAGCCGCGCCAAGGTCCGCTAATGCCAACCCGATGTTATCTGCACTTTTTTGAAAATCTACGCTTCCATCGAGAAAATCGTTGGCTCCAATCCAGATGGCAAAAAGCATATTACTTTCAATTGTTGTTGAATCGATAAAGTCGTTGACTTGAGAAATTAAACCTGGAACGGTGTCGTCGCCATCTGTTGTGGCTCCGGCATAAGCATTGTTTATTAAATCGCAGTCCAGGTATTGTGTATCAGCTAAGTATTCTACCCAAACCGGTCCGTTTGAAAATCGTCCCTGGTAATAATCTTGCTCCGGAACCTGCGATGGATCCAAAGCGTATAAATTGCCGGTATCGGACAAGCTGTCACCGAATATTACAAGTGTTTGAACATCCAATGCCATGGTTATGGCGGGTAAGCACAGTGAGAATATCAGAACAATGGATATGATCTTTTTTAGTTTCATTTCAGCTCCTTAGCAAAAACGCATTAACAGATGAACAGTCTGCATCAGCAACATATGCAACGGCTCAACATACCAAATTTGTCAGCAATGATAAAGATGGCAAAAAACAGGGCCGGCCAATCGCATGTAAACCTGGCACACAAAGTGCGATTATCGTCTTGGAAGGTCACAATCCCGGCCAACGATGCTTGATTTGAAGTTGATTTGTTATTAAGGGCACGAAATAATATTACTATTCAGTGGCAACTATTTTGTCATATGCTTCCAACAAAGTTATCAGCAACCCGGAATTAAAATTTCTGGTTTTTAAATTATTCCTTGAATTACTGACGGTTGCAAACTCAAATCTGTTTCGGCATCAAATTTGCATATTTTATTATAGCTTGGCTGGTATACAAGAACGCCTGCAATTGAATCCGGCGCCATTTTGGAAAGGAAACCTGTATAATGACAATCAATGATAATTACTTAACTCATAATAGTATGCATGGTGATCTTAAATCAAAGGACAAAAACAATATAGTGCAGGCCGATTCAAATCGTCTGCAGCGATTGTCGGCCGCATCAGTTCACCATAAAAACGCGGCAGATAATATAATTTCTGATCTTGATCTATCCGAACATGAAATTAAATATTTAGCCGATATTCATTCCGATATTAATTCTGGCCGGCCCCGGTTTGAGATGAAACATACTCAAAAGGATATTAACCTTTTTAAGAAATACATAAATCAGGAAAATATCAAAGGTTTATGCCAACCTCTGGCCCTATTGGATATAGGTAAACATGAAAATGGCATGGCTACTACAAAAGTAACTGAGAATGAAATAAAACAGGCAGCTAAAAATGTATCTTCTTTTAAAAAAAGCGGTCATAGTATGGTCGGTACCGATATCGTAAAATTTGCAAAAGCCAAATACAACTTAGAATTAACGGATACGAAAATTTTTGGGTACAGTAAGTTTGACGAATGGGAAGAAAAATGGGAACACAAATTGTTAGATAAAATTGATGCATTAAAAGATAAGGATGACGGAAGTTACTTTCTTTATTTATATTCTGCGGTTCCTGACAGGCAGGCAGTTGAGCACTATTGTCATGCTATCGCGATATATAAATCAGAAAATGATTTTTCGTATTATCATCAGGACGAAGGTCTAACCGAAAAAACCAGTATTTCAAATTTGCAAAAATGGTTACAAAATTTTACTGATAACGCACGAGTGGAATATGCTGATGGGAGTGTATTTCCACCACAAAACAATTCAGACAAAAATCGTCTCTACAAATCATGGAACCTGTTTAGCGCTAAACCAGATACCACTTCAGGATCAAATTGCTGTAACTGTACAACTCTGTAGTAGTGTCATGAAAATATAATATTACATAAATTCTTATTTGAAGCGGCCGGACTGCTGGTGATTTTCGGTAGTCCGGCCGCTATGAAATGAGAAATAAGACAAATTTCAGCAAAACATGATGATGGAAAGTCAAGAAATAGAGGCGCAAACATCAAAACGCAATTAGCAATCAAATTCAGCCTTGTTTATTCCAATGCCCCCGGTCAAATACGAATTATTTTTTATATAAACTCAGCAATTTATTTATTCTTTTAGTATCGATATTATCTGATCCGCAAGTCCCTTGTGGGCTTCGGTAGTTGGATTAATTTTATCCCAGAAAAGATATCCATCATTGTTGTTAAAATTATTTATCTCTGTAAATGAGGGGCATACTTGCGTGACATTGGTGAACCCATATGTTTCCGGATTAACTGCAATGTTTTGCAGAAAGGCAAATACGTCAAATTCATACACATTGACATCCGGGTTATTTGTTTTGAAATTATCGATAACCGCCGCCAATGCTGCATTAAATGCTTTTGTAAGGTTCGTGGCTAAAGGCGCGCCCGCGGTGCCAAACAAAAGGGGAGTTGCTCCCAGATCCGGAAGGTTCACAATCAATATTTGTTGCGCTCCGGCCGAAGCAAGGTCCTCTATCGCCAAACCGATGTTATCGGCACTGGTTTGGTAATCCGTGCTTCCATTTATAAAATCGTTGCCGCCAATCCAGACGGCAAATAGCATATTGGTGCTAATAGCTGTTGAATCGATAAAGGCGCTGGTCTGGGAAATCAATCCCGGAACCGGGTCATCTCCGCTTGTAGTGGCTTTTCCATAAGCTTGATTAACAAGGTCGCAATTCAGGTAATCCGTGGCAGCCAGATATTCGCCCCAGAGCGGTCCGTTTGAAAAGCGTCCCTGGTAATAATATTGCTCGGGAACTTGCGAGGGATTCAAGGTGTATAAATTGCCGGTATCGGATAAACTGTCGCCGAATAACACGAGGGTATCAACATCTAATGCCCAGGCCGCAGTGGTTAAACACAGAAAAGGTAAAATAGTAATAGATAAAAGAGTAATAGATAAAATGGTTTTCTTTTTCATTAAAATCCTCCTCTAAATTAATTCTGGTTTAGCAGATTAATTGTTCATATCTGTAACGGTGATATTGCAGATTTGGATCACTATCTGTAACGGACATATATTGGAGGCTTGGATCGAGAGACTATATATTAAGATAAGAAAAAAAAAAACGATTAATTTTTATGTGAATTTTTACGGCTTCCTTTATAATCGCCAAAACGATCAGCAAAGGCCTTTGGTCAGGGCCCCTTGAGTAGAGATTTTCGAAAAAAGAGGGTATTGTAAAATTTTTACATGCGATTGCCCAAATCATGATTCGTAACTTGTGTGATGTTCTTTTTAGGAATTGTTTTTTTTCCGATCCTTTAATTTGGTTTTAGCTGACCGGAGCAGCGGATTGATCCATTGGGATACGCGGCCGGGGGTATACCGGTAAATTTCCTGCAGGGATAAATGCGGGTCCGGGTCAGTTTTTCGTAAATAATGACGTATGGCTACCAGGCGTTTGCGAATTTGTTCTTCCACTTCATTTTTTAATGATTCTTTTATTTTTAGAATAGTTTCTTTGGTACCCAAAACCGGTTTTTGTCCCTGGTGCTTTGTGAGTTTGTATTTGATGCGCAGATCAATGAGTTTCATGAGACGGCGCTCATAGCCGGGCCCAAGCCAGACGACTTCGGGGATAAGATCTCCGAAATGGGTTACTCCCAATATATCTTTGCTCTGAGACCAGTAGCCGGTCAAAAAATTCTGCTCCAGATCCATATAATTCTTCAGCGGCATATACATGCGCCGTAGGTAGATGAGAACTTTTTCAGCCTTTTTTTTGTGTCCGCCAATGATTACCGAGCCGCCCACTTCGCCTTGCTTGGCGCCCTTGGTCCAGGGGGCCCCGGTGATTCCAAAGTCGTTATAGACCGGAATAAGCATAAGCGCGGACAAGGTGTTGATGGCCAGTGCATAACCGGCTGAAGGGCCGCCTGCATTGTAAGTTGCCGACAGTAATTGATGGTGCAGGGTATAGTTTTTAAGAAAATCCCCTAAAAGACGGGCGCTGCTGATTTTAGGGTCCAGGTCCTGTAAATAGTTTTTTACCATGGTAAGAGCTTCCTGGGCCGATTGCTGGGTCATTTGCACCGCCATATCCAATTGAGCTGCGGCCGAGGACGTTGAAGACACAGCTCCGGTGACAATCACATTGCTGTCCGAGACACGATTGGTCAGGCTAGTGGCGATAGGCAGCAGCACACCGGAAACATCGTTGGCGCCTACGCCGATGATAAAGCCTGTTTGGGGTTCCTGGCTCAGCTCGGCTTCCAGAAATTCATCCAAAGCAACTTTGCCTTTTTTTACCGGGCTTTGAGAAATCTCGCGTTTGGCGGATTGTAAGTGTGCGTTGGTGATGGGGTATTGATCCGCCGATTTGATTTTATCGCACAATTGGCAAATGCCGTCATAATGGTTTATGAACTGTTTTGGATCGTTTTTGATATCCGATTGCATTAGCCTGGGCGCATTAACGGCGCTCAGGATGCCCGCCAGGGTTTTAAAGTTGAACTTGATAAAATTGGATTTGTCTTCACGGCCAGCATGCCGCATTTGGCGAAAGCGCTGCAGCACTTCATATTCCGTACTGCGCAGCGAGCGCGCCTTTTCCACAAAGGCCGTGTAGTCCGCAGGGGTGTTACAAAGCCCCTGAGCGGATTCAATGATGGTTTGAATATCAAGATTGCCGTTCAATGGAATCCCTTGCAGGCAGACGGATATTATCGAGTTGATGTCCTTTTTGCTCATTTGGCCGGATACTTCCAATGTTTTGAGACGCTTGGAACGAATCAGGGCGGGGTCCAGAATATCCAGCCGGTTGGTGGTCAGCACCGTGAAGACGCGGCGCAGGGGAATTTCACCGTCGATGAGACTGAGAAATTTGTTGGTTAATTTATCCGTTGGTGAGCCGCCGGAAGCGCTGCGCCTGGGAGCCAAAGCGTCTGCTTCATCAAAAAAGACTATGGTTGGGGCAATCATCTTGGCAATGTCAAACACCTTTTCCAGATTTTCCACCGCGCCGTCTATGGGATTAGCCGGATTTTGAAGGGCGCTGGCGCTGGTGGCGATATCGTGAACTTCTTTGTTTTCACTGAGCCAGGTACGCACCAGAAATGTTTTTCCGCCGCCGGGCGGACCGTTGAGTACAACGCCTTTTTCTTCATCAACGCAGTAAAAAAGGCAGTTGTTGGTCATTTCGGAAAAGGTATCTTTAATATCTCCGATATATTCTTCCCATTTTACCTTGCGGTCCATACGGTCCACTATTTTTTTGTAAAGATCGCCATAAGAGTTTTGAGCCACAAGCTCAAATGCCCTGCGCACCAGCAGGGCATCTTTCAAATAACCGGGGTTAAAATTGTGCTTGATTTCCACGATGGAATGAATCAGCTTTCGCACATAAGAGGGAATCACTTTCAGGGTGCGGTCGTCAAATACTTTGTAGACAAGCTCCACGGCCTGTTCCAGAGCGTCTTTTTGAATGTAGGCCGGACCTGTGCTGGTGTCTTTGCTGATAAGCTGGTTTGAAACATGAATGTCGTGGCGCTGTAATTCAAGCCTTATGACCTGCTTGAGGTTGGACGAATTTCGCCAATAGTCAGCAATATTGATAATTTTGCCTTTTTCGACAAAACGCCGGTATATGGCGGCATCGAAGCGTTCGGCCTGATCGCTGGTGGCGATTATGAGGCAATCGCGTTTGCCGGTGATGATTTCATCTATTACAATGTTTGACGTGTCGATTAAGGTGCGCTGCTGACGCTCGGCTCCGCCGGCATGGTTTTCCACACGGCTAAAGGCGCTATGGGCTTCTTCGATATGGCGGATTGAAATTTTGCGCGGATCTCCCAGGGCTTTTTTGAAATAGTTGCCCGGTTCTCCGGCCAATGAGGTTTGATAATCGTTAGGCGTCACCATGTCGTAGTCCACCACAATGGCCTGTTGCTCTAAAGAAGAGAGGTTTTTGCTGATCTGTTTTTTGAAAAGCCGATTGATAACCGGCATGCTGGCCAGGTATTTGTAAAAATTCAGGCGTTGCCGGCGTTCAATTTCCATGGCCAGGGCGGGGTCGATTTCATCCACGGACCGCCAAAAGGGCTCATTGTCCAACAACGCTTCTTTTTTTTGACGAAGGTCGATCTCAGGCAGAACCCGGTCCTGGAAGATCACCTTTTCAATGGTTTCGATAACGGTTGAGGTTTTTCCGCTGCCGCTGGGGCCTACTACAAGTATCAGGGGCGCTCTCGGGATTGCAGGATCTGAGACATACTCTTTGCGCACATGGGCCCGATAGATTTTTTCAAAAAATTCTTCTAATTCTACAGGAACATGCACATCGCTCAGGCGCGTATTCAGCAAACTGAGCAGATACGTGTAATCCCTGGCGGTGACTTCTTTTTCAAGAATGCGGTTCCAGGCTTGCTGAGGATTGCTTTGCCCTGAAAGTTCAAAGCGTTTTTGCCAGTCGGTAAGTATATCCGGATCTTTTAGCACCCTGAAGCGTTTATCCGGCGGGGCCATTACAAACCAAAGCATCCAGTCAAGAACGGTGTTTATCCAGCCGCTGGCAGGGGTGTACTGATTCAGGCGCGCGCGCATAAAAGCCTTGGTTTCAAAGGGCCATGAATCAACCAGATCTTGAATTTCATGGATTCTTTGTTCGGATAACCGAACGTACGATACGCTTTTAGTCGGCCTTTTTGGCATGCTGCTTCTCCTGTTGATCTGCGGCCGAAGGCAGCGTCAGTGCTGGAACGCCCTGCGTATTTTGAATCACGACCGTGTGCTGGCCTATCTGATTTTTCTCATAAGCCGTAGCCCATTTTTGCTGGGTCAAAAATTGTAAAATAGAAGTATCGGTAGCGCCGTCCGGGCGGCCGATACTTTTTTGAAGATTCTTGATGCCGTCAACGTATGCCGTGTAAAGCTTGCGAATCCGGCTGGCCTCTTGGTCGGCGGCGTAGTTTTCAGCTTCTGCAATAAGTTCGCGACGTTTTTTTTCTTCTGTGGCTTCAACCAGCTTGTCTCCGAAGCTAGTTTCCTTGAGCACGAAACTGATGATTTCGATACCGTATTTTTTTTCCAGAGTTGGGCCGCCAACATTGATGGGGCTTTGTTTTAACGCTCTAAAAATTTTTTCTTTTATATTGCCGCGATCTGAAATCAAGGTATCCACCTCTTCAGCCTGAAGCAAATCCTTGACGATACCATCGTAGTCTCCTTGTAAAAGATTCAATGGGTCAAGATTTTCAATCGCCCAGGTTTTCAGGTCGCGTATGCGATAGGTGAGCACGCCCGATGTCCAAAGGGCCACATTGCCTTTTGAGATTATACGCATGGGTTCGGCCTTGCTGCCTAAAAAAAGTCTTTGATTCATAAGGCTGACTTCTTGCTCAATTTTTGTAAAAAAGGGCAGCCGCATATGCCAGCCAAGATCGGTTACCGCTTTTCTGGAGCCGCCAAAATCCTCTAATACAACGGCATAGTTCATTTTTACTTTGTACAATGTCTTGGTTGCGTAAATCAGGGCTGCAGTGCTGTACAACAAACAGATAAGCGTGGCAGTGACTATCGTGAGCCGTATCGCCTTTTTAATAAATGATCTGCGCAGAAACTGTTTTTGCTGCTGGATATCAACCATAAAGCGACTCCTTTTATTATTGGCAGGTTATTGTTTTGCAGGTTGCCGCGATGATGAATCATCATTTCTAAAGTTATCTTTGCCGCCTGGTTCAGGATGGAGCCGGGTAAAGTTTGCGGTTGACGCCAGAAGGTGAGAATGCACTCTTTTTTCGAACAAATCACCATAGCTGTGACTGCGGCGGCTTTTTGTCGCCTATGTCTTCAAGGTCTTGCCGCGAAATCGCGCCCAGGCAATAAGAAATAGTTTGTTTGTCTTTGGACGCTATTTCGCCGATGGGAACTATTTCTTGTTCATTCGCAGAATTTTTGCATCGGCAACAATCTAAAATAAAAACATAAAAACAGAGTCTGTTCAATCTAAAATTTGACTTGCCCGTTAAGGGATGATGTCATTTTGTCTCAAAATCAAAAAGCAACGTTTATCGGAAAAAGCTATAATTGCTGGGAGTTATTAAAATGGTGAATTTTAAAAAGGCAGGTTTCATGCTCATATGCCTTTGTGCAGCGATATCCTGGGCGCAGCCGGGCCATGCCTATGAACGCTATAATAACGTCAAAAAATATGACCGCTATTTTAAAAAATATTCAAAGCGATTTTTCGGTCCCGGATTTGATTGGCTGCATTTCAAGGCCCAGGCCGTAGCCGAATCCCGGCTGATTGCCGATGCCCGCAGCCGTGCAGGAGCTGTTGGAATTATGCAAATCATGCCTTCAACGTTTAAAGAAATCCGGCTTAAGGCTCCAGCCATTAAAGGAAACCGCAAGCAGCCCCGCTGGAATATCGCCGCCGGCATATACTACAATCGTCAAATCTGGAAGCTGTGGAAAGCCCAACGGCCTTTCCAGGACCGGCTCGATTTTACTTTCGGCGCTTATAATGCCGGAAAAACAAATATCATCAAGTCCCAGAGGGTTGCGAAATCAAAGGGTTTGAATCCGAACCTGTGGTCATCAAATGAACTACCGGCCACCATGTTTCACATGGAGGCGGTTTCGTGCTTCACTGAAGGCGGCAATCCGCCATCTCCACACTTCGGACGGTTCCCGCCCGGCCTTGATTAAGGCAAGTAATAAAATATTAAGGGCTGCGTTATA
>JAAERL010000009.1 GCA_024230435.1 Desulfobacteraceae bacterium
ATAGGGACCTAGCCAATTTTGAGATATTGAGAAGGTTGAATTTGAGAAGGCACGATTAATTTACAGTTGTACCTGTCTCATACTAATCACACAATGTTGATTCTAGTCACAGTGCAAAAATTTGGGCGGCTTTTGGAATCAGATAGAGTTTGAGAAAGTTTAAAATAGTAAGGAATGCAAGGAATTGGGCAAAATGAATATGAAAAATGTCGAAGGAACAAAATATCAGCACAAACGCAGTGCACCAACGCCAAACTGAACTAAAATGGGGCAATTCAGATCAAGATAAGGTTAAATCTCAGGCAAATCAACATTGGAGCACAGCAATATAGGGCAACAACTAGATAATCGAAAGAATCAATTATGTCAAAAACAATCGGCTCGGAATTCAGAAGTCTTTTTTACCCTACGTTCAATCGGGATCAACGCTGAGTGATCAATGTTGGGCGAATTGAAAGGAAATAAAGAGAGAAGAACGATTAGCTGTTTGCGCTGATGTTGAAATGAGCAATGATCCTGCTATGCCTAACAACTTTATGCAGGGTGTATGAATCACTCGCGAACCCAGATGGGTTGTGTGATTTCAAACAGAAGTACAGGTACAGTCTTATTTTATATTTTTGTTGCCACGGAGATATGGCATGGTGTGATGACTGAATTTCAGCATAACATGGTTGAAACTTATCACTTTTGAAAAGCTAAGTTGACAAAAATTGAGAGTTTGAGTCTGAA
>JAAERL010000010.1 GCA_024230435.1 Desulfobacteraceae bacterium
CGAATTTGATGGGGAAGATGTTGAGCAAACATAGGACATGCTTATATCTACAGAATCGTGAGAACGAAACCTATTCAGTTCTGCTGTTAGAAATCTCGTTTTGGCTAACGCCTTCTTATTTCTGGCGGAAATGTGCCATTAATGATTTTTTTATGGAACAGAGGGAGTAAAAGAGAAACCAAAGTCCCAATGCGCCAGATTATGTTTCATCTCAAATTTCAGCTTCCTACATGTTGGACGCCAAAATGAGATTCCTTGATAGGAATCAATACCTTGGCGTGCTTCAAAGTCGAAAATCAACAAGAAAAGGGACTCCCAAATGAAAATCGAAACAAATTTTGTACTATTCCGTAATATAAACAGGATTGCTTAGGCGGCACCAAGTTAATCTTGATTTCAGTGTACCACTAAGATTCTCAAGGGGGGGGGTTGTGTTTCTTACCCCACTGATTTTACCCCTGTCGCTGGTCCAACCAGTTGGGGTGATGGACAGACGAGAGCAGTGTTTTACTTTGCGGCCACGCTGGGATCTTGTGGCGTGTGCGTGCGTGGCTGTCTTGTGTCTTGTGCTTGTTATAGGTGGTTTTGTTAGTGGATATCACGACGGGGGTAAAATCGGTCACTGGGGTACAACCTCCCCGAATATGGCCCCTCAGAGGGGGGGGGTGTACGCTGAAATCAAGATTAACTTGGTGCCGCCTTAGCTCTCACGACACCGGGCGCCGGAGGTGAAATCCGCTAGTATGTCTGTCGCCAATTTATCGCTTAGTAAATTTTTTCTCAAAACTTTCTGTATTTATCCCCGGTTTCGTTTTAGTTTTTACTTAAGTAACGAAAAAAGTGTCTAGTGTACATACATTATATGGAATTATTTAAAGAGAATGCCTCCCCCTGCGCGTTAGGAGCGGACACCATGGTTTTTGGGGTAAAAATTGAAATCAGCTCTGCAGCCTTCATCCGGCCCCGGCTGGTCTTATCAACCATGAATCACATCATAGCCCCCCTTGTCGTGCACTCACTCGCCCGCCGATGGCGCAATCCATCACGAGCAAAAGGTGTCGGGCCACGTCGTACTGTTCCATGCTTTCCGGAAGCTCGGGAGGCTTGATCGCGTCGTGGGACGCGAACGTCACACCTCTCTTGAACGGCTCGAACACCTTCTTCAGAGTC
>JAAERL010000011.1 GCA_024230435.1 Desulfobacteraceae bacterium
GGACTCTAAAATCACTCGTAAAATCTGACTTGCTAACTAGGATTAGCTATCAAAATACGATGTCATTCTCCTAATATTAAGTTGCTCGGACCATGTTCCGCGTTGAATCTGTATGGTACCATTCGTATGTACATCTGTGATGACATAAGGACCTTCATATTTGTCCTCTGCCTTGCGGAGTATTCCTTCCTTCTTTAGCAAAACTTTTTGCCCGACCCGATAATCAAAATCAACCCTGTTCGCATTCTCTCGTGCGTTATTTTGATCTCCAAGCTTCTGACGATGCTGTCCTATGACTGTCCAGTCAGCTAGGTATGGTATGTCAAATAACATATCACGACCAAAAACTGCTGCGCCAGGCGTAGCTTGTAGTACGGTATGGTAGGTAGAACGAATTGCCCAGGCCCAGGCTGCGTTTGTAATAAAATCGTCAACCATATCGTCTGTAACAGTATCAGACATATCGAGCTTACTTGTACGTAGCATGTCACCGAAAACAGCGTGTATACGTTCAAGAATTGCGTTCGCTTGTGGATTCTTAACAGTAGTAGGCTTTGGCTTAACGCGATAATCTATACATAGCTCCCTAAAATGGAGTTTAAATTCGCTTCCATTATCGTAAATAATTTGCTTCGATCTAGGATAACGGCTTAACCACTGTTTATTAAATAATTTTGATATTTGCGCTGAGCTTTTATCTATAATTATTTCTTCGATGTCCTTACCCTTGCGTTTCACAGTAACACTACTGGTAGGTAACTCGATAATCTCAAACCATCCTGTCGCAGGATCGATCATTGTGAGACACATAAAGTCGATTACAGACCCGTCCTTACCTTTTAACGTATATGGACCAATTAAGTCTACACATACTGATCTCCAGGGGACAGTCTCTGCTAATTTCGTCGGAATTTTTCCATATTTCCGTTTGCGACGTTTGCCTTTTTGGCACGTTTCGCATGTCTTTACGTGTTTGCGTACGTCTTTACGTAAATTCTGCCAATATAAAGTGGCCGAAATAGTTTCCTCTAGTCTAGTATGACCAGGATGCATTAAATAGTGATGGTACCACTGTACTACTTTACTTTGTAAGGTTTTGGGTACGACCAGACGCTTGTTGTCATAGACTACAATGTCCGTATCATCTACTACTTTTAACGAATATTTTTTGTTTTTAGGTTTAGATTTATTTGATTTAGATCTAAAATAACCTTTTAACGTACGATCTTTGCGTTGTTCAGACGCGATTTCGGGGATCGTAACTGGATAAATATCGTCTTCTTTTCCTTCTACGTTGGCGAACACGTGATTTAGTGTAAGGGCCTTAGTTGAAGGCTCAGTCTCTTTGGGAACAACATTGGGGTTACGAAATATAGAAAAATTTTCTTTATCCTTATCCTCACAAGGTTTGTTCATATAATGACTGAATAACGTTGCCATAGCACAGTACTTCTCATGAATGCTAAGATCTTTTACATTCTTAGTTGGATCGTACTCCAGACGGCTTAAGGCATCCGCTACTGTATTATCTACTCCTTTGATGTAGATAATTTCTGGGTTGTATTCCTCTAGGATTACGCGCCAGCGAAACACGCGGTCGCTTGTAAAACCTAGAGCATCGCGCATCAAGTTTTTGTGATCTGTAAAAACTTTCAGGCGTTGACCCCATAGCATGCCCCTAAATTCCTTAAGGCATTCTACGATAGATAGAAGTTCCAGCTCGGTTACTGAATACTTCTTTTGCGTGTCGCTCAATTTACGACTAAAAAACGCGATTGGCCTATTATTCTGCACGATTACTGCACCGAGTTGTCTAGAGGACGCGTCAGTATAGATTTCAAAGTGCTGAGAATAATTAGGATAAGCTAGCATTACTTCGCGGGCTATAATGCGAAGTGTCTCATCGAATGCTTTTTGATGGACGTCATGCCAGTGCCAAGGTTCTTTCTTGGTCTTTTTCTTGCGTGTCTCTTTGGTGTGACCACACTTTCCGACTAGATCGGACAAAGGAGCCAACACGTCAGACCGTCTCGCCCATATGTCGCGGTAATATTGTACCATACCTAGGAATTTTCTAAGTTCCTTTACACTAGTGGGCGGTTTTAAAGCTAAAATGGCCGATACTTTAGATGGCATAGGTTTAATTCCATCTTTATTTAGTATGTAACCTAAGTAC
>JAAERL010000012.1 GCA_024230435.1 Desulfobacteraceae bacterium
CTGGAGGGGCATGGGTGGTTCTTCGTGCTGAGACGCTCCTCCCGGTTGATTTTGGCGGATCGCCAGCTGTCTGTTATTGCGATTATCCGCGGGGTAAACTCAACAAGGGCATCAAGCGCAACGTCCTTCGAAAACGGATTCTTCTGGAGACAGAAGTGTCTCGAGAAGCTCCAGGCAGGGGGGGGGCAGATTTAAAATACACACACTAGAGCACTCCTGGTGAGGTTTTTGTGGAGCCGGGGGTTTGATCTGAATTCTGTGCTGTGACTTGCTGGGCTAACAAAATCCCCCCTTGATTTCATTAATTCAACGTCTGGGCTATCAGTTGGAGCCATGCAGCGGATAAATTTTGCTATTGCTGTGCTGTTTCTCGCTTTCGTTGTCTCGCTCGCCTCAGGACCCGGCAAGATGGCAATAACAAAAAAAGCGGCGTCGGCTTACCCCGATATCCACTCAAAAGTCAAGAGTCTGGCAAAAAATTTAATGGAGCTTCCAGATGCTCCGGTTTGGATCCACAAGAAGGCACTGAATAAATTATTAAAAATGCCGCAGGGGGACTGGTGGGGACAACGGCACGGGCTAACTTGCATTGTGATGGGAATTCAAAAGGGATGGTGCAGTAACAAAAAAGCTCAATACCAAATGACGGGCTACTCGTTGCCCAACTTTGCAAAAGAGAAGAGTGGTAATCACATTTCGTTCCAAAAATATGGAAAGCCAGAGCCCTTTTCAGGGGGAGAGACAATGACAGTGTTCTGGCAAACCCCCGGTGGTTTAGGTCCGGGGAGCCCATCACCAACGTTTGCACCCAACTTGAGGTCGTTGAGGAATTAATGGGGCTTGTCCCCGGTCTCAGTGAGGAGGAAGAAGATTGACGTCAGTCCAATTATGCTAGCTTTGTGAAAGAGATTGATGAGGATGGAGGTTTCAAGAGGCATGTCGTCCCCCAGGTGGCTTATCAGTTCCGCGATATATGGGGGGA
>JAAERL010000013.1 GCA_024230435.1 Desulfobacteraceae bacterium
GGCGGAAAAATTGTAACTTAAAGTTAGTAAACAATCGTATTTGTCACCAACCTCCACTTATAAAGCTCTAGATTTTTATGGAATTTTTAGGTTCTTCGTGCAATTTCCAGTTCATATATAAACTTTATTTTTTGTGTCATTAGGAAAAGTCACCGAGAAAATCCAGTCTAAAGATCCATTGAATTCAATGGATGGGGGTGCGGAGGAACCGTTAAATAGCGCTAGGTATTCCTGAGTTTAGGCCTACTTTTTATGGGGAGTACACAAGGTTGTGCATTTCCTCCCAAATGCCCTTCGGCCCCCCCTTATGCGGGAGGGTAGGGCCGATTCAGAAGTACTTTGATTTTCTGTTATGACACCCTACCCTCAATAGCCGTACTCCCAAAAAAAAGTATACAAAAAACAGCTTTTTGTATACCCAATTGAACGCTGAATTCAGCGGCATTATCGAGGTCCAAAATCAGGGTTAGGCACACTGTTCGACAGGCAAGGGACTTGGTGTGAGGGTGTGGGTCCATATTTGGTCAACAGAGTCTTTGGTATTGGTGTACCATTGCGGTGGATCCCAGTATCCACTTTATCCTTCTGTTGCTGTGGTGCCAAAAATGCATTTTGTATACTTTGGTATACAAAATAATCCGACATGTAGCAAAAAACATTTCAGCATAGGAATTAATATTTTTATTTCCCGCCATAATTGCACAACAGACACATCACACAATACCCTCCTATCCTTGCGCCTTGCACCTTCCATCCCCCACCACCACCATGAAAATCACACGGCCTCAATGAACCGTGCCATGTCAAACAAATGGGACTGCCCTTTTCCTGGTGACACTGGCTATGTCCTTGATTAATAAACACTATGCGTTTTCCTTACCCTCATAAGCTTGGTGCATGGATCAATTGGACCAACCTCATATTGCAGCATACGCAGTTAAGAC
>JAAERL010000014.1 GCA_024230435.1 Desulfobacteraceae bacterium
ACCGGCTCTCTCCGCTTGACTGCCTGCTATCACCCTAGAAATAATGGCTGTCTTTTCCGAGTTTTTACGCTTTTCTACTTCAATGCCTAGTGCTCCTGATTCACCAAGAGAAATGGAAATGACTCTACCTGGCAAGGTCCCCCCCAGACGAGCTCCTCCCCCTCTAGCAGTTTTATTTTGCTTGTTGTTGTTAAATAAATCTATCTTCCCAAGCGCCTCATTGATTCCTTTCCCAGCATTAGCAAAAACATTATTGTCACCCTTTTTAGTGGTACCATCTTTCACAGCGTTACCTATCTTGGACGCAGCACTGGCGTTTTTCTTTTTTATCGCATCCATATCGGACGAGCCACCACGCCATTGTTTGTCGTTGCTGCCAGCTTTTTTATTATTTGCATCCTTTTTGTTTTTGTCGCTGCCTTCTCCACGGAGGTTTGACAAGAATTTGTCCATTATGCTGGTGTAGTGTTATATTATCGTAGCTTCCGCAGACTTCAAAACAGAAAGATAGATATTCGCAGCTGGTAATCCTTAGCTTAGAACGGCGCCGTTAGTCTTCTTAGAGGCCGCAGGTGGATGTATGTTTTCTTATCTTTTGATTCTGACAGTCGTTGTCGTGCCAGTCGTACTCAGTGTTCTGTAAGTATCTTATCGCGCGCCGTCGCTTTCATTCGCGCTTCGCGCCTCCGTTATCCTCGTGATCTCCCTACCACATCACCTACCTCCATCCCCGCGCCATCATTACCATTCACCTGCGTCTGCGTCCACAATATTCATTGAGCTGACGACCATGAACTCAATACAAAGCACAGCGTTCTGCTGGAGCCAA
>JAAERL010000015.1 GCA_024230435.1 Desulfobacteraceae bacterium
AATTGCCCGACTTTAACTTGTCTTGGCAACGCCGTTCCATCTTTTCAAAATTGGCTTTTTGTGCAGTCCCAATGATACCCGCACCATATGCAGCATCCGCTGCCGCGTACTGATGAAACGGATCTACCCATCCATTACCAATCGCAGCACCACGAACTGGTATGTTCACACGTAGAGGTTCCAACCCATTCTTTTGATCTGGTACAATTTTGCCATCATTTCTTTGTAGAATAAAGTCAATCATACTTGGTATGTAGTGTCCCGCATGTGATTCTCCAGAGAAGTAAAATGAGCGTCGCAGAATCCTTTTACCATTGATGTTGTCGTCTGATAAAAATTTATCCGCGTGCAACAAAAAGAACTCCTCTAAAAAGTAGTGAAAGTCCCGATTCACTTCAAAGTCATTCTTGCAATACGTTTCTTTTTTGGTAAAGCTTAGACCAGTTCCTACAGGCTGATCCACATACATCGTCCAAGCAGGAGCATTGTTCCAACTATGCTCATTGACATCGACATACCAACTGTTTCCATCATTTTTTAATCTGAG
>JAAERL010000016.1 GCA_024230435.1 Desulfobacteraceae bacterium
CACATGCATTTCTCAGCAGGGACTTGGAATTATCGGCCAACCAACATATGTATAGAGTCGCCAATATAGTCAGCAAAAGGATTTTGCAACTGTATAAGCATATTAGACAACTCCCCACAACTCGATTTTGCCTCATCCGTGCCCAATGCTAGAGCTAGCGCCTCACTAACAAAAATTGTGGCGGGAAGGCGCTCCGTCTTTTTTCACCCATCTTTTTTTTACGTTGATTTTGTACCAGAGTTCTACATACGGGGGGCGGGTGAGCGATTGGAAAGTCGCTTATGGTCAAAAAATGTGCTCGAAACACCAGATTTTACGTCTGTCCAGATCTAATTCGCTTATTTTGCCACTCCGCATTGTTTTTACATAGGATGGCGGATTTTTGAGATGGGCATCTTGATACTAAGACACTATTTTTGAAGCATCCGGCATCACCTTCTCAGCTTAATGACCAGCTCAAGCGGCTTGAAGCGCAGCAATCAATGTACAATGACAATAACGGCTGTATCTTCTCTACTACTCGTCTAATGAAGGCAATGAGTGTCGTGTTGGAAAAGTCTCATCGAGCTGTATCGATTAGGCGTATAATGAGCCTGATTGGACGACTGTTCACAGATCGTCTGGGTTAAAAATGGGTCTAGAAAGCCACTGACAGATCCAAATCCGGCTCCAGAGCCCGAATTTCACATTAGCGGTCAAAATAATCAAAATCATATCAACAAATTAACAACCATTCGAGAGCTCTTTTCAAGCTCTATCGAATAGTACCAGTATTACGCAACAAAATTTGTAAATTGATAACCAGAGCTCGGCCGAGGCCCTCGCAATAAAACACACTAAATGACGATTTTGCTGTTCATCCAGACAGTTGGCACGTGTAAGATCTCAAAAAGCGACCACTTTAATGCGGCGGGCTTCAGACAGTTGGCACGAGTGTACGATATACTATTAGACACAGCTCGGGCGGTGGCCCTCGCAATTAAGAAGTGCAATCATCAACTTGCCTCGACTCCGCTCGGCATCCTCCGCTATGAAGTCCACACAAATGAACACAACTTCTTTCCATGGTCTTCTGGAGC
>JAAERL010000017.1 GCA_024230435.1 Desulfobacteraceae bacterium
GGATACTTTGTCACGAGGGAGTGTTGGAATTTCATAGCTTCGGATAGAACTTCTGCTAGCAAATATGACAAAAGCATCCTTCACGAGTCCCTCACCTATTTGACATCCAAAGAAAAACACCATTTCCAATTAGAAATCAATGCCTGTTTACGAGGGAGTGTGAGAATATCTGCATTGAATTCTCTATTTTATAATCAGGACAGATTTGGAATTTAAAACTCGCTCTTTTAGGTTTGCGAAACTAAATCTAAAGAGCTCACTTTTCTGACAAACGATTCATCATCTCTCAGTTTATCAGCACCCTGCTCTGGGCTGAGCAATCGAAGGCACACGATGGTGCAATGTTTCAAGGATTAGTCTCGATTTCCATGGAACCCAAGATGATTGTCGAATTCTCTTTCGGTTTGGGATTCGCGGGAGCGCTCGCGGCATTTTTTGAATTTGCGATCGCGTTCGCTCTGATCATTCGATTTGCAATCGAATGGTCAATTTCCCATTCATCAAGCACGAGGATTGTCGTTTCATTTTCGGGTTGGACGGATTTTGTTCGATTGGATCGCTCGCGGAAGCCTCCGCGGGAACCTCCGGACAAGTCCAGCGATTTGAATTCGATTTCGCGGTTCGTCCGCTTTCAATTTGATTGTTGAGTCATTTTAATTTCCCATTTCCATTTCATCGCCGAGCCTTCATTGCAATCATTGTTTCGATCGAGATTCGACCCGAGCACGCAAACGCACAGCTCTAAGTTCTCGGCCAATAGTTTGATCCACACCTAAAGGATGGATAAATTTACTTGAAACGGCGACCTGAAATATTTGAAAACAAGGGAGCGATGGAAATGAACATGAGAAGCGAGAGAGACTAAATGAAAATAACAATCGACGACGAAAGCACGGACACGACAGCGAAAACGACATCAACACCATGGTCGCGCAAAATCGCAACAACGCACCGTCTCAGGATTGCATGGTTGCTTCCTGGGACACGCATAAAATATCAGACCCTAACTACCCGCCACGACAATCCAGCAGGAGTATGAACGCCTTCGTTGTCGA
>JAAERL010000018.1 GCA_024230435.1 Desulfobacteraceae bacterium
CTCACTTCAAAAATATCAAAGATATGTAATCATCTGACTTCACTCAAATTGCTGTCATTCTGTGGGGGAAGGATATCAAATGAAATATTGGGGGTGTTTCAAAATCTCCATCTTCTGCTCTTTCTGATGGGCTATTCATTTTTGGTGTGACGATGACGGATTGGGTGGCAGAGCGGCAAAGAAAAAGGTGAGGTTCATCCTCTCACTTCAAAAATATCAATGATATAAAATCATTTGATCTCACTAAAATTATTGTCATTCTGTGGGTGATGGGTTTCAAATAAAAAATTGGGGGTGTTTCAAAATCTCTACTCTCTGCTCTTTCTGATGGGCTATTCATTTTTGGTGTGACGATGATAAATTGGGTCGTAGCGGGGTAAAGGAAAAGGTGAGGCTCATCCTTCCACTTCAAAAATATCAATGGCATGATATCATTTAATCTCACTATAATTGTTGTCATTTTACGGGGAATGGGTCTGCTCAGAATGGTTTAACCATTGCCATCGCTGCAAACCGCCGGCGCTGCTGCCCCCTGACGGACGCCGCTGCCGCCCTCTGTCGCCCGCTCCCTTGGCGCCGCCCGCCTTGGCTTCATTACTGTCCCAAGCCAACGGAACCTAACCGCCAACAGCCACCTCAAGCTCTGCCGCTGAACATACAACCGTCGTTCGAACTGCCCGAATGTCAGCACCGCCCAACCTTGACAAGGCTTTGATCAGTGTTGCAGAAGTTTATCCTGCGCTAACCGACAACTGGTATCGCTGTACAATTTCGTTACCCACCAAACCACTTCGCGGGCATGCCCCGTGATTCTGTGGAAAAGGGCCAATTATTGAGTCTTTTGACCAACTTTGGGGAGGGATATTGATTTTGAGCCAGCTGACCAAGTCGGAGACGAAGTTACTATTATCACCGTGGATATTGCTGTCTTTAGTAAGGGTATATCCCTAATTTTGACGGCATTATAACGGCCTGGAAGTGGCCTCGCTCTACTAGCCCGCGATCGCTGCTACCTGTGAAAATGCCGAC
>JAAERL010000019.1 GCA_024230435.1 Desulfobacteraceae bacterium
AAGGTTTGCGTTCGAGGCGGCCGGAAGATCCTGGCTCTCCGCGGTTTCGGGATTACGGTTTCCGGTGGTTTCACAATTCTGGTCTTCGGCGATTTTAAGGTTTGCGTTCGAGGCGGCCGGAAGATCCTGGCTCTCCCCGGTTTCGGGATTACGGTTTCCGGTGGTTTCACAATTCTGGTCTTCGGCGATTTCAAGGTTTGCGTTCGTGGTGGCCGGAAGATCCTGGCTCTCCGCGGTTTCGGGATTACGGTTTCCGGTGGTTTCACAATTCTGGTCTTCGGCGATTTCAAGGTTTGCGTTCGAGGCGGCCGGAGGATCCTGGCTCTCCGCGGTTTCGGGATTACGGTTTCCGGTGGTTTCACAATTCTGGTCTTCAGCGATTTCAAGGTTTGCGTTCGAGGCGGCCGGAAGATCCTGGCTCTCCGCGGTTTCGGGATTACGGTTTCCGGTGGTTTCACAATTCTGGTCTTCGGCGATTTTAAGGTTTGCGTTCGAGGCGGCCGGAAGATCCTGGCTCTCCGCGGTTTCAACATCTTGATGTAAAGTATTTTTCTCATTAACCGGAGGTTTATTTAGTTTCTTTGTCTGTTCAGGCTGGTTTTGAGAACTACGGTCTAAATGGATAGCATAACGGGGAAGCGGATCTTGCCCAGGGCCTTGGGTCCAGATGGAGTGAGGACCCCAGGCGCCGTCGATCTCAGTACGGCAGCGGGTTTCCACGATAATTTTCTTTTGGCAAATTTTGAGCAGGTTATATTGCAAAGGGTAGCCTTCGTACCAATCTTTGATTGGCGTGCCAAACGTACCCGCGCCCACAATTTCAATTTTATGGCCACGTGGGCTTTGATCGTAGCGAAACAAGTCGTTTACCGACTTATGCATGTGGCCGTGAAAGCAGACACGGAACCCGCTTTTGGCCAAGCGTTCCATAAAACCATGATCCGTGAGGTGATGTTGATCAGGACCATTTAAGGGATGATGCCAGATGGCAAATTTAAGACTGTTGGCATAATCCGGATTTTTACGTATGACTCCCAGCGCGTTAGACAAGGCATCTGGACAGATTGAGACCCTGTTTTTGTAGTAATGATCCAACCGGTAAGCCGAATTAAGACCGAGAATCAGCAAATCCATGTCTTTAAGATAGTAAATGATTCCTTGCCGCTCATGCTCTAAAGGATATGGCTCGCCCATAATTTCATTATAAAAATGACTAAAATCCGAAAAGCGTTTTTCATAGACATCATCAACTTTAATCCTCAAGACGTCTTCACTGACCGGAATATATTCGCCTTCCCTGACTTTATCGTGAAAGTC
This sequence comes from Desulfobacteraceae bacterium, assembly GCA_024230435.1. Taxonomy (GTDB): domain Bacteria; phylum Desulfobacterota; class Desulfobacteria; order Desulfobacterales; family Desulfosarcinaceae; genus UBA2230. The sequence goes on from JAAERL010000019.1 coordinate 1,318, forward strand.
TTCTTTGTCTACGAGCTTATACCCCTTTTTGGAAAATTCCCAATTCAAATCATTATTGCCGGGAACGATGAGGCAGTTTTCATATGCCAGCTCAAATTCTTCACAAACGCGGTCAATAAAAACCTTGGCCGCATCGTACTCTTCTTTTTCAGCGGATCTTGCCACATCTCCTGTAATGATTATGGCATCAAGCTGATCACAACCCAATTCTTCTTTAAGGTCATCGGTAAGTTGCCCATGCCAGAGCTCGGCATTTTCCTTGGTTCCAAAATGAAGATCTGAAAGGTGTAAAATGGTATGCTCCCACGGGTCGTTATCATCATGCAGCAAGCCGGGGCCTGATTGTTCAAAGGTATCATTCTGGTCGGACCGGTCCTCTGATCCGTGATAGTGGTGAAAGTGAATACCGCCTTCTATGCGGGCGCCATCGCCGATCACGCCGACACTGGATGCACTAGCATTGATGTGATACTTGGCCATGGCCTTACGGCCGGTTTCGGATGCTTCTAAAGCTTGAACCAGTTGTTGGGTCAATTGTATAATCAGTGGATCATTAGCAGCATTTTGGGTGGCCAGATTTTCATCCAGGATCTGCTGATGTTTTTCTGAATCCGGATCTGCTTCAAGATCTTCGACCGCATCGGAGATATCGAATTTTTCCTTAATGGCGTGTTTTATTTTTTTATATAAATTAAAAACCGCCTCATCAATAGTCTGTCTTTTCTGCTCTGACAAGGCTGCCGCAACCACCCCCGCAATAAGGGAAGATGTAACAGGCTCCATAGATTCCCCCTTTTTTGGATCGGACCTGAAAGCGTAGTGGAAATCAAAAACCGCCCATCGGCGAAATAGGCAAATTTAGTTTTAGAATCTTGAAAATTAAAAATATTCCTCTATTGAACGAAAATTCGGCTCGTTTTCAAGACGCGTTGATATCTGAAGCCGCATTGTCTGTGCCCATTGACACGACAAACGCATACGAATTCAAAGCCATCTGGATCAAGACAAGCATGAATTGATGATTTGCATCTTCCAAGCCCTTTAGGAGCAGCAATATCAAATCAAGCAAATCTTTCAAGGCAGCAAAAATGCTACCCGTGACGATGTCCGAACGTACAAGCCAAGTGACTTTTAAACGCTATTTTTGGCTATCCCCAAAATGCATTCCGCCCTCAATATGCGCCATTTCTCCGATCAAGCCAATTTGCGAATTGTTGACTTCTATCTGATATTTTCCCATGGCCTGGCGGCCTTGAGATGTTTTTTTGAGTTCTTGAGCCAATTCTTTGGCGGCTTTTATAATTTCGGGATCATTATTCACCTTTTCATTAGTCATGTTTTCGGCCAGAACCATTTGACGCCCTTTTGATTCAGGGTTTTTTTCAAGGTCATGGATGGACTCGGTAACTCTATTGTCCTCACCGAGCTTTTTTTTTATCAGATCTTTAATACTTTGATAAATTTTCCCGCAGGCTTTTGCACCGACGTCTTTCAAACCTGCAGAAACAGTGGCAATTAAAGCAGCTGAAATTGTATCCATGTTTTAACCTCCTTTGAAGGGCAACACTAAATTTACCGGTAAAAAGGAAAATCACGGCGCCCCTTTTCATAGTGTAAAATTATAGTGTAAAACTTGATAGCCGATTCATTTGAACGGTAATGAGCAGGATTTGATACAGGCAGATTAGTTGAACATGTTGACAAGGTGTGCTCTACAGCCTTAGCATGCAGTCATAAAGATTATCGACTTTTTTATTGGGATCTTAAGTAAAAAAACTCAATGGTATATCTGGATTTTTTTTTCACCACATCTGATATGGGCTCTTTTACAAATCCCTTTTAATTTACAGGTTGCTCCACCAAAAAAAATGTCCACTTACCCCGATAATTTAAGGGCTGTGTAAGGTGCAAACCATCTTAATATTTGTGCGGCTTTAATTTTTATATTTACAAAGGGGCGTAACAGGTTGCATACTCAGTGTATTCAACCTGTTGCGCAGCACGATTTAACGGGCCAAAAGACAAGCTCGGTGGCTCACTTTTTTTGTCAAATTTACATTTCTAAGAGAGCTAATTTTTGCAATATATTGAAATTACTGATATTTTGAAATAAATATTCACTATTCACCTTCAATCAGTTCCGCAGATACGTTGAAAACGGTACAGACAACCCGGTACTCGTGAGTAATTATTTAAAAATTAATAATGCTGCATTAAAAGCGATGTTGCAAAGCCTTTGCACATTGAATAATTTCCCGGGGCCCTAATTTTGCCTTTTCTGTAAAATTTTAAAATTGGTATGAACCAATTTAAGGGCTGCGGCCAGCACGTCACCTTTAAACCGACAGGTTAACGCCTTTTCCAGCATGTCAATTGTAATTACAATATTTTCCCGTGCCAGCACTGCCAAAGCAGCCAGAGCCCAATCCGTTTTTTTTATCTTGTGAGCTTTAAAATCAACCGTAATTACTCTGGCCCGGCAGTCTGGTAATTCAATACCCGCAGCTCGGATAATAACCGTATCTTTATCAAATTCGGCAAATTTTGATTTGCGCCGGTTTACTCCTTCCGGCGCCAGAGCGATAACCACACAGGGATTATCAAGGCCGGTATAGCCTACCCCTTCTTTATCAAAAACAACTTCACTTACGGAGTGCCCGCGCAGCACTGTGATGGGATAATCGTTTTTTTGAGTTGCATGCATTCCACCGGTCATGCCGGCAAGGCATAAAATTTCTCCGGCGGTCACGATACGTTGGCCTGCACTACCTAATAACAATACCTCCCTGCGATCCTCGAAAACAGGATCAAATGACCTTTCCACACAAACGGCATCGGGCGCCTGCTCCAGACCTGAAGCAACTTTTCGATAATGAGACCCGTATTCCATTCGCTGGTTTTGGGTGACCAGACCGTCGGCAGCCGGCAATTCACCCATGCGCTCCTTGATCTGACCCGGGGTTAGCGGATTGCGCTTGGTATAACGGCCGGGACAAACTCCCCAGATATCTATCAAACTAAACCCCTTATAGGTCAGGGCTTTTTGAATTTGAAGGGCAAGGTCCTTTTGATAAGCCGAACATCGGGCTACATAAGGCGCTCCTGCCGCCGCCGCCACCATACAAATATCCATGGGAGGTTCCAGGCGGTTTAAAAATCCCGATGAAACCTGGGCATCCATCGGCGTAGTGACCGAACATTGGCCCCCTGTCATACCGTAATTAAAATTATTGAGCACCAGCAAAGTAACATCAATATTTCGCCTGCAAGTGCTTAACACATGCGCACCGCCAATTCCCAACCCCCCATCGCCCATTGTAACCACAACATTTAACTCAGGTTGAGCCATTTTGATCCCGGTGCCATAAGTAAGCGCTCGTCCATGTAAACCGTGAAAAGCGTGGGTATTGAAAAAAGTGTCAAATAATCCCGAGCACCCGATATCACTGACCATGGCAATATCTTCACCGGCAAGTCCTTGATCACCGAAAGCCTGATCCAAGGCCAGGATAACACGATCATGGGCACATCCCGCACAAAATGCAGGAGGACGTTTTTTGTTTAGTAAGTTGGTCATAGCTATACCACCTCCATGATCTGCTGCGGGGAAATCAATTCTCCGTTCATCTGTCCTATGAAAACAACCTGGGTATTTTCACAAAGGCGTTCTATTTCACGGACATATTGCCCCAAATTCATCTCCACGACAACAACACGGTCCACGCAAGCCAGTTGTTCTTTTAAAAGACGTTGCGGTACCGGCCAGAGAGTTTTGAGAATCAGCAGGGAAACGGCCTGTCCTCGCTGCCTGAGAACCTTCACCGCATGTTTTGCGGCCCGGCTCGTGACACCGTAGGCAAGAATCAGGGTCTTGGCATTTTTTTGTAAATCAGCCTCGAAAAAGGTGAAATCGTCCACCGTTGAGGTCAGTTTTTCAAGCAAACGCGCCTGGGTCCGGGCAATCGTTTCTGTATCCACTGTGATATACCCATCTTCACCGTGGGTTGAGCTTGTTTGACGGACAAGGCGCGAGCCGCCTATAGGGAGAAAATCAGGCGCCTTACGTCCCTGCTCAATTTCAAAAGGCGCAAACGGTTTGTTCTCATCACAATACCGGCGTGATTCGAGATCGGGCAATTTCACCTTTGCCAGATCGATGCTTTCCCTAGTCATAGCGATTTCTTTGTTGGCGGCCAAAAAAACGGGACAACGGTATCTTTCCGCCAAATTAAAAGCCCATACGGTCAGCTCATAACAATCGCGCACATCCACGGGAGCCAAAACAATTACCGGCATACCACCGCTGTTGCCCCATTGCATGAACTGAACATCTCCATCGGCTCCTCTTGTGGCTGAACCGGTGGATGGCCCAAGACGCTGCACATTGACTATCACGAGGGGAATTTCGCTGCCGATGGCAAAGGAAATATTTTCACTGTATAGACTGATTCCCGGCCCTGATGTCGCTGTCATGGCCTTTTGGCCGGACATGGCAGCTCCAAGACAAAATCCAATGGACGCGATTTCATCCTCGCCTTGAAGGCAAATACCGCCTAAAGGCGGAAGAAAACGCAACATGTTCTGGTAAATCGTTGTGGCCGGAGTAATTGGATAACCTGCAAAAAAACGGCAACCTGCATGAATCGCCGCCCGGGCAATGGCTTCATTGCCTTCCATAATTGAAAGGCCCATGATTTCCTCCATAATAACTTATCGATTTTAAAAAGGTTTAACGCAAATGACCAAATAGAACACGTGTTAACTTCTTATCATTCTGAAATTAAAAAATTTTAATAACTGATCGATATTTGTCTGGCAATAGTGAAAACCATTGTTTTGCGATATAAAACATTGATTCGCAATATGAGGAAGCTTGTTTTACACTTTTGTATACATTTGTTACATTATAATGCATCATCCTTGACACTGCCGTTCCCAGTCGCATATATTTGCGGGCAGTTGGATTTGTTTTCTTCGCGTGAAACGCAATTTACCGCGATTTTACCTTGAGTCTTTTATGGTTAGACCGATAAAAGGTTTGAAAACAAAAAAAGTTAATTATCGCATTGCGTCAAAAAATAAGGAGATTTACATGATAACCAATCGCTGGGTAATGCTTATTCTTGCCCTATCATTGCTGTGTGCAGCACCAGCGGTCTGCACGGAAAAGTTATCACCAATAGAGACACTTAAAAAACCCATTGAAAAAGTAACAAATATTTTGCATGATCCGGCCTTTAAAAATTCCGGCAAAAAAAACGATCAACGGAATGTCATATGGAAAGTGGCTGGAGAAATGTTTGATTTTACAGAAATCAGCCGCCGTACAATTGGAAAAAAAGCATGGAAAACCTTCACGTCTGAAGAAAAAGAACAATTCATAAAGGTCTTTTCCGAGTTTTTGGGAAATACGTACATCAGTAAAATTCAGGGTGAATATCAAAACGAGCAGATTATTTTTCTAAACGAATTGGTGCGGGGCAACATCGCACTGGTCAGAACCAAGCTCAAGCGTGCAAGCCTGGAAATTCCCATTGATTACAGGATGAAAAAGATTGAAGGAAATTGGAAAATTTATGATGTCCTCGTTGAAAACGGGGTAAGTATTATAAAAAATTACCATATCCAATTTAAATCCATCCTGAGAAAAGAATCACCGCAACAGCTTATTGAAAGATTGGAAAAAAAGCTTGTGGCGCGTAAATCTTAACCTGGTTGTTCCTGGCATGGGTATAACTTAAGTTGTACCTTTTCTAATTTTTAATTTCGCTATGAAATACTATTTAAATCAATTCGGCATTTTAATTATTGTGCTGTTTTTCCTTTTTACCGGTTGCGCCTCACAAAAAGGCGCGGCAGCAAATCCGGCCTCGGTAAAACTGGCGCTGAACTCTAATCAACCGGTTCAAACCGGTGTTTTGGCCTCTGCCTCTGAAACACAAGAACAACTGAGCCCTGAGGAAGAAATGTTGCTGACCGATGATTGGGCGGACTCGGACGATGAAGATAACGAAGCGGAACTATATTCAATACCCGATCCTTTTGAAAAATTCAATCGCGCTTCATTTTACCTGAACGACAAACTCTATTTTTGGGTTCTCAGACCCTTATCGGCAGGTTATCGGGATGTGGTTCCCCAAAAGGCGCGTATTGGAGTGAGTAATTTTTTTCAAAACCTGAAAGCCCCCATTCGCTTAGTCAACAATATCCTGCAAGGCAAAGGGCGGGCTGCCGAGGCAGAGCTCACCAAATTTTTATATAATTCTACGGTGGGCATACTTGGTTTTGCAAATCCGGCCAAAAAACACCCGAAATTGAATCCTGATCCTGAAGATCTTGGTCAAACTTTTGCCGTTCATGGTCTTGGACATGGTTTTTACTTGTACCTGCCTATAATAGGGCCTTCATCCTTGCGGGATATCACCGGTGCTACAGGAGACTACTTTTTAAATCCTGCGAGTCATATCCAACCTTTAGAAGCATCATTGGCTGCCGGTGGTGTTCGCCAGATAAACACTTTTTCCTTTCTTATCGGAGATTATGAGTCGTTTAAAGAAGCGGCCCTGGACCCGTATGAGTCTATGCGCGACGTTTACATCCAGTTGCGGGAAACAAAAATCAAACGATAGTGCGCAATTCAGATAAGCCTTCCGTATAGACGGCTTCTATGAGACGCTCGCCGGCGCAACGCCAATCCAATCGTGCAATTCAGATAAGCCTTGCATATAGATCCTGGAAGTTAAGGAATGTGAATTATCGCGCTGTATTTTGTAAGGTTTTCATACCATAAACGACTGTTTGGGTATTGTTCAATCTTTAGGCGTGAGGGCACTTGTATTTAATGACCATTCATAAATAGGAAAATTTGTTCGAAATCACGGCGTACGAAATATTTTAGCATAGACATCTGATTGATATGCCCAAGGTTAATATGCCCAAGGGGTGATATTCCAATAATACAATTTTTTAGCACAACGAAGATATCGAACAAATTGGCTATTTATGGATGGCCGCTATCTATCGGTTTTTCAAGCCTGAGCGCCTTGCACCAAAAAGGAGAAGCGCCATGAACGTTTATGTAAAAAAAACCGTATGGACGATATTGTTTGCACTAATAATCTTATTAAGCACAGCGATCTTTGGGTGGGCTGGAAACGACCGTGACACCACAAAAATTAAACGTTGCATATCAGATTCCAGTGCTCCGCAATTTTTATCCTGCAGCGATGTTGAATTTTTGGGATTGAACAAATAGTGCTCTTTGGCCAAATAGTGTCCATTCATAATAGGAAAATTTGTTCGAAATCGAATATTTGTTTGAGCTCATGGTGTGCGAAAATATCGGACAATATGGCATTTGTCCGATGGGCGCTAAATAGTTGCTGAATTCGGAATCTCTTACAAAATATCTTCAAGGGCTGAAACGAGTTTTCGCATAATAGAGCCAGCTTTTCCAAGCAGGATCGCATCGCTGAAATGATATGAAAGAGGTGTTTTTTCCGGATTGATTTCGATAATATAAGATCCCGCGCGTTTAGCTATAACCGGTAGGCTTGCGGCAGGTTCAACCGTGGCGCTGGTGCCTACAACAAGCATTACATCACATGTGGATGCCAGTATTTGAGATCGCTTTAGTTGATCATACCCAATGGTTTCCCCAAACAACACCACATTCGGCCTTAAAATACCTCCACAGTCACAACGTGGAGGAATTTCGGCCAAATCAATCTGCTCCGTAATAAAGCCCCGTTGGCAGATGGTGCAGCTTTGGGTTGCGAATGTTCCGTGAAATTCAATGACATCGGAACTGCCGGCCTTTTGGTGAAGACCATCTATATTTTGTGTAATTACGGTTTGAAGTTTACCCATTTTTTCAAGACGAAACAATCCATGATGGCCATCGTTGGGCCCGGCTTTTTTCATAACGGTCTTCAGATCCGAAAACAACACCTTCCAGACTTCATCGGGCCTTTGCTCAAAAGCACTGATATGAGCATATTTCATCGGGTCATATTTCTCCCAAAGTCCACCCTTGCCCCGGAAAGGAGGTATTCCGCTTTCCACTGAGATACCTGCACCCGTGAGTGCCACGGTCTTGCGAGCGCGAGCCAGCGCTGAGGCAGCCTGATCGATTTTTTCAAGCATGATACTATTCTCTATTCTTTATCTGTTGCGTTTACAGCTTAAACGTCATGCCTTCTCCAACGGCAAAACAATCCAGCGTCTGTCTGCGGGTATCAATGATTTTATGACAAGCCTCAACCATTGAGTCGACTTCCTCATCGGTCCTTTCCTGGTTCAAATGAAAAAGTCCTAATTTTTTCACCTCAGCCTTGAAGGCCAGCTCCAATACATCCAAGTAGGATGAATGTCCCCATTCCATAAGCAGTTTGTATTCATCCGGGGTATATTCAGCGTCATGAATAAGCAGGTCAGCGCCCTTGCAAAACTTCAGATACTCGTTTTTTGGCAGCCCTGCCCGATGTACAAATCCCAATTCATTGTCGGTCAGAAACACAAATGTATTTCCGTCCTCTACGAATTTATAGCCCTTACCGGTGTTAGGATGGCTGATCTGGATAGGAACGATGGTAACCGAACCGATCTCGAACTTTTCAGGGTGGTCTTCTTCATAAACAATTCTTGCTTTGAGATTTGAAAAACGCACAGGGAAATTCGGTGGCGCCATGACTTTGGAAAACATGCCCTCCATGAATTTTTTATGAAAAGGGCCCCGGTGCATGTGAATTACAGGATATTCTAAAAACAAAGGCTTGAAAAAGGGAAATCCCATGAGATGATCCCAATGTCCATGGGTAAGAAGGAAATGATATTTGTATTGGTTTTCGGCAATAAGATGATTACCAAGCCGCCTGATACCCGTGCCTGCGTCTATAATAATTATGTCACCGCTATTAGTGCGGACTTCAACGCAAGTGGTATCACCACCATATTTGATGTATTCTTTACCTGAAACCGGGATTGAACCTCTCGATCCCCAGCATTGAATTATCATGAAGGCCCTTTTATCAACTGAATTTGCGCCATGGCTTTCAGCCAGCCTTAAAAATTTGAATAAAATCAAGAATGCAAATTTAATAAAGCGGACTATAGATAAAGCCGGATTCGGATTCGTTAAGCAAAACGCGTCAGCAGGGGCTTCATATTTTACCGTATTTGGCCTTTTTCGCAGCGCAGACTCAACGGGCGATAAGGCTTTATCAAATTCACATTCCTTATTTACACTGTATCTACCTATTCAATCTTACCCCAATAGGTAAACCATGTACCGTCCTGCTCCCACTTACGAAGGATTTTTATGGATCGGCTGTTAAGTATCGATTCAATCTCTCGGGCCTGGCTTCGCATCAGGCCTGATATAATAAACTGCTTGTGTCTGAAAAAACTCTGCGATTCAACCATCGGCCGCGTAATCGTGTAATCAATATTCGATATCATAAGATCGGAAGCTAAGTCCATATAATTCTCGGCATTGCCTTGTACTACCAAAATCTTATGACTCAAGCGGTTATTCCTGACATTTGCCAATGCTGTAAGTGTTGCCAGACGATTAAGATCCAGTGCTAAAACACGGCTTGCCCCCAATGCTGCGGCAGCAATGGCCAACACACCGGTTCCGGTCCCAATATCAAGCACATCCGATACCGCTTGATGCTCAATTGCCATGTGCAAAGCGCTGAGACAGTCACGTGTGGTTGGGTGGGAGCCGGAACCGAAAACCACGCCCGGGTCAAGAACAATAATGTTTTTTCCTTCATGGGTTTGCGGAATCCGCCATGGAGGGCAAATCATCAACCGGCCAATGGTGTATGGCTCCACAGCACCGCCTTGCCAGTCTTCATAGAGTATTTGATAATAATCTTGAAACACCAAGTGGGGTTGGCTTGCAGTCAGGCTTTCAATGATTTGTCCGGCGGGAGAAGTAAAAAAGAGAAAAGAGTCGTCTTGTTCTTCCCAGTTGCCGATATAACCACTGGCGCTTGATGAAGGTTCATGTGAAAGGCGGCCTTTGAAATAGTAAATATGAAGATTTGCGTATCCGGAGCTTTCTTTTCTTAAATGGTACATGTTTGTTTCGATTAACGTTCACCTATCTATTGCTGGACCGGAAATGGCCAATTTACGCCATTTCCTGATGGATACTATCCATGCTTTTATCCTTGATCCGCCTTAGGTAACTGCTCCAAATACCATTGCATGGGATCCAAGACTTCAAAATTCAAATCTTTCATTTTCTTCTTGACCCTGGTGACATTATTGGTCAGCAGATATAAAAACAAGGCGCGTTTATCTTTTTCCCAATAACGGGCCACAAGCACACTGCCGAAAGAAATATTTTCCTCTGTAACAGCATCGACTATTTTCTTCAATTGCCCGACTTTTTCTTCAACAAGAACACATATAAGTGTTCCTGGTTCGCCGATGCCCAACACGTTGATAAACGTGCGCAACAAGTCCCGGACAGACAATATTCCCTTGAGCTTGCCATTTTCATCAATCACCGGGCATGCGCCCACTGTTTCCTTCTGAATGATCAGCAACGCATCCTGAATTGTATGTATCGGCGAGATGGTAACCGGGTTAGCGGACATAAAATCCTCAACCTTCAAATCGGCGAAATCCGGCTTTTGCGCCTGTAATGTTTCCTTGTCTTTGACCCTGATAGGCATAGCACTTCGCAGATCCCTGTCCGTGATAATGCCCTCTAAGTTGTTTTGATCATCGATAACAGGCAAATGGCGGATATCATGGGTATCCATCAATGACCGCGCTTCTAAAAGCGTGGACTGCCTTTTAACCGTAATAACTTTAATAGTCATCGAGCGGCTGACAAACATATGCGATGCCTCCTTTATAGCCACAAAAAAAAATAGGCAGACTTTTAACTACATATCCAAGAGAATTTTAACATGGTTAGCTGCCAATTCAGGCAATCTGTTCAGGCAATAACCACCTTCCAATACAGATAACAAGCGTCCTTTGGCATGTTTCTCCGCCAATTCAACCACAAAGCGGGTCATCCATGAATAGCCTTCGGTAGTGACTTTTATATCTGACATTTCATCATCAATGTGGGCATCAAATCCCGTGGAGAGTATTATCATCTCGGGTTTGAACGTTTCCACTGCCGGGCGTAAATCATTTTCAAAAAATTGCTTATACACACTATCGCCCTGCCCCGGTAAAGCAGGCGAATTTTTAGTAAATCCCAATCCATCATCAACACCTTGCTCAAACTCCCTGCCGGTTCCGGGATAGGCAAACGATGGGTGCTGGTGGATAGAATAATAAAAAACCGTGGGATCTTTTTCAAAGATATGCTGAGTGCCATTTCCGTGATGAACATCGTAATCAATGATGCACACCCTCTCAATGCCCCATTGCTGCTGTAAATACTTTGCGGAAATAGCAACATTATTGAAATAACAAAATCCCATGGCCCTGTCTTTTTCAGCATGATGGCCGGGAGGCCGCACAGCGCAAAAAGCATTTTGAATTTCGCCGGCCATAATTTTTCGCGCGGTTTCAATAACACCGCCCACGGCTAATTGTGCAATTTCAAAAGTTTCGCGGCACATCTGGTTGTCTTGACTGTCAAAGGTGTTGTAACCGGCCAGACAAACTTCTTCAAAGCGTCTTATATATGCTTTTGCATGGACCGCTTCAATCCATTTCATGTCCACAGGAAGGGCCTTTATCGATGTAAGGTGGAGCAACAGATCCGCCTGATCAATTCCCTTGTATATCATCTGCAAACGTTCAGCCATTTCGGGATGAAATCTCCCGGTGTCATGGAGCAGGAATTGCTGGTCATAAAGAAAACCGGTTTTTTTCATAAATCAGCCTTTCGTCCAATCAGCTACAGTCAAATACCCGCCAATAGCGGGATCAATGATACAGGAAAAGTATCTATTTATCAACCTTGGCCGATGGCAACCAAGAGCAGTTCTTTGAATCCTTTTATTTTTTTTTCTCGTCTGACGTTGCGTAATTAAATGTTATTGTAATACAATTTATGCCAATTATTCTAAGAGCGCCAAAGGTCTCCGTCTTGGACTTATCCAATGGGCAGGACTGATTTAGGGTCTTGCTTTTTGACCTTCGAAAAAGCCGGAGCACTCCGGTTTAGGCTGCGCCAGGGCCTGCTGGATTCACCCTTGCCGGTTTAGCCTCTAAAATTTGAGGCTTTTCGTCAATCGCCTAAGTATTTACTAAGGAATAATTTTATCGAAAATATCAAAAACCGCTTTAACGGCAGGATTAGATTCTTCAATTCCAATCGTGGGACGGCCTTTCAAATCGAACTCGTAAACGGTATCGTCTTCAGGCACCGTGCCTGCCAATTCCAGCTCGTCATTATTGATAATATCCATAACCTCATTGGGCAGATCAGAGCGGGTTTGATTAATAATCAGGTAGCTTTTGGCCACGCCGACATTTAAATCCTCAATAAGCTTATTAATTCGCAGGCCGGCTTGCAGCCCCCTGCGGGAAGTGTCCGTAACAATTAGTAAAATATCCACATTTTTTGTGGTCAAACGGCTTAGGTGCTCCATGCCCGCTTCGTTATCCATTACGATAAAGTCATAGTTGTTCACCAGTTTATCCAAAAAATTCGCCAAGAGCGAATTGGCAGCGCAATAACATCCAGCGCCTTCGGGTTGCCCCATGACAATAAGGTCGTAATCATCCTTCTCGGCAACAGCTTCTTCCAACCTCATAGACAAAAATATGTCCTTGGTCATTCCAGGTGGAACTTTGCCTTTTTTCATATCCTCCCTGGCCTGACCTATCGTATCGGTGACTTCAAGGCCCAGAACCTCGTTTAAATTAGCGTTGCTGTCCGCATCCACGGCTAAAATGGGCTTTTTGCCCCTGGACACCAAATACTTGATCAATAAACCGGCGATGGTTGTTTTACCGGTTCCGCCTTTTCCAGCCAATGCAATTTGAAATCCCATAATCGCTCGTGTCTCCTTGTGCATATTTTCTATGTATTAATAGGTAATTCCCATCTATAAATAACCGGTTTGACCGATAGTTTCGTTGCGTGCGAAAAATTTAATCCTCGCAATATCACTCCTTGGCATATCAATTACGATGCCTGTGGTAAAATTTTTCGTATGCTTTGATCTGGAACAAATTTTCCTATTTATCAATGGCTATTAGATAATATTCATATGAAACAACCACAAGGTAGAGAAGATAATTGCGTACGTCAAGCTGCATTTTACGAGTGCGCAAATGTACGGGATGGCCTTTCGTTAGCACCTGTCAAACGGCTTGCATTCGCCGAGACCCTATGTTACCTATTTAATTTACTAACAAAAAAGGTATTTTAAGAAGGGAGGGCTCTATACATGATTGAGTTTTTTAAAAAAAGCATGCTTACAGGACTCGGGCTGGCGTTAAAAACTTGGGACGAAGTAGAAGATATGATTCATGAGCTTCAAAAAAAAGGCGATATGTCCGAAAGTGAAGCCCGTAAATTTTTAAATGAAGCTCAAAAGCGTTATAATGAAACCCAGGAAAAGTTCGAAAAACGGGTTGAGGAAACAGTTAAGGATTTTATGAAAAAAGCCGGCATCGTAACAACCGATGAGCTCAAAGATTTAAAAAAGGAGATCCGCGAACTCAAAAGCATCATCAATTCAATGACTGGCAAATCATCCTGACCGGCTCGAATACGTGCATAAGCGCCCATCCGCAAAATTGGAAAGGGCGCACAAGACATACAATAAATTTGAGCGCGGCAAAGGTATTGGATAAATTGACGACTTCGCAAATGGACACAAATCAGTGATTTGTAAAAGTGCTTTTTTACCCATGGCGCCAGCAGCGTTGAGTTATGTCAAATTGTGGTTTATGAAATTAATTTATCCATAAAAACAAGGCAATACCTGTAAGAATCCATAACGATGAGCGCACCGCCACAATAAAATTATGATAAGCATCCGCAAAATTGGTGTCATCGGACGCACCTACCGACATCTGAACCGCTACCGCCAGATCCTCACCGTGCTTTTTAAATATGGCTTTGGCGACCTGATCGAAACTCTTAAAATTGAACAATATATTGAAATCGGTCTCAATATGATTTCTAGCAAACGCAGAGACCGGATTGAAAAACTCACCCGAGCCGAAAGAGTCCGCATGGCCTTGGAAGAACTGGGCCCGACCTACATTAAATTGGGTCAGTTGCTGTCCACGCGGCCCGACCTGGTATCAATGGACTTTGTAAACGAGTTCGCAAAACTGCAAGACGATGCACCCAGTTTTGAATTCGAGCAGGTCGAGCAAATCCTGGAAGTGGAATTGAAAAAGCCCGTGGACATCCTTTTTGCCGAATTTGATTCCACGCCATTGGCTACCGCATCCATCGGACAGGTGCATGAAGCTGTATTGCACAATGGTGATAAAGTGGCTGTTAAGGTCCAACGGCCTGATATCAATATGACCATCGAAGTTGATTTAGAAATTATGCTTCACCTGGCCACATTGGCCGAAAATCACATTGCAGAGCTGGCCTTTTATCAACCTGTTAAAATAGTAGAAGAATTTGCCAACAGTATCGAAAAAGAAATTGACTACAACCTTGAGGCCTCGAACATGGAGCGGGTGTCCATGCAATTTTTGAATAACACTTACACTTACGTGCCCAAGGTCTACCGTCAATATACGACCCAACGGGTATTAACCGCCGAATTAATAGATGGCATAAAAGTATCCGATACTGAATTACTCTGCGAAAAAGGATATAATTGCAACGTGATAACAACTCGCGGTGCTGATATCCTGCTCAAGCAAATATTCAAATTCGGCTTTTTCCATGCAGATCCCCATCCCGGCAACATTTTAGTACTGCCGGGCAACATTATTTGCCTGCTGGACTTCGGGATGATGGGCGCTGTTGACCGGACTACCCGCGAAATGTTTGTATCTCTGATCGGCAGTATCATCGCCGAGGATGAGCAGCGCACAACTAAAATCCTGCTCCGCATGACTGAGTGGGAAAAGCCGCCAAACAAGCAACAATTAGAAAAAGATGTTGCCGATTTTATCGGAAGGCATATTTATAAAACACTTGAAGAAATTAACCTGGCCAGATTAATGCAGCACATGCTTGAGCTGGCCACAAAACATCGCATGCGTATCACGCCCGATATTTTTCTGATGCTAAAAGCCCTGGCTCAGGTAGAAGGCATTGCCCGCACCCTGTACCCCGAATTCGACATGATTGAAAAGGCAACACCGTTTATTCGCAATGCCAAATTTGCGCGCCTGACGCCATCACGGCTTACCGGCGATATTTTAGAACTCGTTGAACAGGGTTATGAATTTCTCACCGACTTTCCTAAAGATCTGCTCGAAATCAGCCGGTCCCTGAAGCAAAAGAAGATGTCTTTCAACCTGGTCCTCAAAGATCTGGATAAAATTCTTTCAACCCATGACCAGATCTCAAACAGGATCTCCTTTGCCATCATCATTGCCGCTTTGATTATCGGTTCGGCGCTGATCGTTATTTCAAATATGCCGCCGCTGATTTACGGTATTTCCGTTATTGGCCTGATCGGCTTTCTTACAGCCGCTGTCTTAGGGATCTGGCTCCTGCTGGCCATAATAAAAAAGGGCCGGCTATAGCGTCTTTTTCCGGCTGTTATTTGCAATGATTCTTGCCACTTAACTTAGACACGGAAGGAGAACACTATATGTCCTGGATAAAAGCACTGCTCAATTTTGCTGCAATAGCTGCTTTGATAAGTATTTTTTTAATCGCACCAGTAAATGCAAATCAGGTATTGATGATGGCCACCACCACCAGCACGGACAATACTGGTTTGCTGGATTATTTGGCGCCCGAATTTAAGAAAGATACCGGTATCGAATTGCGCTGGACTGCTACCGGCACCGGTAAGGCCCTGAAGCTGGGAGAAAATTGCGACGTAGACGTTTTAATGGTCCATGCGCCGGAGGCTGAAAAAAAATTTGTAGATGCCGGCTTTGGCAAAAGCCGTAACCAAATTATGTACAATGATTTCGTCATTATCGGCCCGGAAAACGATCCTGCCGGGATCAAAGGAAGATCCATAAAAGACGCACTGGGCGCCGTTAAGAAAAAAAAGGCCCTGTTTGTCAGCCGTGGTGACAATTCAGGCACCCACAAAAAAGAACTTTCTCTTTGGAAATCAGCAAATATTGAACTGCCGGAAAAAGAAAAATGGTATTTGCAAAGCGGTCAGGGCATGATGGCAAGCATGATCATTGCATCGGAACGAAATGGATACACGATGACGGACCGTGGCACCTACATCAAATACGAATATAGTAAAAAAGGCAAACCTTCTCTGAAAATCCTGGTTGAAGGCGACAAGAGCCTTTTAAATCAATACAGTGTCATCGCTGTCGATTCCAAGCGCTGCAAAAACGTCAAGAACGAACCGGCTGAAAAATTCATTGCCTGGATTACCGGCAATAACACCCAGAAAACAATCGGCTCTTTTAAACTGCTGGGCAAACAGCTCTTTACGCCAAACGCAAAATAAGGCGATTTGTGTCAAAGAATATACCATCTTGCATGTCTTTTTTTAGTCTTGTGCGTTGTGCCAAAGGTGCGTACTTATTGTCTGTGCATATTGACGCAACAGGCGAAACCGAATTCAAGGACAAGCATAAGGCGATTTGCAGTCAAAGAATATACCATCTTGTATGTCTTTTTTCCCGTCTTGTGCGTTATGCCAAAGCCCGAATACGTAAAGTATGCAAACTGATCATCAATCTTTGGCGCGCCTTGAATACGAAAAAAAATCGAAGCTCAATCTGGTATATTC
>JAAERL010000020.1 GCA_024230435.1 Desulfobacteraceae bacterium
CGTCTAATACTTCCGATATGTCCAAGTGAGCTGGTGCACGGAGGTACCATACCTCGAAGTTGGAGTTGTTGGAGGGTAGGTCAAATGTTGGTGGGGCGAGTGATGTCGACGGCATGGTGATGATGGTGTTTTTGTGTGCCAAAAACAAAAATAAAAAAAAGTGGCTGAATGAAAGGATCAAGCAAACCGAAAACAGTCTGTCGTCGATTTTTTAAGAAAACGGGCTTGAGGGCGCGCCAACAGAAAGGCCTGTTTTGAGGAGAGGTTTGACTGGGGAGAATCTGGGATATTTGGTCATTATAAGGGTATAAATTGTTGTTTTACGGGTATTTTGAGCTCAATTATCTAAGTTGTGGGCTCCTCATCGGCTCGCCCCCAAGAGGCGATGTAAACAGCCCCCTTTTTGGTTTTGCTCTCCCTATCGTCTTCTTTTTCTATCCAGTTTCACTCAAGCCATTTCCCATTTCACTGCACATTGCTTGTTGCTTGCATCTCTTGCTCTTTGCATGCAACAAAACAAGCCAGCTCCGCCTCCGCCTATTCAAATAGAAACCAAGCAAAATGGGCAAGCTCTCGGTAGACTTCGGAATGATCAATTCTGACAATATAGAACAGGTAGGCAGGTTCGTTTTTTATTGTTGTATCCAATGCGTTTTCGTATTTCTCACCACCTGCCAATATTGCACATTCATAACAAAACATTAAAACACGCAACAACAACAATATCTCAACAGCTGAAGAAAATCAATCAAGCATGCTTTCCAGTAGCCTACGGTGACTCATTCTACCGCGACATGGCCAAAAAATCAGATGAAAACTTGTGCAAATTCGCCTACTACTCCGGCCTCGCCATAGGTGCCATCTGTAC
>JAAERL010000021.1 GCA_024230435.1 Desulfobacteraceae bacterium
CCACATATAATCGACAAATCCTTCACCGTTATTTTGGCAGACCTTTAAAAATTCCCTGAAAATATATTTGCCTTCGGGGTCTTTGAAATCTGACATATTTTTGCCGTTGAGAGCAGGTTTGACCGGGTGCATAACCATTTTCAGCCCGGTGTCGTTAATCCAGAGATAATCCTTGCCCTGGTAACGCATTGCCTTGATCATGTTTATAGCCGGCTGCTGTTTGTCCAAAGTGTTTAAGTAGCCGTCATTATGAATTTTTTCCACAGCCGTATAGGCTACTTCAACAATGCTTTTAAGCTGTTGCTTATATGCATTTGCCACCATTGCCGTGTCATGGGCCGCCTGATACTTATCTTCCAAAATAGCATATGTGTTGCCTATAAGGTCCTGGAGTTTTTCACGCTTTTCGGCCATCAACGTTTCTTTCATGGTTTCAATTTCAGAATGGCCCCGCTTGTTCAGGCTTTGGACAGATATAGTCATAGCAAGTACGCCAAGGATCAAAACTCCGGCTATCGAGATTAACGTCAACTTTTTAGTGATACTCATACTCCCTCCTGCTTTAGCTGCAAACAAAACCGTTTTTTAATGCGCCTTTGATTCGGGTTTTAGGCGATTTGCAGTCAAAAAATATACCATCTTGTTTGTCTTTTTTTCCGGCTTGTGCGTTATGCCAAAGGTGCGAATACCTAAAGTATGCAGACTTTGGCACGCCTTGAAGACGAAAAAAAATCTAAGCCCAATAAGGTATCTGCTAAGAGGCTATATTTTTTTTGCCAATCGCCTTATTCCTTACAATTGAGGTATTTTGATGTATCGGCCTTTTTTGTTGAAATCTTAAAAAAAAATACGATATACGAATTTCAGTTTATACTTGCGGCACGTTGCAGGTCATGCAACTTTTCATTCCTAAACAGGTTCTCAGAGTCTAATCACAGAAAAAAGATAAACATACAAAGAAAGGAGAAAAGATGATGCCATCCTTTGGTTTAAAAGGCCGAATTGCCCTGGTTACAGGCGCAAGCCGCGGCATTGGCCGGGCCATTGCCGAAACGCTGGCAAACAGCGGCGCCGAGGTTGTCCTGGTTAGCCGCAAAATCGCAGGGCTTGAAACTGTGTCTGAGAAAATCCGCCATAATGACGGCAAAGCTGTTTGTTTTGCCTGTCATATGGGAAAGCTGGCTGAAATCGAAAAACTTTATGACTATATTCAAAAAAAATACGGCAGGCTTGATATTCTGGTCAACAACGCCGCAACCAATCCCCACTTTGGCGACATATTCACTGTAGATGAAGGCATTTGGAATAAAACTTTGGATGTAAACCTGAAAGGGCCATTTTTCATGATTCAAAAGGCAATAGCTCTGATGCAAGCCGCGGGGCAGGGGGCTATTGTGAATATTTCATCGGTCAACGGTATCCGGCCCGCGCCCATGCAGGGTGTTTACTCTATTACCAAAGGTGCGCTGATCACCATGACCCGGACCTTTGCTAAGGAGCTGGCATCGTCCAACATCCGTGTCAACGCAGTATTGCCTGGATTTACAGACACCAAATTCACGTCGGTTTTAATGGAAAACAAGCAAATCTACGATATGGTGGTCAATCAGATACCTTTAAAAAGACATGCCGATCCTGATGAAATTTCCGGAGCTGTACTGTATCTGGTATCTGATGCCGCATCCTATACAACCGGTGCATGCCTTGCCTGCGATGGAGGTATTCTGGCATAGACTTCGATATTAGTAGTATAAGCGCCCTGGAATTTAACGGGTGATTTGCATAAGATAATGAAACAGGGGGCTTTTGGAAATGAAACGGCTGGATAATTTGCAAATTAAAGCAAAACTGAAGTTAGGTTTTTCCGTCGTGATAGCAATTATGCCTGCTATAAGATCAAGCGCTCATTAATAAACTGGCTATCCGATATTCACAACTTTGCCCCCCCCCTTACTTGTAAAGTCAAAAAGCCCGGCTTTTCTTGCCGGGATTTTTGACTTTGATAGGTAAAACTTGCCGATCCATTGACGTCAATATTTTCCTTTAATGAAAATTATCCTTTAATTACAGGATTTTAATCAGCTATGTGAGCGTGGCATAGTCATTGCTAAAACAATAGCAGACTATTTCGGAAAGGAATGATATGAGCGGATTGATTTATAAAGCGGCATCTGGCGCCCTTCTCCAACAAGCCAGGCTAAATGTGCTTTCCCATAATCTGGCAAACATAAACACCATTGGATTTAAAGCCGACAAGATTGAATTTCGCGTACCGCAAGACGAGCAAGAAAGAACTGCCGCAAATCCGGCTTCACAAGTAACGCCATATACGCCTCCGGCCACTTTTGCAGTAAATTATTCAGCCGGACAAATGTTGCGTACCGGAAACCCGCTTGATGTGGCCCTGACAGGCAGCGGATTTTTTGAAATAGAAACTCAAGAAGGCCTTGAGTATACCCGCAGCGGAAATTTTACATTGGATTCGCAAGGGGTGCTCACGTCCGGCGATGGTTTTCCGGTAATGGGGCAGGCAGGGCCAATTACCCTTGATGGCGCGGTTATAGAAATCGGAGACAATGGAGACATCTTCGTCGATGGCGCCTTAGTGGACAGGATAAAAGTGGTTGATTTTGCAAAACCATACGATTTGTCAAAAGTGGGACCAACGCGTTTTGCGCCGACTAAGCCGGATGTCCGCATTCAAGATGCTGAAGGGACAATGGTAAATCAAGGTGTTGTGGAAAACTCCAACGTAAACGCCGTTGCCACGATGACCGAACTGATTGAAACCACGCGCGTTTTTGAAGCCTATCAGCGTGTGATAAGAGCCTCTGACGAGGCAACAGCCAAAACGATAAATGATGTGGGACGCAGTATCTAATATAAAAGGAGTATAAAAGGGGGAACACCAAATGATTCGCAGCCTTTGGACAGCAGCATCAGGCATGCAAGCCCAGACTTCAAATATCGATGTCATTTCAAACAATCTGGCCAATGTAAATACTGCCGGTTTTAAACGAAGCCGTGTGGATTTCCAGGATCTGCTTTATGAAACCATGCGTGCCGCCGGAACAAACGCCGGTGGCAGCGGCCAGGTTCCCACCGGGATTCAGGTAGGGCTGGGCACCCGGATGATTTCGACCCAAAAAGTGTTTATCCAGGGAAATTTTCAGCATACCCAAAACGATTTGGATATGGCCATCGAAGGCCAAGGGTTTTTCCAGATAATCCAACCCAATGGTGATATCGCCTATACACGCGCGGGCAATTTTAAAATCGACGGGGAAGGGAGAATGGTCTCACCGGATGGTTTTTTGTTGGAGCCGGAAATTACTCTGCCCATTGACACGCTGGGCGTTTCCATTAGTACGGATGGTACGCTTTCAATTATTCAGGCCGGTCAAACAGAACCCGTTGAACTCGGAACAATTGAATTGGCCCGTTTTATTAATCCAGCGGGACTGCAAAGCATCGGCCGTAATCTTTACCTGGAAACAGCCGCCTCGGGAGACGTTGTAACCGGAACGGCCGGTGAAGATGGTTTCGGCACCATCGCCCAAGGCTTCCTGGAGATGGGTAATGTAAGCGTGGTGGATGAAATGGTGAATATGATTACCGCCCAGCGTGCTTATGAAATTAACAGCAAGGCGATCCAAGCGGCGGATGATATGCTTCAAACCGCCAATAACCTGAAACGATAGGCGATAACGGTGACGTTATGAAAAACTGCGCCCTGCATAAAGTGATGTGTTTTTCCATTGTAGTGTTTTTGCTGTTTCTTGTTGGCTTGGCATGGGCAAAACCCATACAAATAAGGTTGTTGCGCAAAGCGGTCATTAGCTCTGAAAATGTCACCCTGGGCCGCATCGCCGATCTGGAATGCCAGGACCAGGAATTGAAAAGGAAATTGAAATTATTGAAAATTACCCGTGTCAGGGTGCCCGGGCAATCCTTGTACGTACATGCAAACCAGGTCAGCTCTGCGTTATCTAAAATCGATTTAAAAAAATCGGATTACAACTTGATCGCCAAAGCGCCGGTGAAAGTAACCCGCAAATACGCTACGGTAACCTCTGATATGATTTCAAAAGCCGTGCGTAAGTTCATTGCCCGCAAAGCGCCATGGAAATCGAGTCAATTAAAAGTTGCGTCTGTTCATTGCACCAAGATAGTTCGTGTTCCCAAGGGTAAGGTGTCTTTTAAGCTCACAGCGCCCAAAAAGACGGATTGGCTGGGCGCTGTCGCCTTTAACGTGTTGATCAAAGTTGACGGAAAAACGGTGCGCAAGCTCAGCGCTACAGCGACAATACAGGTATGGAGCAATGTGGTGTTTTCGGCCAAACCCCTTGGAAAAGATCAACCGCTGAAATCATCGGATGTGATCATTAAAAAGGCCAACCTGGCGGCCGTTCCCACAGGCGCGGTTTTGAAAAAAAAGGATGTGATCGGAAAGCGGCCCCGGCGTGCTGTGGCCGCTAACAGCATCTTGAGAATGAATCAATTTAAAAAAAGACACCTTATTCATAAGGGTGATGTTGTGCAGGTTATCGCCGAATCCGGATTGCTCAGAATCGCCACCCAGGCTAAGGCCAGGGAAAACGGCGAAGACGGCGAACGAATCCGGATCGAAAATCTATCTTCAAAAAAAATAGTATATGCAACGGTTATGGACGCGCACACCGTAAAGGTTGATTTTTAAAGGACGAAATATGCTTAACCGATTGAGAATCATAAAATTGATTGCCGGTGCAAGTTACATGGGGATATGGATGTGTGGCTGGGGGTGCGGCGGGCTTATGTACGATCAGGCAAAAAAAGATGCGCAGACGCCATATGCCCAACAACCGGCTATGTCCGGACAAGCCGAAACGCCTTTTAAAACGGTGGCTCTTGCGCAAGTTTCGGAAGGATCATTGTGGCAGGACAATAGTCCGTTGAGCTCCATGTTCATCAATGTCAAAGCACGCCGCACAGGTGATATCATTACCGTAAAAATTGTCGAATCCTCCAGCGCCAGCAACACGGCCAGCACCTCAACAGACCGGTCGAGCGCTTTGACCGGCGGAATAACCAATTTTTTCAATATGGAGCAAAGCTATCCCAGCGACCGGCCGTTTTTTAATCCTTTTTCCGGTGTCGCGGCAAGTCTTGACAGCGAGTTTGAAGGTTCAGGCGCTACTATCCGCAGTGGTGATCTGACCGCTTATCTGACCGCTCGCATAGTAGAGGTGCTGGAAAACGGCAATTTAGTTATTCAGGGTACCCGCGAGGTAAGGATTAATCACGAAAACCAGATCATTACGCTTACCGGCTTGGTTCGTCCCCGTGATATTTCAGCCGATAACGTGGTGCAATCGACTTATATAGCGGATGCCAAGATATCCTATAGCGGCTCCGGGGTAATTAACGATCGTCAGCGACCGGGCTGGCTGATGCGGTTTTTTGACAAGGTCTGGCCCTTTTAATATGGCTTTGCCAAGGGGAAAAGGTGACTTTAGCGTGTTCTCATACAAATGCAATTATAACATCTCGACTTTGCTTGTGATGGTTTGCCTTGCGATGATGTTATCAGCGTTTTTCCCGGCTGATCTGTTCGCCGTACGCATAAAGGATATCGCGAATATCAAAGGCGTGCGAAGCAATCAATTGGTGGGCTATGGTTTGGTTGTAGGTTTGGACGGTACCGGGGATGGAAAAAAATCGTTGTTTACGGTGCAATCGATGGTCAGCATGCTGGATAAAATGGGAATCAGCGTTAAATCAAGCGACGTTTCCGTTTCCAACGTGGCGGCGGTGATGGTGACGGCCAAACTACCGCCGTTTGCAAGGAGCGGAAGCCAGATCGATGCTCTGGTCAGTTCAATCGGCGATGCCTCAAACTTACAAGGCGGCACATTGCTGCTGACGCCTTTAAAAGCGGCAAACGGCAATGTGTATGCGGTAGCTCAGGGACCTGTGAGCACAGGTGGCTTTTCCGCAGGAGGCGCCGGCGGCTCGGTTCAGAAAAATTTTCCCACGGTTGGGCGGGTGATCAGTGGCGCGCTGGTTGAACGTGAGGTCGATATGGACTTTAACCGGCGCAACTGTCTGGTATTAAGTCTGCATTATCCGGATTTTACAACGGCGGCGAGGGTCAGGGACGCGATTAACGGTCTTTTTTACGGCCGAATCGCCAAAGCCCCTGACGCTGGAACGGTTGAGCTGAATATACCCGCTTCTTACGCCGGTAATTTGGTCGATCTGGTGGCCAAGATTGAAAAACTTGATGTCAAGCCTGATACAGCGGCCCGGGTGGTAATCAATGAACGCACCGGTACTGTGGTTATGGGCGAAGACGTGCGGATTTCAACCATTGCCATTGCCCACGGCAACCTGAGCATCGTTATCAAGGAAAGCGCTTCGGTTTCCCAGCCTGCTCCGTTTTCACAGGGTGAGACGGTTGTAACCCCGGATACCGAAGTAACCGTTAAGGAAGGAGGCAAGCAACTGGTCCTGATGCAAGCAAGCACCAGTATTGGGCAGGTAGTGCGGGCTCTGAACGCTCTGGGCGTTTCTCCCCGGGACCTGATTGCCATTTTTCAGGCCATTAAATCGGCTGGGGCATTACAAGCCGAACTGGAGGTCATTTAAACCATGTCCGATGTGCTCAAATTTCAACTACCCGATATGGGAACACTCAAGGGGTTATACAGCGGCCTACGGGCCGGCAACGGCATGAAAGCCCAGCCCAAATCGCTGCAAAAAACCTGTAATGATTTCGAATCCCTGTTCATTAATTATATGATGAAGCAGATGCGTCAAACGGTGCCTCAGAATGGTGTTTTTTCTGGGAACAGCGCCGAAAAATTATATACGACCATGCTTGACAGCGAAATGTCTAAAAACATTGCGCACCGGGGCGGCATCGGCCTGGCTTCGATGCTGCTGCGCCAGTTAGAGGAGATTGGCCCAACTGATCAAAACGATTAGAAAAGCCGAGGTATTTTCAACTTGCCCTAAAGTAATATTGCCTATAGCCGATACCTAAATCAGGAGGTATCGGCTGCTGATCCGCAGCAGCTTACTATCGCATTTAATTCCAAGCCAGGACTGATCCGGAAGCTAAAGCCGGTCAGGAGGTTAAGCATGAAGATTAACGCAAACAACGCAAATATCCAGATGGAGGCGTATTTAAAACAAATACGCCAGCAAGGTCAGACGTCGAATGATCCGCCGCAAAACAAAAACGTGCAAAGCGCCGCGCAACAAACGGACAAAGTTGAACTTTCATCCCAGGGCCAGGAAGTCCAAAAGGCCGCATACGCTCTCAAGCAAATGCCTGAGATCCGTGAGGAAAAAGTTCAGGAAACAAAGTCTGAAGTTGATAACGGCACTTATAAAGTGGTTGGTCAGCAGGTCGCCACTGATATGCTGCGAGAGTCTTTAGAAAACGACGTTGTATTACATAAGGTAAATATGCGCGTTTAAAGATTAGGATTGTGTGATGAGCCAAATTGATCAACTAATCGATGTATTGAAGCAAGTTGAAAAAAAGTATACCCAATTGCTGCCTCTTTTGGATAGTGAACTCGAGGCGGTAATAGCAGTCGATATCAAGGCGTTGACCAGTGCCGTCTTGGAAAAGGAACGTCTCATATCCGGCATCAGGCAATTGGATCAAAAACGCATCGCGTTACTGACCCAATTATCTGTTCAATTTAACTTTTGTCCGGATTCAGTCACGCTGTCGGCGCTGGCCCAAAAGGTTTCATACGAGCACGGTATCGAACTCAATACATTGAAAGGCTCTATCACCAAGCTGATCCAAAGAGTTCAGCAGTCCAATAAACAAATGCGCATGCTAATCCGGCATTGCCTGCGACTTGTAGAACAAGCTTCGTCCTTTTTTTATCATTGGGCGCAAGTTTCTTCGGTATATGGCGTATCGGGAAATATTAACAGCGCCAATACCGGTGGACGATTGGTGACTAATACCGCCTAACCATTAAAAAAAGGAGGTAACTTAAAGATGCCAAACGTCTATGGTTTGCTCAATGTCGGTCAAACGGCTCTTCTGGCTCAGCAGAAAGCCATTGATATCACAGGCAATAACATCGCAAATGTCAACACTCCCGGTTATTCACGCCAACAACTGACCCTTGTTCAGAAAACCCCCGTGCGCGTCGAAGGTATGACAATGAGTACCGGCGTTACGTCAGAAACCCGCATTCAAAGATTCTACGACCAGTTTTTGGTCGCCCAACTCAATTCTGAAAAGGATGCCCTGGGCCGATGGGATGCCCAGAAAAATGTTATGGCAAAAACCGAAATTCTGTTTGACGAGGTTTCCGGCTATGGTCTCAACGGTGCGATGTCCGATTTTTGGAACGCCTGGCAAAATGTAGCCAATAATCCATCCGGGCATGTGGAACGGGTCAGCCTAGTCAATACCACCCAATACCTGACCAGCACCTTCAGCCAATTAAGAGGCAGCCTGACAAGTCTCCAGGAAGATATTGACGACAGTGTTGACAGTGCTGTCACCCAAATCAATATCATAACCTCTCAAATTGCCGATTTAAACCTAAAGATCATCCAGGTTGAATCCGGGGGCCATAATGCAAATGATTTCAGGGATCAGAGGGATTCTCTGGCCAATGATTTATCAACACTCATAGATATTGAAAGTTTTGAAGATGGAGATGGCAACCTGACCATTACGGCAGGCAGCGGCCAGCCCCTGGTGGAGATCGGCAATGACTGGACGTTGAGCACGGCCAATAGCGGGGGAGTACAGCATGTTTACTGGAATTCGAGCAACGGCTCAACCACCGATATTACCACCACTATCTCCGGCGGAGAACTCAAAGGGTTTATCTATGGCAGGGACACCCTCATTAACGGATATTTGACGGATTTGGACTCACTGGCCAGCACGTTGATCACGCAAGTCAATACCCTGCACAGCACTAGTGCCGGTTACGGGCTCGATGGAACCCAAAACAATTTTTTCACAGGCAGTGACGCATCGGATATTGCAGTAAACACAGCCATTGTTTCAAACCCAAATAAAATTGCGGCTGCATCGGATAGTGCACAGCTGCCCGGCGATAACACCAATGCCATCGCCATTGCCAACCTGCAAAGCGCTTTGACCATGTCCGGTGGAGCAGCCACTTTTGATAACTACTACACAGCGCTGGTCGGCGAAGTAGGCCAGGATGTGCTGTCATCTAATTTTAACTATGAGCATGAAGTAACCATGGTAAATCATCTTGAACAGCGCCGCCAGGAAATCTCAGGAGTTTCCCTGGATGAGGAAATGGTGAACATGATTCAACACCAGCACGCTTATAACGCTGCGGCCAGACTGATTACCATGACGGATGAATTGCTGGACACCTTGTTGTCCTTGACCCGGTAATTATCTAAGAAAAGGGGGGGCACAAGCCATGCGCGTGAGCAACCAAATGATGGCCAACCGCATAAAGGTCAACTTGAATAGACAAACATCGCAAATGTTTAAAGTACAGGAACGTATTGTCACCGGGAAAAAAATCAACCGTCCTTCCGATGATCCCGTTGGCATAGGTGAGGCCTTGAATTACCGCAAAATCATATCCAATATGGAACAATATGGCGAGAACATTGAGAAGGCCAAAATTCATATTGATACAGTTGAATTGATCCTTGACACAGTAACCGACTTTTTATCGGATGCAAAAGAAATCGCTTTTGATCCTAATGTTGATATGCGCGACTCTTTTGCCGAAGACATCAGCACTATCCGGCAGCAAGTGCTTCAAATGGCAAATTCGCAAATGAACGGTAATTATATTTTCGGCGGTAATCTTACCGATACAGAGCCATTTGTCGAAGCCGCCGGTGTGGTGTCGTACGCCGGTGATAATGATGCCAAGGACTACATGGTCGGTGAAAACTTAATTATTGATATTCAGGCGGACGGCAACAATATATTTATGGGGGCGGATGATATCTTCGATGTATTGGCCGATTTGGAAACCGCCTTGCTCGCAGACGATACCGCGAACATTACAGGCCAGATAACACGTATCGAAAGCGCCTTGGACCAGCTTGAAACCGTACGCGTGGAAAACGCCGGACGGAGCCATAGGCTTACTGCTACCAAAAACTACTACGATCATTACAAGGTAAATATGCAAGACATGCTATCGCAAACCGAAGACGCTGATATGGCCGAATCAATAATAGATCTTCAGGTTCAGCAAGTGGCTTACGAGAGCACCCTGGCCACATCCGCCAAGATGGTTACGCGCAGCCTGGTGGACTTTATTTCATAGGCATCATTGCGTTCTGCGGGGAAGATTTCCAATAATAATTTCAACACGCCTGTTTTTTTCGCGCCCTTCGGCTGTGGAGTTGGAGGCAATGGGCCGGTATTTACCAAATCCCATGGTGGAAATGCGTTGCGGGTCAATGGATGAATTCGCAATCAAAAATTCCGCAACGGCCGAAGCCCTTGCGGCGGACAACCTAAGGTTGGTTTTAAACGGTCCGCCGCGCATGCGAATGTTATCCGTATGCCCGGATATGATAACATCTTCATCGGAGGATTCTAATAATTCGGCGACTTCTTTTAAAAGAGGTTTCAAAACAACCTTGATTTCAGCTTTGCCGGAATCAAAAGTGCTTTCTCCCATAAGGCGAATGACTACTTCTTGTGCTCCTTCTTTAATTTCGATTTTACCTTCCATACCTTCAAGCTTGGAAGCGAAGAGCTCTTCTACCTGCCGGCCGATTTCTTCCCTGATACGCGTGGCAATGATCTCCTGATCAAAATCTTTGGCGATCATTTTCATGCCTTTTGGAATTTCCATTATTTTGGTGCGTTTTTGGACACCAAACGCTTTTTCCATTGACCCGGCAACCTGTTTGTATTTTTGACGATCCAGTTCAGAAAAAGATAGCAGCAGCACAAAAAAACACAGCAGCAGACTCATCAGATCCCCAAAAGTGACCACCCATTTCGGCGCTCCGGGCTCAATATCAGGCTTTTCTTCTACAGGCGCTCCCATCAGGCAACCGCTCCTTCACCCTCCTGGTTCTCACCCACTTCACGTTCTTGCGGGGACAGGAAAATTTTTAATGACTCTTCAAGAACCATTGGTGAAACGCCCCGGTTTATGCCAATGGCAGCCTCGACAATTATATTTTTATTTAATTTTTCCTGTGCACTGCGCAATTTCAATTTGTCGGCCAAAGGAAGAAAAATAAAATTTGCAAACACCGCGCCGTAAAGTGTCGTCAAAAGAGCCACAGCCATAGAAGGCCCAATAGAGGCCGGATCATCCATAGTGGCCAGCATTTGCACCAAACCGATCAGGGTTCCTATCATGCCAAATGCCGGGGCCGTATCGCCCATGCCTTTAAAAACTTCCTGGCCGAGGCCATGGCGCAGAAGAGTCAGCCGGATATCCTTATTGAGCATATCTTCGATTAATCCTTCGTCATAGCCATCGGAAAGGTATTGCAGAGCCTTGGCGGAAAAAATGTCCGAGGGCTCTTCTTTTTCCAGCGCGATCAATCCTTCTTTTTTGGCAATGCGCGTAAAATTGACCATTTCTTTTATAATCGTTTGCGGATCGTCCATTTTTAGCAAAAACGCTTTCATCGCGACTTTAATGGAGCCTAAAACATCCGCCATCTTAAACTTGATAAAAGTGGTGGCAATGGTGCCGCCCAAAACAATTAGCAAACCCGGAAGATTGATGAAGACGGTCGCGCTGCCGCCCATGATAATGGCCGCTAAAATAAAAAAAGTACCGCTGGCCAGGCCGATAACGGTTGCTATATCCATAAACTATCCTCTATTTGTGAACAAATACCGTATCGCTAATGTTTCCTATCAAATTGTATTGTTTCAATTTTTCAATAGTTTTGCTATCGAGTTCAGTACCAGCGGCCATGATAAAGGCGCCGGTTTTCATATGCACATCTTTTGCAACAACCATAGCGGGCTTTAATTTATCCAGATGAATTTCATAATCCGTTGATTTTTCAAATTCTTGATTTCTTTTTTCATTTATCTCAAGAAGCAGATCCACAATATGCGGATCTAATTGATAGCCTCTTAATTTGTTCAAATGCTCATGAACATCCTTTCGTTTGATCTGATCACGATATATCAGGTTATCATAGCTATTGGCGGCGCAGACGATCCTTGCTATGACCGGAATCTGCTCACCGGCCAGCTGGTCCGGAAAACCCCGTCCATTGTATTGCTCATGATGCATGCGAACGATGCCGGCAACCGGCTTTAATAAATCGATTTGCCCGAGAGTAATTTCGCCGCGCACCGGATGACTGCGGTATAAATCATACTCATCTCCTATTAATTCGATACGTTTTTTACTCAATATGGTTTCGGGCAGCCCGATTAAGCCGATGTCATGCATCAAACCGGAAACCTTGCTGATCTCATAGTCTTGAGCTGCTACCTGTTCATGAAGTTGGGCCAGCTCAAAGCAAAGTTTACCTACACGCTGACAATGGGCGCCCAAGTTTTTGCTGTAGGCTTCCATTAAGGTGATAAACATTTGGATGGTTTGGAAATAATTATTTTTTATGGCGATATATTTCTTGTTCAGTTCCCGCTCTAAGCTGATAATTCGCTCACCAATTTCCAGGCGTTCACGCAGTTCATCAAGATTTACCGGCTTTGCAAGGAAATCGTCCACACCGCTTTGCAATCCCCGGACAATATCCGTTCGTGTGTCCTGGGAACTGATCAAAATAAAATAGATATATTTTTCCAAATTCAGGCTACGAACCTTTTTTACCAGCTCCAAGCCATCGATATTGGGCATCAACCAATCGCTGACAATAATATCGGTATTTAATTTTTCCAAAATCTCAAGTGCTTGCTGTCCATTATTCGCGGTATTGATAACATAACCCCAACTGGACAAATTTTTTTCCAGCACGGCCAGCGTACCGGTATCATCTTCCACTAATAGAATTTGCAACGCACCGCTTTTCTTTGACATTTCATCTCCGTGTTGCATTGTCATTTTTCAGCCGCTTTTTCCCATTATGCTTAACTTTGAGCATCAGCTTATGCTCTCAAAGGTCTAATTTGATTAGATCGTTTAACGCTGAAAGCAATATCGGCCCGCTTTGACAAAACTTAACCCATTGATCTTTGAAATTACACATATTTCAGATAACTGAACAGCTAGAGGTCATAATATTAAAAAGGTTTATGCAAAAAAATGCTTCTTATGTGTAAAAAAACTTATCCCTAGTAATCAGCCAAGGATCCTTGTATTCGAATCGGCGCGTACCAAGACCTAAAGATTTAAAAATTAAAGTTTAAAACAAAAAAGGACGATATGAAGATCGGGAAACCATGTTTTCGATGGGAAAGAAAATGCCGCTGATTTTCTTTATGCCTTGTATGATTTTATCCAATATTACCTGTTTCTGATCTTGACATTAACCATTTGATAGCATTTTAAAATTTTAATGGCCTTAATGTTTGAAAAATTATAATCTAACAGTAACCTAATTATCATTACTAAATGATCCGGCTGGATCATAAATGCTTAGGCGATTGGCGGAAAAGAATATACCAGATTGAGCTTCGATTTTTTTTCGTATTCAAGGCGTGCCAAAGTTTGCATACTTAACGTATTCGCACCTTTGGCATAACGCAGAAGACGGAAAAAAAGACATACAAGATGTTATATTCCTTAACACAAATCGCCTTAAATCAATGTTACGTAAAAACCTGCATTCAGTGGTAAAATAAGCGGCGAGCAGGCACAGCCGTATCAGGAGTAATAACTCATGGAAATTCTAATCGTTGAAGATGATTTTATCTCACGCAGCTTACTCAAAAAAATGTTGCTATCAATAGGGCAAAAGGTCATTGAGGCTGAAAATGGCCGAAAGGCCTGGGAAGTCATTAAGGAGCGTAGCTGCAAATTTATCATCACTGATTGGATTATGCCGGAGATGGATGGACTTGAATTGTGCCGAAGGGTTCGTCAAAACTATAAAGACAATTATGTTTACATTATTATGCTCACTGTCAAGGATCGCAAAAAGGACCTGGTCAATGTATTGGAAACAGGAGCCGATGATTTTATTCCCAAACCTTTTGATCCAGAGGAGCTGCGCGCCCGTGTACTAACCGGTATACGAATCCTTGAACTTGAAGACAACCACATCAAACTGCAACAAAACATTGTTGAAAGCCGCAAAAAGCTGCGTACTGTTTTCGACTGCCTTCAAGAACAAATTGTATCGATAGATCCGGATTTTACCATTGTATCGGCAAACAAATCTTTTGTTAAAGATACACGGCTCGGTATCGATCATGTGGTGGGCAAGAACTGTGAGCAACTCAAAGAAGAATCTGCTGTATTAAAAAATTATTCATCCAAAATTATACCGCTTGTGCAAAACGTGTTTGCCAGGGGAAAAGCAAACGAAAACGTCATAATCTTTGACGAACAGCCGGATTCAAAAATTTACAAACAAGTCAATTGTCTGCCCATTAAGGATAAATTGGAACGGGTCGTTCAAACCGTTGTTGTAATGAAAGATATTACCGAAGAGCGCCGCAATACTGAAAAAATCCGCCAGCTAAACGAACGCTTGCTGGAAAGTTATAGTCAAATCGAAGCTAAAAACAAAAAGCTGGAGCAAACCCTGGTAAGACTAAAAGAGACCCAACACCAGATGCTGCATTCCGAAAAAATGGCCTCCATTGGTCAACTTGCCGCCGGTGTTGCCCATGAAATTAACAATCCCACCGGCTTTGTCAGCTCTAACCTGAAAACGCTGGGAGATTACCAAAAAGATATGCATGAGCTGATCCTGCGCTACCAGAAATTTTTAAAGAGCCTGGAATCTGCCGGAAACAAACCTGATCTTTCCTCTACGATTACACCAAAAATACAGTCGCTTAAAGATTTTGAAGAAGAAATCGATATTGATTTCCTCATCAAGGATACCACGGATTTGATATCGGACTGTCGTGAAGGCGCCTCCCGAATTAAAAAAATCGTATTAGACCTGAAGGACTTTGCCCATCCCAACGAGGATAAGGTTCAATCCACGGATATCAATAACGGAATTTTATCCACCCTGAATGTTGTCAGCAATGAAATTAAATACAAAGCCTCTGTGACTAAGCATCTGGAACAAATTCCCAAGATAAATGGTTATCCTCACCAGTTAAACCAGGTTTTTATGAACATACTGATCAATGCCGCACAATCTATTGAAAAAAATGGAAATATAGATATCAATACCAGATCCCAAAAAGGTTTTGTGGAAATATCCATAAGCGATACGGGATGCGGCATACCTGAAGAAAATATAAATAGAATATTCGATCCTTTCTTTACTACAAAAGATGTGGGAAAAGGCACCGGTTTGGGGATGAACATCGCGTTTAACATTATCAAAAAGCACAAGGGCACAATTGACGTCAGCAGTACGGTAGGCAAGGGAACAACGTTTCTGATCCGGCTCCCAGTCGAAAACAGCAGTCAACCCAGCCCTGCAAGTTAATTTATAAGAAATCTGCGGGATCAAAGGGGCGGCTATAAAAATGGAACATACCCTATTACTTGTGGATGACGAAAAAGCCATTACTCGTTCTCTTCAACGTTTGTTCAGAAGACAAGGATACACTATTGTGACCGCTGAAAGCGGAAAAGAGGGGCTTGAAAAACTTCAGGAACTTACTCATCCGGTTTCGCTAATTATTTCCGACCAGCGGATGCCGGAAATGAATGGCGCTCAATTTCTTGAAAAAGCAAAGGATCTGTTTCCGGACGCTATTCGTTATCTGTTAACAGGTTACTCCGATGTTGGGGCCGTTATTCAGGCAGTTAACAAAGGTGAAATTCACCGCTATTTAACAAAGCCCTGGAACGATGACGATTTGCTTTTGCATGTACGCCAAAGCCTTGAACATTATGAGTTGGTGATGGAAAACAAGCGCCTGACATCACTGACAATTCAACAGAATAAATCTCTTGCTGAGCTGAACGGAAACTTAGAGAAAAAGGTGCAGGAACGAACCAAAGAGGTTTATGAAAGAAACAAGGCCTTGCAGACCATCAACAGCATGCTCGAAAACAGTTTCAAGGATTCGATTAAGTTACTTGTTTCCATGGTGGAAATGTTAAATCCCGGGTTAGGTAAATGCATGCGTAAAGTGGCCAGCCTGGCCCGGCAAACCGCCCAAACAATGAAACAGTCTGCAAAGGATTTAGATACCATCGAAATGGCGGGTATGATACATGATATCGGTTTGCTGGGAGTTCCCGAAGACATTTGGTGCAAAGATGTTAAACAAATGACCGATGAACAATTCCAGATATACAGCGAGCATCCCATAATCGCCTCAATTATTCTGGAAAATATAGAAAAAATGGCAAACGTGGGAGAATTGGTTCTTTACCATCATGAGCATGTAAACGGTACCGGGTTTCCCAACGGTCTAAGAGGAAACCAGATTCCCCTGGGATCGAAAATATTGCTGGCGGTGTCTGACTACTGCAACATCACTGAAACCTGGCCCAGGGATATGCAGAAACTAATGAATATGGTGCGCAGAAAGTTCGAGCCTGAAGTCTGGAAATCCATGGCGATTGATGACGGCCCGGAACCAATAATAGAAAATGCCGCCGAGCAGAAACTTTTTCAGGGGGCCAAAAGAAAATATGACATTGAAGTTGTTAGCGCCTTACTTAGAACGGTCAAGAAAAACAATAACATTCCGATAACTTATACCATGGAGCTGTCAAGTCTTGCAGCGGGTATGACGTTAATGCAAGACTTGCGTTTGAATGACGGACGATTGTTATTAACTAAAGGATCTGTACTCAAACCGGCTTCGGTTCAATCGATTCAAAGCATTGGTGAACGCGCAATGATACCCGGTAAGGTTTCTGTTTCAATTCCCGGGAATCCGGATTAGGCAAAAGTATGTCACTACCAGGGCAAATAAATAAACAAGCCGGAACGCAGAAGGCGCCTTCTGTCCCAAATCTTTTGGAAAAGTCAGCAGACGAATTTTTAATGGAACTGAATTCGGTTCATGAACTGCCAACGTTGCCTTCCGTTGCCATGCAGGTTAACCGCATGCTTCAGGATATTGAAACTCCGGCTCAGGAACTTGCCAAGGTAATTGAAAAAGACCATGCTATCGTGCCAAAGCTCTTAAAATTAGTGAATTCAGCATTTTTTGGTTTCAGCAAAAAGGTTACCAATGTCGCCCATGCCATTATGTTGATGGGATTCAATACGGTTCGCAATGCGGTAGTGACCATCGCTGTTATCGACAGTGTTAAATTGCAAGGTAAATTCAATGGATTCGATATTTCTTCTTTCTGGCTTCACGCCATTGCGGTGGCAACGGTCAGCCGTTACCTTGACGAGCAGACGGGCGGGCGCCACAAGGAGGATATTTTTACCGCCGGATTAATCCATGATATCGGAAAAGTGGTTATGGCCAACTTTTACAGCGAACATTTCGCCCTTGTTTTAAGGGATATGGCTGCGGAAAAAAAAGGGTTCCGGGAAATTGAAAAACGCTATTTTCCTTTAGGCCATGATTCCATAGGCGCTTACCTGTCATTGCGTTGGAACCTTCCTAAAAAGTTACGCAGGGTTATCGCATTTCACCATGACCCGGAAAAAAAGGCCGTTTGTGATCCCTTGACGCTTTTGGTTCATTCGGCCGATGTGTTGATATCTTCACATTTTGACTCCACGGGCCCAAAGGTGAAACAAACCATTTGCGATTCGGCCAATAAAATAATGTTTTCGCAAATTAAAGACGTACGGAAATGGATGCCAGAGGTCAAAAAAAAAGCAGAAGAAGCTTATTATGCTATGGCTGAAGGATTACCTAGATGAATGACAAAGGGCGCACCATCCTTTGTGTAGATGATGAAACTTTTATTCTGCATTCTCTAAAACGGTTATTGCGAAGAGAGGGATATAAGATTCTGACAGCCTCCAGTGGTATGGAAGCAATTGATATTCTAAAGCAAAATAAAGTACACCTAATTATTTCGGATCAAAGGATGCCGGAGATGAACGGTACGGAATTTTTTGCCCATGTCAAAGAAGAATTTCCAGATGTGCTGCGGATTATTTTGACTGGCTATACGGATGTGGATTCAATTACAGAGTCAATCAACAAAGGTCATATCTATAAATTTTTTCTCAAACCCTGGAACGACCACAATTTAAAATTGGAAATCAGGCAGGCTCTGGATCAATATGATTTAGTCCAGGCAAATAAACGGCTCGATGAGCAGGTTGTTGTTCAAAATGATCAGCTTAAACAAATGAACGAACACTTAGAAGAATTGGTTGAAGAACGCACCCGTGAGATTGCCATTCAAAACCATGCCTTGCAGCTTTCTCACGCCGTATTGGAAGATCTGCCGCTGCCGATCATTGGCGCCGATAACAATACCATGATTATTTTAGTCAATAAAATGGCCAAACGGCTTATCAGCAAGGAAAACATAAATATCGGCGTGCCTTTGAGCATGTATTTCGGCGAAAAGATTGATAAAGCCGTCGAAAATGTAATAAAGTCCGGACAATCCATCCAATTAGACATAGAACTCAAAGAAACCAGCGCAGTTACCATTGATATGTACCCGTTTTCCGGGCATTATAAAGGAAAGGGAGTCATTATTACGCTGGGCAATGCACAGGATATAGCCATCCATAAATGACCAATTTTCCCAATAACTTCGTTGTGCTTAAAAGTGTACGGAACATTATCATGACCTACGCAAAGTGCAATATCTTGTTTGTAGATGATGCGCCTGATATTCTAAAAGCAATTCGGCGCATTATGAAATCTGAACCCTATCATTGTTTCTTCGCCTCCGGCGGAGATGAAGCGATAGCCCTGCTTGCGGAAAAAGAGAATGATTTTTTTCAAGTCGTGATAACGGATATGCGCATGCCTCCGCCTGACGGGCAGGAGGTAGTGTCTCATATTGAAAAGCATTATCCTCAAATTGTGAAAATAATTATATCAGGCTGGGATGATAGCGACACGATTATTAAAGCTGTCAACACCGGCCGGATTCATAGTTACATCATCAAGCCCTGGGACAACAGGGAGCTTAAAATCAGGGTGAAGCAAGCCCTGGATATTTACCTGCTCAATAGAGAAAAACAAATTCTGTTTCAAAAGTTGGAAGATCAGAACAAATACTTGGAACACTTGGTGCTCGAACGCACCCAAAAACTTCTGAAAGTCCAAAACGAGGCCATGCTTGGAAAATACGCAGCTCAAATTGTTCATAATCTGAACAATCCGCTGCATGCGGTTTCCGGGGCCCTTGAAATGCTGGAATTGATGTTTAATCGCATAGATACCTTTTCCCGCGGAAAAATAGCGCATATGCTATCGCTGGCCCAATCCAGGGCTCACGATTTAAAGCATATTATCTCCGGTATCCTGCAAAACGTCCGGGTTGATGCCTGCTTTGAGTTGATGCCTGTGAATGTCAACGCTATTATTAAAAAGGAACTCGATTATTTTGAACTGAATCCGGCGCTTGAGCAAAAAACGAAAAAGGATATTCAGCTTGACCCCGAATTGGCGCAAGTGATGGGCAACACGGTGCAGATCAAACAAATCATCAATAACCTGATATCCAATGCCATAGACGCCATGGAAGCGGTTGAAGAAAAGCAACTGAGCATTAAAACGTATCAGGACAGCACAACTATTTATATCAAAATCAGTGATAACGGAATGGGGATACCCGCAAAGAATCAACCATATATTTTTGATTCCAATTTTACCACAAAACCTTGCGGCAAAGGCACAGGCCTTGGCCTGGCTTCGGTAAAAACCATGGTGGAAGCATACTCAGGTGACATTGACGTTGTATCGGAGCACAATAGGGGATCAACGTTTGTGGTAAGGCTGCCGATAACACAGTTGAGTTAGCGCCTGTCTTACACATGATATCAAATGGTATCGTGTGGCCCGGATCGGCTATTTGAGCTCTTGAAAACTGTAACTATCTTTTTTTCAAACCCCTTTAGATACGGTTAATGCTTGACGCTATATATCCTGCGCCAAAACCATTATCGATGTTGACCACGGCGACATTAGAGCTGCAACTGTTGAGCATACCCAAAAGAGCGGTTATTCCTCCCAGGCTGACGCCATAGCCCACACTGGTCGGAACAGCGATCACCGGGCGGCTTACCATGCCGGCCACCACACTTGGCAATGCTCCCTCCATACCTGCAGCGACAATAAGAACCCGAGCCTGTTCAATCTGTTCTTTATGGGCAAAAAGCCTGTGAATGCCTGCTACTCCAACATCAAACAGGGTTTGCACTTCGTTACCCATGGCATCGGCGGTAAGGCTGGCTTCCATTGCGGCCGGTATATCGGAAGTTCCGGCCGAAATGACCAAAATGACGCCTTGGCCTGTTTTGGCAAGCTCTTGTTTTTGGAGCCTGATCATGCGTGCTGTTTCGTTGTAGTCGGCTTCGGGAAACCTTTGGAGCACCTGCGAAGCTTTTTCAGCATCCACGCGTGTCACTAAAACAACTTGCTCCTGGGATATCATTCGCTCCATGATGCCTGTAATTTGCTCAACGGATTTGGACTCGCCAAAGATGACTTCGGGAAAGCCCTTGCGCAAACTTCGGTGATGATCTATATGAGCATAGTCAATATCTTCCATGGCCAGATGGGACAACTGATTTTGTGCCTGGCAGACATCAATATCACCGCTGGCCAATGCATCCAGTATTTTTTTAAGTGTAGTGGAATTCAATTATGCTTCCTTTTATTCTAATTGTTCTAAAGATTTTATATCCAGCTAACTTCAAGAGCATGCATTACGCCATCAGTTGCCGTTCGGTCAATTATTTTTCTATGAAAAACCGCGAAATTAAATAATAAGGTATCTTATGAGAATTGCCGCCGTCATCCCCTCACGTTTCGGTTCCAGCCGTTTTGAAGGAAAACCTCTTGCCATGATAGATGGCTGCTCAATGATCCAAAGGGTCTATGACAGCGCCGCAAAAGCCGCAAAAGTTGACACTGTCGTGGTGGCCACAGATGATGACCGCATTTTAAAGGCTGTGTCACAATTTGGAGGCCGGGCGGTCATGACCAGCTCCAAGTGCCGTTCCGGAACGGACCGGGTAGCTGAAGCGGCCCGTCTTTTGGCTTTGGCCAACGAAGATATCGTGATCAATGTTCAGGGCGACCAGCCCCTGGTAAATCCATTATGTTTCGACCAGGTTGTCGCGCCTTTGATTCAAGCGCCGGAAATCGGAATGTCCACACTTGCGTTTAAAATAGTGGATCAGCAGGAATACACAAATCCGAAAGACTGCAAGCTCGTTATGGACCGGCAGGGATTCGCGCTTTATTTTTCACGCCAGGCCATCCCTTGCGCCAGGGACCAGGGATTAGCTTTCGACGCATTTAAACACTTGGGCGTTTATGCTTATACCCACCGGTTCCTGAAGCAATTCACTCAATGGCCCATAGGTCAATTGGAAAACATTGAGAAACTTGAACAGCTGCGCACCCTGGAAAACGGGCATCGTATCAAAGTCGTGATAACAGAGTATGATTCGCCGGAAGTAGATTTACCGGAGGATATTTTGCGAATCGAAAAAAAATTGCAACTGCTCAAGTCTCACCCATAACAAAAATAATGGTCTTGCCCATCAAACTTCCCAAAGCCCCCATTGCATAGGGTATATTTGTTTTGTAAATGAATCATTTTATTTCAAAATGATAGCTTGCTTTTTTGTTTCTATCAAAAAAAGGTTGGACCAGCTTTGATATCTGATTTAGCAACAATGAATATTGGCATTATAACAACAGATTAGCATTTTATACCTTTGCTGGCATGTGGTTTGCATTAACTAATCTCAAGTGTTTTTAAGACAAAATCAATTTAATTTTATAAATTTAAACAAAGGTATGAGCTATGTTAATCGATCAGCCGCAACGACTGGCGGAAAATGTAAAATTGCAGTGCGATAATTGTAAAATTTTATTTGCCGGGTATGTATGTTTCTATCAACGCAGACGATCAATCTTCCAACTTCTATTATGTTCCGAGTGTATTGAATTGGACTCCAAAAGCATCCTTGAAAACACCTTAGAAGTAATTAAAGTTGGTGTGAAATAATCTTGAGAACATAAAATTCTTCTCCAATGCTATTACCTTTTTGCCCTGTACCTGTTTTAATCAAACGCACGCAGATTCAGGCAGATATCCAATTAGTCGTTATTATTGAATTATTTAATATAGTGCAGTATTGCTCCCCTTTGCATCTATCCGCTGAAAAAGCCCGGTCATAGTGGCCGGGCTTTTTTGCTTTCGTTCACCTGTTAGCCCGAACCGCGAAGCAAGGAGTCTTGCTGGCATAAAGGATAACAAAAAAACTTTTAGCGATTCATCCCGGCAGTAAATTACCGGGAATTCTCGCTGGGTAATTTTTAAAATGCGGATAGTGTTGACAAATTACCGCTAATTCATTTAGATAAGATCTATTCTGCCTGCACAATAACAAACACAATTCATGGCGGTTTCCTACAAGCAGGTACCCATACTGACAGGGTTTGACAACAAACAAGACCTCAAATTATTAGTGCTCATTAAAAGATAGCCGGGTTAGCCCTTTTTAGGGTTCATCTGAAAAATCCTGCGTCTTTGCGCAGTTCTTTACTCGCCCCTCCCTGAAAATTAAGCGATATCGCCATAGTTTTTAAACAGTTGGATAAATAACAAAAAAATGAAAGGAGGCATGAAAATGGGTCATTTAAGTACGAACTTTAATAACAAAGAGGCCTGGCAAACTCTTCAAGCTACTTTGCACCGAAGGATAGAAGTTGATTCAAGTGAAATTAATAGAGTGATCGAGTTTGCCAGGCGCACACCCGGGCTTAGCCAATATGAAGATGGACTGCAAAAGTTGGCTGTTTTTTTCGAGGTCGCTACGCAGCAGTATAAACAAAACAATCCTGATGAATTATCCGGCCTGGTCGAATTTTGGGAAAGGTATCGCGCCGCTGTCATACAACGCTATACAGCCGTTACGCCTATAGAGTTAAGAGCCGCCGATAAAGTCGTTGAAGATATTTTCAGAAGATTTCTAAATGGTGTGCCGGAACCTAATATGGCCTACTCGATAGATGCTGTTCCTCTTGTATATGGTGGCGAAGGCGGATTAGGTGCTTATTTTACCCATCCTCCGGGATGGAACCGGCCGTTTGCGATCATTAATCTACCCCATACCGCTTTTGATAATGTTTGGCAGTGGCTTGCCTTGCCGCATGAGGCCGGTCACGATACCTATGTGGCTGTCAACGGCCTTCAAAAGGAAATTGAAACGGCATTAGAGGAAAGGATGACGGCGGCCGTTCAAAACGCAGAGCTGGAAATACCCGATGTTGAAATTGATCTGACACGTTTTGGTATCAATTATCAGCGTTCATATAGCGGCGCAGAGTTTATTTCCACCATTTGGAAAAGATGGGCCAACGAGGCTCAGGCTGATATGTTGGGGCTGCTAAGCTGCGGGGCTGCCGCGATCATCGCATTGCAGCAGATCATCGGATTTAGCGCAAAACATTCCTGGGAATTGTTCTCCAAAGACGGAAAAATTTGTGACGCACCCGAAGAGCACCCCACCTCCTATGTAAGAAACGCCCTGAACATTGCAGCGCTCAGAACAATAAGTACAGCACACAATCAGCTTGCAGACGAGATTCAGACGCGTTTTGAAGCATTGCGGGATTCAGCACCTGACATCGAGTGGTATCTTACCGAACAATACGTGATCGCTCGTTGCCCTGCCATTGAAATGGTTAAATCGGCTGAAATTGCGGCACAAGTTCTGCTGACGCACACGATGCAAAGCCTTGGCAACAAATGTTACATGGATCTGATAAATTTTTCACACGCTGATCAATCTATTGTAGATGAAATATCAAATCGTTTGTTAGCCGGTGATCCCACTTTTTGCCAAGTTGACAAAAACGCCTCTGCCAGACATTGCCTTGCGGCCACCATGTTCGCTTTTGAAAAAGATAACAGCAAAATGGACTTGATCAACCGCACGTTCAAACAGTTTGTTTAGGCGATTTGCGCAAAAGAATATATCATTGAAATCAGCTTGCAGGCAGCGACAGCCAATACCGCTGCCTGCAATGCCAAGGTGCTCATTTATTAAGAAATCTTATTGAATCGGAAAAGGGCTTTTTCCACACCTAAAAACAGGAAAAACACAACACCCCCCACCATTATGATAGAGGCCCCTGACGTCAGATTATAGGTATAGGCAAGCCATAGGCCGCAAATGGTAAAAAGGGTGCTCAGGATGATAGAGCCTATAATCATTTTGGCAAGTGAACGAGAGTGCCGTTCCATAATAAACGGCGGAATGGTAAGCAGGGCGATCACGAGGATAAGCCCTACGATTTGTATCAATAAAACAATTGTGACGGCCAGGAGCAAAATGAGCATAATGTACAACAATGTAGTGGGAACGCCACGGATACGCGCAAATTCCTGGTCGTAAGAAATAGCTATAAGATCCTGGTAAAAATAAAGCATCAGGCAGCAAATAAGTCCGCACATTGCCAGCATCAACCAGATATCCGAAATAGCAACGGTAAGGATACTGCCGAACAGGTAACTCATAAGGTCGACATTGTAACCGGGAGTTAAATCCAACAAAAGGATTCCCGTCGCCATACCCACGGCCCACATCACGCCGATCAGGGTATCCGTGCGATGTTTCGCCTTCAGAGTTACGGTTGCCATAATTAGAGCCGTAACAGTGGAAAATCCAATGGCGCCTGCCATATAAGGCCAGCCAAAATAAAAGGACAGGCCGATTCCGCCATAAGCGGCATGGGCAATACCGCCTGAAAGGAAAACAATACGATTGATGACCACAAGCGTGCCCATGATTCCGCAAATAATACTGGCCAGCAGTCCTGCCAGAAAAGCATGTTGCATAAATTCAAATTGCAGTGCTTCAATCATGATGTTCGTGCTCATCGTGTTTTTTTAAAACGCGCTGGGGTAATCCATGAGCAACCAGTTCAACCGGACAAACATCTTCGACTGTGCAAGAATACATGCTTTCCAGCATGTCACCGGTAATTTCAGCCTGATCGTGATAATGCAACCGTTTGTTCACACAAGCCACCGATTTGACGTAGGATGACACGATAAACAGATCATGGCTTACCATCAAGATACTGATTTTTTGATTCAGTTCTTTCAATATGTTGAAAAAATCTGTTTTGCCCTTGGTGTCGAGGCTGGCGGTAGGCTCATCCAAAAGCAGCAGTTCGGGAGTAGTAATTAATGCACGCGCAATAAATACCCTTTGACGCTGCCCACCGGATAATTGACCGATCATTTTGCCTGCGCAATCGGCAACATGCATAATTTCAAGGGCTTGCATGGCTTCGCGCCGATCCTGATCCCTTTTGCGCTGCCACCATTTAGTCCGGGGCTCAAGTTTTCCCATCAAAACCACATCCAGAACAGTTATGGGAAAAGAACGGTTTATATGAACATTCTGGGGTACATATCCGATTTTTTGGGAAGCTTTTCCCGGCGTTTCGTCAAAAATACGCAAAGACCCGCTTGTGGGTTTTAACAGCCCTAACATGAGTTTAAGCAGAGTGGTTTTTCCGCCGCCGTTTGGGCCAATCATGGCAATAAAATCACACTTATAGATGTTAAAATTTACATCCAGCAGCACCTTCTGGCCGTTTTTGGCATAAGAGACATTTTTTATTTCCACCAATTTTTTTTTTTTCATATCAAGATTGATGCCTGTGTGTCTCTCCATTAAGGCAGTATCTGTTCGTTAATTGAATCGCCGGTTGAATCGTAAATTGAATCTCTGGTTGAATCGTAAATTGAATCTCTGGTTGGATCGTCAATTGAATCGCTGGATTTTTCAGGTTCCGGGGTAACGGGTTCAGAAGGTGTATTCTGCTCGGTTGAGGTAGTGTCTTTTTGTGGCGGGCTGCTGTTTTTTTGTTTTTTTTCCAGCTCGGCAAGCTGGTCTTTCAGGGTTTGTATTTGAGCCTTAAACGATTGTTGCAATTTTAAAGTCTCGAGACGTGTGGCCAGATTCAAGTCCTTTTTTTCCAATTTTTTATCATCCAGTGTGCCCAATTGTTCATCAAGCTCCTTTACCTTGGACGAGGCGTTTTCCACCTTGGAGGCAGTAGCTTTTATGCTTAAATGAATTCGTTGAATTTGGGATTTCAGATTTTCAGGGATTCGCGCCGTCTGGCTCTGGATTTCTTCAATACTTGCAGCCAGGTTTCTTATTTTTTTATTTAAATCATTTTTTCCGGCTTCCAGAGCTTGCTTGCTGACCATGTACTTTTTGGCGCTTTCAAGAGACTTTTTGAGTTTATCCAGGTTCACTTCAATTCTCGCTATTGATTTCTCGTGAGAGCGCATCAGCTTTTTCACATTTTCCTGTACCTTGGCTTGCTGAACAGACAGGGTTGCGAAACGGGAATCCAAATCCTTAGTAAGCCTTTGAACTCCCATATTTCTGCTA
Organism: Desulfobacteraceae bacterium; assembly: GCA_024230435.1. Taxonomy (GTDB): domain Bacteria; phylum Desulfobacterota; class Desulfobacteria; order Desulfobacterales; family Desulfosarcinaceae; genus UBA2230. Next base: position 26,608 of record JAAERL010000021.1, read on the forward strand.
TCTGCTGTTTGCACAACCTTTTTTTTCATATCCAGATAGGCAATAACCACGATAGCCACAATAATAACCGGTATCATGATGCTGATCATGGTTACACGGGTACTGAGTTTTTCAAAACGAATCTCATCAATATCCGAGGGAGCCCCTGATTTTCCCGAATCATCATTTAACGCTATTTTATAATGGCTATCTCTAGGGTTATTTGAATCCATATCCTTTTATTCCCATTCTATAGTACTCGGTGGTTTTGAGCTGATATCGTATACAACCCGATTTATCCCCCTAACCTCATTAATAATCCGATTTGAGATTTTTGCAAGAAACTTGTGGGGCAGCCTTGCCCAGTCGGCAGTCATGGCATCTTTGCTGGTCACGGCCCGAATTGCAACAATATTTTCGTATGTTCTGCCGTCACCCATAATACCTACACTTTTAATCGGTAACAATACTGCAAAGGACTGCCACAGCTTTTTGTAATAGCCTTGCTCTCTGATTTCATCAAGCAAAACAGCATCGGCCTCCCGCAAAATTGCCAATCGCTTTTCGGTAACTTCACCGATAACTCGAATCGCCAGGCCTGGGCCGGGAAAAGGTTGACGCCAGATCAATTCATCATCCAATCCTAATTCTTTTCCAAGCTTTCTAACCTCATCCTTAAACAAATACTTTAAGGGTTCGACAAGCTTGAGTTTCATAAATTCAGGAAGGCCGCCCACATTATGATGAGATTTGATAACCGCTGTAGGGCCCCCAAAGGCGGATTGAGATTCAATGATGTCAGGATACAGGGTTCCCTGGGCCAGAAATTCGGCGTTTTCTATTTTTTGGGCTTCAGCCTCAAAAACATCCATGAAGATTTTGCCAATAATTTTGCGCTTTTCTTCAGGATCGGAGACACCGGAAATAGCGTCTAAAAACAGTTTAGCCGCATTTACAAACCGGATGTTGATATTCAAATGGTTTTGGAATTTTTGCCGGAGCTTTTCAGCCTCGTTTTTACGCAACAGCCCGTTATCGACAAATATGCAAGTCAAGCGGTCGCCAATGGCTTTATGAATCAGCAACGCAGTAACCGAAGAGTCAACTCCTCCGCTGAGTCCTAAAATGACATGGCCGTCTCCTACAGATTCCCGGACTTGGTCCATGGCGTGTTTTGAAAACGAATTCATCGTCCAATTGCCTTTACAGCCGCAAATATCCACAAGAAAATGCCTGATCATTTGCGTGCCTTTGCGCGTATGTTCCACTTCAGGGTGAAACTGAAGGCCGTAGAAGCGCTTTTGGTCGTTATCCGCCGCAGCGATGGCAGTATTAGCCGTGGAAGCCGTTATAACAAAATCGGAAGGCAATTGCTCGATGGAATCCCCGTGGCTCATCCACACCTGATTTGGAGAGGCAACGTTATCAAAAATACCGTTTTGCCGTTCAATTTGAAGCTCAGCAAAGCCATATTCCCTCTTTTGAGCACACTTTACCTTGCCTCCAAGCGAATCCATCATAAATTGCATACCATAACAGATTCCTAAGATGGGGATACCCAGGTCAAAAATACCTGTGTCCGCTTTGGGACTATTGGCCTCATAGATGCTGGCCGGTCCTCCGGACAGGATAATTCCCTTTGGATTAATATTTTTTATTTGGTCAATGGTAATCGTCGGGGCTTCTATCTGGCAATAAACCTGACATTCACGTACTCGACGGGCGATCAGTTGGTTAAATTGTGAACCGAAATCAATAATTAGAATCATTTATGTGCCTCATAGCGATTTTATTCAATGAACAAAAGGAGTTAAACGGTTTGCGAAAATAGCCTGAATATGGTAGAGACGGCTGAAAAAGTCAATGCTTTTATGTGTTCAAAATAACACAAATTTTTGGTGGGTTTAAATGATCATTCAAATATATGAAATTCAGACACTTGAAGAAGCTCAAATGATGGTGAGGTTGGGCGCTGATCATATCGGAAGCGTTCTTGAACGGATTGACGATTGGCAAAATCCGGAAATCAAAAGAACCATACAGTTTATCCAAAGCAAGGGACACAAAAGCAGCCTGATTCCTTTATTTACAGATATTGATACAATTTTTCGCGCCTTGGATTATTATCAACCTAATATTCTGCATTTTTGTGAGACACTGCCCGCACAAGAGCTTCAGGGGCCGGTACTTGAACTAATCTATGATCGTCAGAATAAAATCAGGCAACACAGCCCGGGGCTGCAGATCATGCGTTCGATTCCCATAGCGGTCAGTGACTGCTTAACTCCGGTAGCCTCTTTGGAGATAGGCCGCATATTCGAGCCCATAAGCGATTGGTTTCTTACCGATACGTTGTTAACGGACTCGTTTGACCAGGCGCAACCGGTCAACGGGTATGTCGGCATCACCGGGAAAACATGCGATTGGGGTGTGGCAAAGGAACTGGCAGCCGCGAGCAGTATCCCCGTTATCTTAGCAGGAGGTATTGGCCCATCGAATGCGTATAAGGCTGTAAAGGCAGTTGAGCCTACCGGAATTGACAGCTGCACAAATACAAACAGGGTTAATGAACATGGCAAGCCGGTTCGTTTTAAAAAGGATCCTGAAAAAGTAAAAAATATGATTTCGGCGGCCCATATCGCTCATTCCGAGCTGAATCCAGAAAAAGGGCCAATTGAATTAAAGGAGATAAAAGATGTTCGAAAGTGGTGATTTACGAAAAGGCGTCAAATTGGAAATCAACGGCGAACCTTATGTCATTGCCCAGTTTGAATTTGTAAAACCCGGCAAGGGCCAGGCGCTATACAAATGCAAATTGAAAAACATGATCACAGGAGCCCAATTCGATAGAACCTTTAGATCAGGCGAAAAGTTCAAACCTGCTGATCTTGAGGAGATCGATATGGAATACCTTTATTTTGATGGTGATAGCTATTGCTTCATGAATACATCAAATTATGAGCAAGATATGCTTACAGCCGATCAGGTTGGCGATGCCATAGCTTTTCTAAAAGAAAACACGGTGTGCAGCGTACTGTTGTTTGAAGGCCGGCCTATAGAGCTCACCCTGCCCAATTTTGTGCAATTGCGTATCACCACAGCCGAACAGTGGGCAAAAGGCGATACCGCAAGTGGTGATACCAAACCTGTAACACTTGAAACAGGCCATGTCCTGCAAGTTCCTCCATTTGTAAATGAAGGCGAACTCATCAAAATCGACACCCGTACCGGTCAATATGTTGAAAGGGTAAAAGGTTAAAAAACAGGTAACTAACCGTCGAAACCTCTTTGGCTGGCACACGTCTTGCCCGATTGGATTCATTTTTAAGGCCGGTCAATGGGGATGGGTGCAAACATATTGTCTGCGCCCATTCTTGCGCAGGTATAAAATGTTTTATCAACCTGTTGGGCCGTTAGCAGCGCCAAAGCTGCTCAATCAAGTGATAGCGGGTAGAGCGACCCTATTGCCCAAAAAACAGATGATCTGTGCAAACGTTCTGATGGGGCTACGGTCTTTTTCTCAGTTAATCTCCTTCGTATTTTTGAAAAATAACTTGGCCGCAAGATTTGCAGTGTGACGCATCCTTGTCATGGAAAATAAGTCCGCAACTTTGGCAAACCACCTGCTTTTTCTGTGCCATATGAATCCATTCCCTCACGATGCGGCTTGCTTGCCATGGAATTAATATTATTCCGGATAAAATCATGAGAACCGTAACCCATCGGCCGGATTCGGATTGGGGAGTTATATCTCCAAAACCGACAGTTGTCAGGCAAACAACGGTAAAATAAAAAGCATCGCCAAAAGAGGATACATTGGCGTTGACCTGACTTTCTACATGGTAAAAAAGCACCGCCGAAACAAAAAAAATCATTATAATGGTAAACAATAAGCGCACAACCCGAAGCAGGGACGGGGAAATGTTACCAAAAAAAAAGAAAGGATCGGCGGTAAATCTCAAAAAACGAAATATCCGCAAAACCCGGAAGGAGCGTATGACACGAATAAATCCTAAATCAACGGCTGTGCCAAGCTGAGCAAGCAGCAACCATAGGGTGGGCAAGATGGCAATTAAATCGATGAGGCTGTATTTATCGCGCAACTGCCGCCATCTGCCGGGCGCGGCATAAAGCCTGATTGCGTATTCGATAATAAAAAAAAACACGATACCGATTTCAATACGCCAAAGCAGCGCCCTGTTTTTTTCACTCATCGGGTATGTTTCGATAACGAGCAAGGCGCAAATAGCTAAATTTAACGCAATGATAACTATATCGATGAACTTGCCAAGGGGTGTTTGGCAATCGATGAGATAGTATTGAAGGACTTTTCTTATTTTCAAAGACCTTGAGGCGGTCATTGGCTATCTGGCGCAGGCTGTTGCACAGCCTTTTGTTTTATCGAAGGCCGTACAATATATTCTCTGATACGGTTTCCTTCCTTTACCTTTACAACCACATCATACTTACCAATGCTGATTTCCTCGTTTTCATCTGGAATTCTTCCAATTTGCTCAAGCACATAACCGGAAAAGGTGTCATACTCTGCCGATTCGGGTATATTCATACCAATTTTTTCATTGACCTCTTCAATATCGGTTTTACCCAGAACCACCCATTCTTTGTTTTTGCTTTTGGTGATAAGCGGTTCCACCTTATCGGTCTCATCGATGATTTCACCCACCAGCTCTTCCAGGGCATCCTCTAATGTAATGAGCCCGGATATACCACCGTGTTCGTCCACCACAAGGGCTAAATGAGCCTTACGTTTTTTAAACTGCTTCATAAGGGAATCGAGTTTGATATGCTCGGGTACAAAGTAAGGAGCTCGCATAAGAGTGGCAATATCCATTGGCTCTTTACTTTTAGCCTGATGGGCCAGGATGTCTTTGACGTTTAAAATTCCGACAATTGTGTCAATATTATCCTTGATGACAGGTATCCGTGTGAAACCGGATTCGGTAATCGTTTTTAAATCAAGGGGTTCCTGAATGTCCAGAACAAACATGTCCGCCCTGGGCGTCATGATTGTCGAGGCATTGGTATCGTCAAAATCGAAGATTTTGTGTATAAACTGCTGCTCGACTTCGTTGATCTGACCTTCTTCATGCACAACTTCAACAAATGTTTTCAGCTCCTCCTCGGTTACAGTGGGGCTGTGTTTGATCATTCCGGTCAGTTTGGGGATAAAATCGAGAAAAAATACAACCGGTCTGACCAAAATGGAGAACCAATACACCGGATAAATGGCAAAGCGGGCGATGAGCACATTGTTGTGCGTGGCTACGGATTTGGGCATTACCTCTCCAAAAATTAATATCAATAAGGTCATCACGCCGGTTGTAAGTCCCAAGGCATAATTTGGAAACAGCTTAAGGGTCACTGAGGTGGCCAGGGCTGAAGCGGCAACATTGACAATGTTGTTGCCAATCAAAATTGTGCTTAGCAATCTATGCGGATCATTTTTCATCCGCCGAATTAGTTTATAGGATTTTCCCTTTTGTTTGGATAAGTGACGGGCTTTCGTTTGACTGATGGAAAACAGCGCAGTCTCCGCCGATGAAAAAAAACCAGATAATAAAAGCAATATAAATAATGGGACAAGATGACTAACCATTACCTCATCTTTCTAAAATACCACAGCACTGCCCTGTAGAAACGCACGTCGGCTCCAACGTCAGGGGCTACTGTCGCACTACCATAACTAGGTATATTTTTAATTCTATGGGATTTAATTGAAGAGCCGGATAAAAACGGGTCGTCCAAGGTTTTTTTTTCCTCCAGACCAAGTCAGGGCATACACGCCCGAATCAACGGTCATACTGGATCTTAATATATCAACTGATTGTATATATTCAAGCAAATTTATTTACCGCCTTTTGGAAACAGTATCTTAGGTTCCGGCTTGGCGTTGCTTGTGTTTACGCAATGATCTATTTTTTCCGGCGTTCAATCAGCCGCTGATCATACATCTTGCCCACAGCATATTCCCTGCGCCGCATGAATCGTTCCATAGCCGGACCTATGATTTGCATTTCGGGGTGTTTTTTTTGCACACTCAGCGCAATTGTAATCTCCTTTGTGCACCCAGTACTATAAGTAGCGTCTTTGCCCACCCATTCGGGTGGAATTTTAGTATCAAGAAGTTCAAATGACTTTACAATATCATCATAGGTTTGGAATCTCCAGATGTCGATATGGCCGCTACGCTGTACGATTTCCCACATATACATCAAATCGTCGGCATCCATTCCCGGTTCATAATATTGGGAAGGGTTGATAATAAAGGTGTGGGTGGATTGTTTGGTTAAATACTCGATAAAAATGGACATTATTTTTTTTGCAATTTTAATTTTTCCGGGAATGCTGCCAATGACGCCACTGTAAAAGATAACGGTCATGCCATTGGATTTTGCTTTTTGCATTTTAAAAATGATGCTTTGAGCTTTATTTTCAAGATCCTGGTGGGAAAATTTCACCACCAACGGATGGCGTGGTTTAAAATGAATGCAAAAACCGCCTCGGGCATGCGTCTTGATATTGAAAATATCGGTAGTGAATTGAAAATGGGTCTCAAATAATCGCGTGTATTGATTCAGTCCCCGCGAGATAATACAATCCGCCTCCTTGAATACACGGGCAAAAGTGGTCGAGGATAGATGAAGATTCAGATTTTCACTGGTGCCGTCCGAAAGAACCAGCAAATCGGCTTCCGCCCGCATCATGCGCACCATATCGTTTTTGCTCATGCCCTGGTTCTCAATAATAATTGCGTCACCAAGAGCCTCTTTAAAAACAGGGTCATTGTCAATATCCTGTACCGTAACTTTTGTGAATAATGGGCCTTTTTTAAGGACAAGAATCACCTTGTGGCCCATATTGATCAAAAAGCGAATGACTTTAAGATCCATAATTACCTGCCCAGACTCATCCGTCATCCACAATATTCGTTTGCGCTTGAAAGGCGCGGCGCCGATGCCCAAAAAATCAACCAGGTTCTGTAAGCCATTTCCATGTTCGTGTTGATTAAAAATTTCCAAAAAATATTTTAATGTATTATCGGCGCACTGTTCGTTTTTCCACAATGACGGTGTATTAGAAAGGTTCAACAGACGTTTGAATTCCACCTCGGAAATTTTGGCTTTAATTTCATCAAGGGTCGGGGGCGGATTTTTCAAAGCCTTTTTGTCTATGTGATTCAGGGCTTTTTTAACTACGGTCAAATCAAGAATGTTCCGGGCAAGCTGGTTACGGCGATTTTTTTCTTCGATAAAAGGATCGGCGATATACGTGCGGTCCATATAGATTTTTAAAAGCCGCTTTTCAACCCTGGAAGGAATCATTATTTCATCGCGGGTTTCGTGTTTATGTTTTGTGATAATCAGCGATTCGAGGAAGATTTTTTCATACGGATCTTCAATTTGGCGTTCAATAAGGGCTAATATGTCAAGTTGAATTTTATTATAACATTTTTGCAAAAACGAGGATTGATTGCGGTTCATAATAGCTGTAAACATTTTATCGCAGCAAGGATAATACCGCTCATTCTCATCGGTATACACCATAAACCGGATTTGCTCGTAAGTGGCGGCAATCTCAGGGTAGGCGACAGGGTCCATATGGTTTTCAATAAAAAACGTTGTTAACCTGGAATCCATTTCGGGATTTTCGCCGGCCCGGTAAATTTCAGTGGCTGATTCATTGTTTTCATAATTGTTCTTTAGAATATTCATTTTGTATTCACTCCTAGATAGGGAATCACCTGATCAAGGCGGGTAACAATTAAATCCGGCTTGACATTCTGAACCATTGGATCTTTGTCCCTCAAACGTAAAGATCTGCGGTCACCGGCAAACAAAATGGTTTGAAAACCTGCGCAGTTGGACGGACCAATATCATTGCGCATGTCATTGCCAATATAAGCTGTGCGGGACGGTTTTATTCCCATTTTTATCAGATTATCCCGCGCCAGTTGAAACAGTTCTTGAGACGGTTTAGCCCGGGCATGCTGGTACGATAAAATCGTAAGCTCTGGAGCAAATCCGGTCTCAGTCCAGCTATCCTTTAAAAAATGTTGAAATATCAAAGGCGTAAAAAACTGCGCATTTGAAATAATCCCCAAAATCGTACCCGATGATTTGCAGGCGTTCAAAAGGTCCGTTAAATAGGGCATCGGCCAAACCGGATTCATGATCAATTCAAAATCAATCGCAAATCGTTGGGCTTGATCAATTGTTTCAAATTGCAACAGCTCTTGCCAGATATGTTCTATCCGGATTTCCGGAAAACGAATACCTTTGCGTTTTGCCTGGGCATGTTGCTTGGTAACCGCACTGATCAGGAGCTGTTGCAACTGTTCCGGATTATGGCGAATCCGGTAATTTTTAAGTAATTGGGCAAGACGCTCATCAGGTTTTATTTTTTCGGGCAGCAAAAAAATATCGCCACTGCCGCTGATTAAAAGAGTTCCGTAGATATCACACAGCAGGCAATCCAGGCGGCCTTTCAAGCGCCCCTGAGCCTGCATCCCCGTGGACAGGGGGTAAAGCGGTTGCAGGTCAATGCGAATATGTTTTTCATTCATCAAAGATTCCCCATTTTAAAAGGCTGAAATATTCCGGTTTCAAAAATGCCTTGATCAAAGACTGTTTGTCGATACGGTGAATTACGCTCTGATTGACAACGCTGCGGTAAATCCGGGCCAATCTATCAGCGTAATCATTGAATCCGTAATGGCGTATTAACAGGCCGCGGTTGTGTTCGATCAACGCATCGGCATTAGCTGGGGGCTCAGGATGTTCAAGTATCGGATTAAGTTTTTTTAATGTATTAACAGCATTTTGTTCATTTATAAGGCGCACCAGGACCTTCTTCTGGAACGGTTCGCTCAGCAATCCGAAATCAATGCGCCCCTTGGATATCAAGCCGTTCCATAGCTGCTGGATATCTACCGTGGACGCCGGGACCCCAAACCGATCCATCGCGTGTTGAAAACATGCATGCCACTGCTGGTATAAGTTTTGGGCGTCAATCCATTCCAAGGGAATTTCCAGTTTGCGGTAAAGATGATCCAATCCAATTTTTCGGGATATAAAATCCTGGCAAATGTCCGGCAGCAATCTTCCCCACAACGGCTTTCCGTATATCCAGGGTTCCAGAAAGGTATATCCGAAGCCTTCGTTAATACTTGTGGTCACAACGTCGCCGCAACCGCCTAAAAGCGCGGCAAAATCATTTTTCAGTCCGGCTTCAAAAATCACGGGAAGCCGATGCTGGATTGCAAAATGCTTCCATTGGCCGTAAATTTTAATATCTTTGGCGCTATTGGGAGGCAGCGTGATCATAAGCCGACGCCTTTTTTCAAAGAAACATGTCAGCAGCAGCGCTTCACCGATGTTCTTGCGGCGGATAGCTCGAACGGGATAAAGGGTAACGTTTTTCAGGTCCGGGCAAACCGGTTGGGTTTTTAAAGGTTCGAAAATCGGATTCGGTAATAGGTGAAGGCCTTGATCCTTGAGCCCGGCTTGTTGCAACACCCGATAGTCCCGGGTGTTCAAGACAGCATAATGGCAATTTTTTAAATAATTTTCAGTGAAATAGAACTCCGGCCTGCCGTCTTCGGCAAAATCGTGCACCTGACACAACAACGCAATTGCCTGGTCTTGCAATTTTTTTAAAACGGCTTGCAGCAGATGATTTTTTGCTAACGTTGGATTATGAACATGGATACAATCCGGGCCTGCGGGCCAAACAGCGTAAATTGCCTTTGTAATCTGCTGAGCAACGCGCTGAGCTGTTATTCCGCGCGGTAAGCTTCGATCATAGGCTAATCCGGGGATGACGCACACCGGCAGCCGGCAACTGTCGTCAGCAGGTTCTCCGCTCAAAACAAGCGTCTGGATGCCTAACTTGTTCAACGCCCGAACCTGTTGGTCTATTACCGAGGTGACTCCGCCTGTTTTTACATGAAAATGGATAAATGCGATTTTCATCTAAAATTCGGTGGGCAGACTCCGGCATTTATGCCGGAGAGCAAATACCGTCTCCTTTCTCCTGTAAAGCAGGCGTACCCATCGGTATGGTGCAACAATCGGCAATACTTGCTGCTAATATCTTGTACAGCGCCTGTTCGGGGTTTTGTCCAAATCCACAGCAAAAGTGCTATACTCCTGCAATTTTCGCCCTTTAGGGCGGGGGTAGTTGACTCCATTCGTTAATTTTCTTATTTCATTAGGGCCTTGGAGTCTGTAATTATACCTTTATTGGGCCGAATTTGAATTTGTTTTCAAAGCGCACCGATGAGTGCATACGCAAAGTTTTTGCCCATAGGCGCAACATAACGAAAACGAATTCAAAAGGTCATATAAATAAAAGGCCTTATAAATCAAAACAAGCAAGAGCAAGATATTTACAGCCTGAAAGACCCCTGATAATTAATAACTGTATATAACATGCTAAGTATGTACAATAAAGATACTTATACGCTAAAAAGGAACGTGCCCAATGGAGCATATTTTTAAGCTCAAAAATCCGATTCAACCTTATGCCTGGGGCTCACGGACAGCTCTGGCCGAATTCTTAGGGCAAACGCCGTCTGACAATTCACCACAAGCGGAGCTTTGGATGGGTGCTCACCCTAAAGCCGCCTCGGAAATTTATTTCCAGCAAAAATGGCAGAAACTGGATGCGGTGATCAGCAATTATCCCACTGAAATGCTGGGCCGGCAAATAAACACGGATTACAGCTCCCAATTGCCCTATCTGTTTAAAGTGCTGGCGGCGGACCAGCCTTTATCGATACAGGCCCATCCAAGCATGGCTCAGGCTCAAAAAGGGTACGAATACGAAAAATCTCAGGGAATTTACCTGACAGCTGCGAATCGGAACTACAAAGACAATCGCCATAAACCGGAATGTATTGTCGCTTTGACGCCCTTTTGGGGGATTTGCGGTTTTCGCCCGGTTTCACAAATGCTGTCTTTGCTCAAAACCGTATGGCCTGATGGAATGAAAAAAAACATTTCCAATCTTGAAGATTCTCCGGACAGCAGGGGAGTGCGCCGTTTTTTCAACTTTCTTATGCAGCTTTCCCCGGATCAACGTCTTGATTTGATACCACGTGTTTTGAAAAATACGGAAAAAATCAAAAATCAAGACCGAGCGTTTGAGTGGATGCGGGTCCTGAATAATTATTATCCTAATGATATCGGAGTATTATCGCCATTGCTACTAAACCTGGTCTGCTTACAGCCCGGCGAGGGCCTTTTTCTTGCCGCGGGTCAATTGCATGCTTATTTGTCAGGGCTGGGAATTGAAATTATGGCAAACTCCGATAATGTTTTGCGTGGCGGATTAACCCCTAAGCACGTGGATGTTCCCGAGTTAATGAAAATTTTGGATTTCAATCCCGGCTCATTGTCCATATTGAAACCCGAACCGGTCAGCGATACGGAATCTTGTTATGAAAGCCTGGCAGATGAATTTGAACTTTCATGCATTCACATATCATCTTCAAAGAAACATATTTCGGCGCAAGCGCAGCTACGGTCTCCTGAAATCCTGTTATGCTCAAACGGCAACGCCGTTATCCGGCGGATTGCCGATCCTGATGAATGTGTAAACCTCGAAAAAGCAGAATCCGCCTTCGTTGCTTTTGATGCCGGGCAGTATGCCATCGAGGGCAGCGCCAGCTTGTTTAAAGCGGCTGTGAACCGGAATAAATATCCGCGGCCGGCAAAATGACCGCTTTACCTATAGACGTGCGCAGCACCTTGCAATTTGCAAAAGGAGGGGGCAATGATTCGCTACAGCGGTATCAACCATTTGGCTATGGTTACCAACGACATGACAGGTACTATACGGTTTTGGCGTGATTTGCTTGGAATGCGGCTGATCGGCGGGCTGGAAGGGCCGGAGCCCCAACCCGGGCATTGGCCTGAAACGGTGGCCATCACACAGGAAAAAGACCGTTTTGTCTATCCGGGTGAGGGAAAAATCTTAGCTGGTAAGAAGTAAGGCGAACTAAGGCGATTTGTGTTAGAGCTTGTTTGGGAAATAGAAAATTTAGCGAAAAAGTGCGAATACGTAAAGTATGCAAAACTTTGGCGCGCCTTGAAGGCGAAAAAAATCTAAGCCCAATATGTTATCTGTTAAAATGATATATTTTTTTCTGCCAATCGCCTGAGTTAACCTTCTGCAAATCTATATTAAAAAATAATATCCTTCTTGACACTTTCTGGCATTATTTGTCATTTTAAAGTATTGCCGGGTTAGAGACAGTTGAATTCAAGCGCCCATCTAAATTCATTTCCCAGGTAATTTGGCCGCCTAAATTATAAGCGAATTCGCTGTAAGCATCATGCGGAAAAAGCAGTTCCAGCTTCAAACGCATTATAGAGAAAATCCAAAATAAAGTAACCGTTCAAGCCCCTATAGACAGGGTGTCTTGCGTTTACAGGTTATAGAACAAGCGCCTTTTTTATTGCTATAATAACTATAAGGAGGATACTGGATGAATTTATGCCGACCTAATTCAAACGAAGCTTTGCAGACAAGAAACCGTTCCCGAAGCATAGCGCCCCAATCAGGATTATGCAGCCGGTGCGTGGATGGATGTAAGGGCAATTGCGATCTTTTCAAATCTACGTTCCGTGGCAGAGAACTGCTCTATCCCGGACCCTTTGGCGCAGTCACCGCCGGGGCGGACAAGGATTATCCTGTAGATTATTCCCATCTGAATATCATGGGATATGCCGTCGGAGCGGAAGGAATTGAAGCTGATCCTGATCACGCCGTTTTTCCTGTAGTCAACACTGAAGCATGGTACGGCGCCACGGAAAAAATTAAAATGAAAATCCCAATGTTTACAGGTGCTTTGGGCAGCACGGAGATTGCCCGTGTAAACTGGAGCCATTTTGCCGTTGGAGCGGCGATTTCGGGAATCAGCCTTGTTTGCGGCGAAAATGTTTGCGGGATTGATCCGAAATTGGAATTTGACAAAAACGGTATGGTCAAAAAGTCACCCGATATGAAGCGCAGGATAGACCAATATCGCCGGTATCACGAAGGATACGGCGATATTATGGTTCAGATGAATGTTGAAGACACAAGGCTGGGCGTTGCCGAATACGTTATCGATAAGTTGGGCGTTGAAACCATTGAATTGAAATGGGGCCAGGGAGCAAAGTGTATCGGCGGTGAAATCAAGGTGGATACGGTTGAGCGGGGCTTGGAATTACTCAATCGCGGTTACATTGTAACACCGGACCCATCAGACGAGTCGAATCAAAGGGCTTTTAAGGACGGTGCGATTAAAGAGTTTGAACGTCATTCCCGTGTAGGCTTTTTAGAGCAGGATGAGTTCATGAAAGAGGTCGATCGTATTCGCAAACTCGGCGCAAAGCGTATCACGCTCAAAACCGGAGCTTACCCAATGCGTGAACTGGCCATGGCGATTCGTTGGTCCTCGGACGCCAAAATCAGCCTTGTTACCATTGACGGCTCCCCTGGCGGTACAGGTATGAGCCCCTGGCGCATGATGACCGAATGGGGCATACCCGCAATCTACTTACATTCCATGGCTTATGAGCTTTGCCTCAGACTGGCAAGCAAGGGAGCATGGGTGCCCGATATTGCCTTTGCAGGCGGATTTTCCTCAGAAGATCATATTTTTAAAGCCCTTGCCTTAGGCGCTCCATACTGCAAAGCGGTCTGCATGGGACGCGCCCTGATGATTCCAGGAATGGTGGGAAAAAACATCGAAAAGTGGCTAAAAGGCGAAGACGGAGGTCTTCCTCCCTCAGTGTCTAAATTCGGTAAAACAAAAGAAGAGATCTTTGTATCCTATGAAGAATTGAAAACAAAATATGGTAAGGAAATCAAAAACATTCCGCTGGGCGCTATCGGCATCTACAGTGCTGCGGAAAAAATCCGTATAGGCTTACAGCAGCTTATGGCCGGCTCGCGTAAATGGCGGACACATCTTATCACCAGAAAAGATCTGGCGTCATTGACCGAAGAAGCCGCTAAAATCACGGGTATTCCCTATATCATGGACGCCTACAGAGAAGAAGCCCTTGCAATTATTGACGCTTAGCGTCTTCCAAAGCCATAGAAATGAAAAATATGACTGCGGGCTGGATTGAGTAAAAGCAAATCCGGATTACACTCGATCCAATCAGCAAAGTCATGGCTTAGGCGATTGGCGAAAAAGAATATACCAGATTGAGCAGAATTTTTTTTCGTCTTCAAGGCGCGCCAAAGATTGATGATCAGTTTGCATACTATACGTATTCGCACCTTTGGCATAACGCACAAGACGGGAAAAAAGACATACAAGATGGTATATTCTTTAACCTAAATCGCCTTAGGCGATTTGTAACTTGGCAGCCTGATCAGCGCTCTATAATAATATTCTGGCATCAACGATGCTCAGGCCGTCATAATGAAGAATCACTGGATTCAAGTCCATTTCAGCAATTTCAGGATAGGATTCAATAATATCGGAAACCTGCAAGAGAAGGTTTACCAGCGCCTTTTGGTCATAAGGGGATTGGCCTCGCACGCCTTCTAATATTGGAGAAGATTTGGTTTCCGCAATCATGCTTTTGGCTGAAAATCGGCTAATCGGAAGTACCCGGAAACTGATGTCCTTTAAAATTTCAACCATTACACCGCCCAAACCGTACATAATGACTGGACCAAATTGCTCATCTATTTTAGTGCCGATGATCACTTCGAGCCCCTGTTTTGCCATGGGGCCTACCAGAACGCCTCGAATATCGGCGCCGGGATTATATCTTTTGCAATTTTCCATGATCTGGGAATAAGCAACACGTACGTGTTCAATTCCTTTTAAATTAAGTTTAACCCCTCCGGCATCACTTTTATGTAAAATGTCCGGCGAAACCACTTTCAAAACAATCGGCCCTTTAATTTGTGCTGCAAAGCAAATGGCCTCTTCTTCAGAAGTGGCCAATTGATCACCTGCCACCGAGCATCCATGTATTCGCAACAACCGTTTTGCTTCGTGCTCGAGCAAACCGGTCCGGCCTTCCTTAATAGCGTGCTCTATAATTTGCTTGCCTTCTGATTTAGCTTTTGTTCCCCAATCGAAAACAAAATTGGTCTTTGCATGATAACTGGCCAGGTAATTACCATATTGATTCAGTGCATCAATGCATTTACAGGCCACATCCAAAGAATCGTAAACCGGTATATTGTAATAGCGGCAAAGCTCCAGGGAGTGGGGATGTTCCGAATTGAAAAGACTATGGATGACTACGGGCTTATTGCGTTTTTTCACAAGCTTGCCCATTTGATGCGCCGCGTCCTCTTCTTTCAGGGAAAGGGTTTGGGCAAACCTGATACCGTAGCCGCCAAACAAACCAACCAGCAGCAGGGCTCCCACAGCGCCGTCTTTAAGAATAATTCTGGCGCAATCTGCAAACAGGGAAGGGTCTGCGTCAGTACCTCCGGCAACATCTACCGGATTTGTGACTGTGGCGGCGGCCGGCAGAATTTCAAGCAATTTTTTTTGTGTTTTATTACTCAGTTCCGGTATCTCAATGCCATATTCGGTTAAAATATCCGCAGCAATGGTGGCATGCCCGCCGCCATCGGCCAAAATGGCGACACGGCCGTTTTTAAGAGGAGGACAACTCGATAAGGTTTCCGCAACAGGAAACAATTCATCCGAATTATCGATTACCACAATGCCTGCACGTTTGAATGCGCCTTTTGCAACCAGGCTCATACCAGCCAGGGCGCCGGTATGCGAGCCGGCGGATCGTCTGCCGGTATCCGTACGTCCGCTTTTTAAAAGAATAATAGGTTTTTTTTGGGTGGTAATATAAGCTTGCTGTAAAAACTCACGCCCCGCGCTCATTCCTTCCACGTACATCAAAATGGCCCGTGTGTCCTCATCATGCAAAAGGAATTCAAGATATTCATGAAACTTGATATCAGCCTCATTTCCCACCCCCACATAATAGGAGAATCCTTTACTGCTTTTGAGTTTTGCCTCGGTAATCAGGCTTAGCGCCATATTTCCGCTTTGAGTCAATAAAGCGATATCCCCCCTTGGCACGTTTCGTATTCCCACAAGATTCAGGTTGTCAATTAAATTCAACATACCGGACGTGTTGGGACCTATCAGGCGGATATTATACGTTTTTGCTACGAATATGATTTTTTCTTCCAGTGTCTTTCCAGCTTCACCGGTTTCACGGAATCCTCCAGCCAGAATAACCGCGCCGGAAACTCCTTTTCTGCCGCACTCTTCTAAAATGGCCGGAACCGTGGAAGCAGGTGTTGCGATCAAAGCAACATCAACCGGCCCTTCCACTGCAGAAACGCTAGAATAGCAAGAAAACCCAAGAATGGTGTCTTCTTTTGGATTAATCGGATAAATTTTTCCTTCATATTTTTCATCCAACAACATTCGAATCGCCTGATAGCCTCGCTTTGTCTCAGCTTTTGAAGCGCCAACGACTGCTACTGATCTAGGATGCATCACCTTCTCAAGTCCCATTGTATATAACCTCACTTTCTTACGGCGATGAATTTGCCTCTACTGTTTTTTTTACTTTTTTCGTTTTTCAAAATCATTCAAAGCTTGATTACGTTCTTTGGTTGCAACACAAGCCAAACAGGCTTCGACCTCAAAATCCATAATGGCCTCCAGGCTAGCTTCTCCTTGCGCCAAATGAAGTCCGCGTTTAATCATTTTTAATGAAAACAGGCTGTTTTTTGATATGCGCCCGGCCATATCCATTGCGTATGCCAAGAGATCATCTTTGGGCACTGCTTTGTTAACCAGGCCAATGCGTTCGGCCTCCTTACCATCAATAGGCTCGGCCGTAAAAAGCAATTCTTTAGCTTTTCCCGGTCCGATTAAATCTTGAATCAGCCGGAATGCTCCACCGGTGACAGATGATGAGACTTTGGCTTCAGGCGAACCTATTTTTGCGTCTTCAGCGGCAATGCGGATATCGCAAGCCAAAGCCAGTTCATATCCAGAGCCAAGGGCATAACCGTTAATTGCGGCAATGGTGGGTTTTTCATATCGAATGATTTGACGTGAAACGTGTTGAAGCGTTTCAAGGTATATACGATAATCTTCAGCGCTGCGTGTTTTGGATTCTTTTAAATCTGCGCCAGAGCAAAAAGCCCTTCCTTGCCCTGTAATAAGTACGGCTTTTATTTCAGGAGCAAGCCGGGCGTGATCCAGAGCCGCCTGCAAATCATCCCATAACTGGCGATTCATTGCATTGAGCACATCAGGACGATTAAGTTTTATCAACGCGATTGCATTATTCTTGCTATAAATAAGTGTTGAAAAATTCATTCAAGGTATCCCTGTATTCATTTTGACCGTTAATAATTTTTAATATCAAGGGCATAGCTATTGAAGTCTTTTTCCTCTAAAAACCGGCTTACCATTTCACTTACTTTTAAGGCCGTGTCTACGTGGCAAACACCGCTGGCATTTTTTCCGGCTGATTTTTTAGTGTTACCAACAATTGCCTGTAGCGTTTCAGTTTTGATGAGCACTGTCAGGTTTAACCTTAACTTGTCTTGCGCTTTATCCGTCATATCCTGAAAACTCCTTTATTTTATCCGCCATTGTTTGTAATATTTGCAGGTTAAAAAACGATTCCTTGAAATTGAAATAGTTGCCCGGAGTTGCTTCATAATACTGATTTAAGTAGATAATAACTATAAAATTAGTTAGTTATCCAAAAAATAATCGGTTTTCCAAGGATCAAATAAGGACCGCTTTAATGAATGATTATCAAAAGGAAGAACTGGAAGCGCTTGAACAAATTAGTCAGACTATGGTGCAGCTCAAGCCGGATGAACGGATAATGCTTAGTGAAATGATCGAACCTTATTTATCTTTCCGCCGGAAGCTAGATGCATTTTTATCCGGCAAATTCAGCGATCACTGTACGAGCAGTTGCTACCAGAACAACCTAAGCGCATGTTGCAGCAAAGACGGAATCATCACCTTTTGGGCCGATGCCGTGATCAATCTATTTTGTTCAAGCAAAGCACAAATACAAGATGTTTACAAGTCGTTGAAAGAGCCTTGGTCTCAGGTAAAATGCACATACCTGACGCCTGGCGGTTGCTGCTGGAAAGTCAGGCCGCTGGTTTGCGCAATGTTTATTTGCGATTCGGCGCAAAAAAATGTTTTCGGTAAAAATGCTCAAGCGAAAACGAAATGGAGGCAATTCGAGAGAACGGCAAAATCCTTCCGGTGGCCGGATAAAATTGTTCTTTTTGATAGTTTAGAGCGCTGTTTTATGGAAAAAGGCTGCCGTTCATCTCTCATGCACTTAAACACAAGTCCGGGTTTATTGAATATCAAAAAAAAATATGGTGTTAAGCTGTATTGATGTATTTGGCCGGTTTTTGATCTGTACAACTATGCCGGGCGCAAGAAATGTCTAATCTAAATCACAACAGCACCATGTTATCCCTGTGAACGACCTCATCATAATGATTTGCTCCAAGGCAGGATGCCACCTGCCTTGACTTTAACCCTTTGATCAGACTGATATCCGATGAACAAAAGTTAACCAATCCCTTTCCGATCAAAATTCCGGTTGCGCTTTCAAAACTGACGGCACTACCTTGCCCGAAATTGCCGAATACATCTAAAATACCGATGGGCAGCAAGCTTTTTCCATTTTTTTTCAAAGCTGTGACAGCTCCATCATCAATCACCAGACGCCCTTTGGGTTCTAATGTATATGCGATCCAGCACTTCCGGC
This sequence comes from Desulfobacteraceae bacterium, assembly GCA_024230435.1. Lineage (GTDB taxonomy): Bacteria > Desulfobacterota > Desulfobacteria > Desulfobacterales > Desulfosarcinaceae > UBA2230. The sequence goes on from JAAERL010000021.1 coordinate 45,366, forward strand.
TGGCCATTTTCTCGGCTTTTGGAATAAAATAGGTGCCGATTTTTATTCCATCAAACAATTTCAAGAGGATATCACAGATATCCCCTCTTGCGACAATCATCGGGATACCGGCCGAAGTAACTTTTTTTGCCGCCTGTATTTTGCTCAGCATTCCGCCGGCGCCAAGCACTCCTGGCATATCAGAGGCGAATTGTTCTATTTTATTTTCAAAAGCATTTGTTCTTTCTATTAAAACTGCATCTTTATGCTTCCTTGGATCTTTATCGTACAGGCCGTCGATATCTGTAAGAACAAGTAAAAAATCAGCGTCCATTAATAATGTGATCATGGCGGCCAGGTTATCATTGTCCCCAAGTTTAATTTCTTCAACCATGACTGTGTCGTTCTCATTAATAATTGGGACAACCTGCCAATTCATCAGCATATTTATTGTATTTCGAGCATTTAAATATCGTTTGCGATCATTGAGATCCTCACCTGTCAAAAGAATTTGGGCAATTTTTTTGTCCCGGAGGCCAAAGCTTTTTTCATAAGCATTCATTAACCCGCTTTGGCCGATGGCTGCAATGGCCTGCCGTTTTGGGATCTCCTCCGGTCTTTTATTCATCTGCATTTTACGCAATCCGGCCGCCATGGCTCCTGATGAAACAACAATGACCTCAATACCGCTGTCCATCAGCCTGGAAATCTGATTCGAAATCGATTCGATTACTTGAAGGTTCAAGCTGTTAACCGCCGTAATAACGTTACTGCCAAGTTTAACGACAACGCGCCGGGCTTTTTTCAATTTATTCTGTGGCATCAGGCATCCCCTTTAAATGAGAGGTTTAATTCTGTATGCAAATAGGCTCTTGCACAAGGCCCGCTGTAATCGGCAACTTTGTGGCCGTTGCCAATTAACCTCCACTGATAGATCATCAGCCCCTCAAGGCCCACAGGTCCACGGGCATGAATTTTATTTGTACTGATGCCAACTTCCGCGCCAAGACCAAACCGAAACCCGTCTGCAAATCTTGAACTGCAATTCCAGAATGCATTCGCTGTATCTGTGTGATCCATGAATTGAACGGCTCTTTGCTTATCAGCAGTGACGATAACATCTGTATGGCCCGAACCATACCGGTTGATATGGGAAATTGCATTTTTAAGGGAGCCAACTACTTTGACTGAAACTTTATAATCAAGGTATTCGGTTTGCCAGTGGGCCTGTGTAGCCTGGTCACAGGAAATGATGGCGCAAGTTTTTTTACAACCATAGATCGTTACACCATGTTTATCCATTTGTTTTTTCAATTGAGGTAGAAAATTTGCCGCAACTTTTTCATGAATTAAAAATGTTTCCGCAGCATTGCAGACCGCTACATACTGGCATTTGCTGTCTGTGCAGATTTGTAATGCCATATCCGCCTCCGCCTTCGAATCCACATAAATATGACAAATGCCGTCCGCGTGACCAAGCACAGGAATTAGCGTATTATCCATGATTAACTTTACAAAGGCATTGCTTCCTCTGGGGATAATCAAATCGACAAAATCATTTAACGCAAGCATACGGGTGACTTGATCACGTCTTTCGAGCAAAACCAGCCAGCCATCGGGCAATCCTGATCTAACGCCTGCATCATGAATAAGATCGGCAAGAATGCGATTGGTTCCGGCAGCCTCACTGCCCCCTTTGAGCAACACGGCATTACCGCTTTTCAAGCATAGTGCGGCAATCTGGACCAGTGCGTCCGGACGGGATTCAAAAATCACACCGATAACGCCGATGGGCCGGCTAACCTTATAGAGTTCAAGCCCTTTATCCAGAAGGGTTGCTTTCAAGGTAACTCCCACTGGATCGGGCAGTTTAATGAGACTGTCAATACCATCACAGGACTCGGCAATTTTATCACTATCAAATTTTAACCGCTTGATCAGGGGGGCGTCCAGTTGATCTTTTTTAGCTTTTTGAATATCAGCCGTATTGTGTTTTGCAATCCGGTTTCCATTTTTAAGCAATACATCTTTGATATGTTCAAGCGCCTGATTTTTGATAGTTGCCGGCAAAGCCGCCATGGAGGTTGAAGCATCCTTGCATTTTTGGGCGCACGTTGTGATATCCATTTTATTTTCCTAAAGGTAAACGATTACAGGCCGGATTTAACTTTGCCAAATCCGGCCTGTGATATTGCTGTTTTGTCAAGGTGAAAGCCGTGAAGCATTTATCCGGCGAACCTATGATAAACAGAATTTGAAGTTCGAAAAAGCTGTAAAAATCTGAGGATTTCAAAATTTTCAGGATTGATTTTCAAACGCTTTTTCCAAGTTTTCGTTCATAATCGCTTCATAGCCTTCGAGGCGGGCTATCACATTCTTTTGTTCATCCAGGAAAGAAAAATCACCAACCATTTTGTGCCCAGATACGCTTACTATCTCTAATATTGCCGAAACTTCCTGTTCCGGGAACCGATCCCGGTACTGCCGGTATGAAGCTGCATAGCTTGGCAGCGATACCTTGCCTTGATTGTCATGGCACCAGATAATGGCCATTTGAAAAGCGCAATCCAAAACAAGGGGATCGGCAATCCAGCGGCTGCGCAGAGGATCATTCATCCAGCGGTCAGGTCCGGGCGCTGCCGACACCTGGGCGGTCATTCCGGTTTTTGACAATCTGATAATTTTTTTAATCCCCCTTAAGGCCTGACCGTGAAACAGGATACGGTTGTAAATGTCATCGATGGACGGAACACTTCCGTTATTCTTGAAATGACCATTTTCTATAAAGGCCGGAGCAGATGGCAATTGATCTGTTAAAATGGCCCTGGCGCTTGAATGAACTACTTCGCGCCCTTCCATAACGCCATTTCTGATTTCCACGTCAACTTCATAAATTTGACCGTTACGTTTTGCTTTTCCAGCCATTAAGCGTATCATTTTGTCACCGGAATCCAGAACAATCCCCTTGCATAAACGAAGATTGTCCATTCCATGCAAGGCAAGCCCGGGATTGGCATGCAGGGCGCTATGGGCAAGCCACTCGGCAATCAGTGCAAAAGGCACTACAGGGTGACCATCCAATCGATGCGATTCTAAAATAGGTACACGATCAAGATCAATGTTCCTTTTTGCCGCTATATTCAGGTCAGTCAGCGATTTATCAGTTCCGGCCGGTTGTTCATCGAAACCGGCATTGACATCCGGGACAGCGGGACCGCCTAAAACGACCTCAATGTCAGCGTCAGGAGCCGTGTTTGCCATTTCTTCGGCCATGGCGCGTGAACCGCCCTGAATGGGTATCAACGACACACCGCGTTTTGTAAAACTCAGTTTCAGCGAGGACGTCACCATTCCGCCGTCCCACGGTCCCCAATTCAAAGCCAGGGTTTTACATTCAGGGCGTTTGGCTGCTTGGTCACGTGCCATTTTATTCAATATTTCATTTGCCATAGCGTAGTCAGCCTGCCCGGCGTTTCCTAATCGGGCGCTGATGGATGAAAATAAGACAAGGTAATTCAATTGATCATCGGCTGCAGCAAATAACAGATTTTCCAGCCCTTTGACCTTCGTATCTAGCACACGCTCCAGCTGTTCGGGTTGTTTTTCGGTAATCAGGCAATCTTCCAACACCCCTGCGCCGTGGATCAGTCCCTTAATAGGACCTAAATCATTGCGGATTTTGCCGAATACGGTTTGAAGATCCTCTGCGCAACGGACATCCGCCGAATAATAACCGGCTTGAATATTATCGCGTGAAAGCGCTTCAAGGCAGCGGGCGGTATCACGATTGGCTTTAATAATCCGGTAGCGTTCATCGATTTGTTTCAAAGAATCTACTTTTCCACCGAAATGATTTTCAAGAATAGCCTTTTTGATTTGAGTTTGATCTTCCAACGCATTGAGCCATTCAGGTTCATCGCTTGGCGCTGCAGATCGTCCCAACAAAGCCAGGCGGCAGCCGGTCTGCAAGGCCAGATAACTGGCGGCGGCAGAGGTGACTCCCCGCGCACCGCCGGTTACAACGACAACATCGTGTTTGCCTAATGTGATGTCCCCGGTTGTCTGCAAAGCCGCCTGTTCTTGATGCAACGTCCAGCGTTTGCCTTCGGTCAAACCAATTTCAGCAGGTGTTTCCGGTGACATATGGATCAGTTCAGACACCACGGCATTGGCGATTGCGGTTGTATCCTGCCAGCCAGGATCAATATCTAATGCCATACAACTGATATCCTCCCATTCCAAGGCAGCGGTTTTTATCAAGCCGGTCAAAGCGCCCTGCCTGGGGTCTGCAACCGGACCGCCTTTAAACCCGAACGCACCGTCAAAAAAAGTAATAGACGAGAAAAAGGGTTCCGGTTTTGTTTGCGATACCGCATCTTTTAACAAAGGCTCGGCCGCCTTTGCCCATAACAGCGCATCTTGTGGTGTTACAGGGGCGATAAGGATTAACCCGGTTAGATGAGTTAATTTATCAAGATCTTTATATGACGCCACAATTCCGGCTCTAAGGTTTGCCTTGGTCAACTCTGCGACAATGGCTTCACTCAATCCTTTGCCGGAAAGGGTAACACCGATAAAATGATCATCTGAGGGTTGCAACTGTTTGTGCTCATGCAGGGGCGCGGACCGGACTTTCACAATACTGCGTAAGACGGTATCGGATGGCTGAACATGCTGCGGCAGCGCCTCCGGTTCGGAAACCGTATCTGTACCAGGTTGGTTGCCTGAACCTGCAAGGTAGCCGCTGATCTGCGCCAGGGTTTTCAAACTGCCCATAAGATCCGGCGTAATTTTGGGCAAGTGGGGCATTTTTTCCTCAAGGGCGGATAAAATTTCAACCCGCTTGATGGAATCAATGCCAAGGTCGGACTCGATGTCCATCTCCATGCTCAGCATATCGGACGGATAGCCGGTTAATTGACTCACAATCTCCAGCACAGCCTGATGGATATCTTCGGTATTGGCCTGCCCGCCGGATTGCGCCTGAGAGCCTGAACCTGAACCTGACGGGTGACCGTTGGATAGATAATCGCTGATCTGCGCCAGGGTTTTCAAACTGCCCATAAGATCCGGCGTAATTTTGGGCAAGTGGGGCATTTTTTCCTCAAGGGCGGATAAAATTTCAACCCGCTTGATGGAATCTATGCCAAGGTCGGACTCGATGTCCATCTCCATGCTCAGCATATCGGACGGATAGCCGGTTAATTGACTCACAATCTCCAGCACAGCCTGATGGATATCCTCGGTATTGGCCTGCCCGCCGGATTGGGGTGTACCCGCTTGAGCTTGCGCCTTAGCGGCAAGCCGGGGCCGAAAAGGTTCAGGAGCCCTTTTTGCCGGTTCTTCAGGTTTAGCTTCGACAGGGTAAGAGGGCGCCTTCACATTTTCCACGGCCATAGGTTCAACAGCGGCAAGGGCAGGGTGAGCCGATTGCTCTTCGGACAAATCCAATTGATCTGTTAAGCCTGAGCCCTGATGAGCATGTTGAATAAGATGATGCAGGGTTTTGCTCGCTTGCGACTGGGCTTCAAGAAATTTCTGGTGCGCCTGGGCGGTTTGGGATTGAAGGGCCTGTAAAGAAGCCAACCCTTGTTGTAAAACGGATATACTAGTGGCCAATGTTTTTTTGTCTGATGATTTCATCGTTTTTTGATTAAGTTGCGTTCTTGTATGGGGCAACGCTTTTTGGGTTAATGTGGATTGCGCGGCTTCAGGCTTGTTCAATTCGGATGCACTATCGATAGAAACAGAGTTCAAAGCCATTGTTCCAATTGCATGGGATGCGATTATCGATTGTTCCTTTTTCTGTATTGACGCCTTTGAATTAACCGTCACCGGCGGCATAGGAGCATTTTTTTTCCGGGCATTTTGTTTGGTTACCGGTTTTGGGTTACGATAATTAGCGCCGCTGAGCGTAATGGCCATTTTTACTTTGCGTTCTTGAGTCTGTGTTTTTTCCCAACGTTGAAGTTGTACCGGGTATCCAATGGCGGCCAATTCCGATAATGCCAATGCAAGATCATAGAGCCCGTAGTTTTTTCCCCAGGAACGGTCCAGGGCTATGGCATGGTGGGGCTTTTCTTTCAAGATATCGCTTACTAAATGTGTCAGTACGGTTTTTGGGCCGATTTCAACAAATGTACGGCAACCGTGCAGATATAACTGCTCCACATTGGATAGGAAATCAACGGGGGCGGCCAGTTGCTTGCATAATATTTCCTTGGCCTGGTGGTCTGTGCAAGGATAAAAATCTCCGGAAGTGTTGCTCATTACCTTTATGCTTCCGGGATTCATTGCCACGGCTTCGACCACTTTTTTAAAGGGCTGGCGGGCATCGGCTACAAAAGAGCTATGGAAAGCCGCCGCCACAGGAAGCCGTATGGTTTTCCATCCCCGGTCATGGCAGGCTTTTTCAATTTCCAGAATCGCTTGTGTCGAGCCGGAAACAATTCCCTGCTGGTAGCTGTTGCGATTGGCCAGTAAAACCTGGCAGCCGCTTTTTTCAATAAAATTTTCCAGCATGTCCACCGGGGCCTTTACGGCCAGCATGGTTCCCGGATCCGTTCTCTTGCTGGAACATGCTTGTGCGATCAACTTGCCCCGAGCCTGGGAAATAGTCCAAAGATCAGCCTGGCTGATCCATCCGGCAGCATACAGGGCCACCAGTTCACCATAGCTGTGGCCACAGGTTGCATCGGCTTGCAAACCAAAAAATTCCAAGGCCTTAAGCATTGCCACACTCGCAATGCCGATGGCCGGTTGGGCGACATCGGTTTGGCGCAAACGGGCTTCTTGTTCCGGACCATCGCTGAGTGTTCCCGGATAAATCTGGTCGGTTATCGGCATGTGCTCTTTCATTATGGCCTGGGCCCGGTTCAGCGCCTCGAGGCTTTCGGGGAAACAGCACACCATGTCCCTTCCCATGCCCACATATTGACTTCCCTGTCCAGGAAACAAGAATGCCAGCCCGCTGCTTTGAGCGCCTTGCCCATAATAGATGGCTCTGCCCGAGCGAAACGGTTCGCAGCTTGATTGATTTACAATTGAATCCGCGTCAGAGAACCGGGAAAGGATGGAATCCATATGTTCATCAGATGACAAGACCATCACCAGCCGGCAGTTATCCTCGGGTTGATAAGCCTTGCGGGTTTGCGCCGCAAGACGGCTCAACGCTTCAAAATCCGTTTTGGTTTCGGCTAATTTACGCCATTTATGAACAGCATTAAGCAAACCGGCTTTATCATTGGATGAAAAGGCTGCGATTTCCACAGCGCCTTCCCATGCTGGTTCTTGCTTAACATTTTGATATTCTTCAACCACCGCGTGAAAATTGCTGCCTCCAAAACCAAATGAACTTACACCGGCCCGGCGAGGATGCTGCTCATCGGCAACCCATGGGCGAAGAGTATTATTTAGATAAAAGGGACTCTTGTCTAAATTCAGATTGGGGTCCGCAGGCTGCGCATTAAGCGTCGGCGGCATAACTTTGTGATAAAGGGCCAGGGTTGTTTTGATTAATCCTGCAGCTCCTGCCGCCGCTTTTGCGTGGCCTATATTGGATTTTACCGTTCCCAGGGCGCATTGATTTTTGGAGGCGCAACTGTCGTTAAATACGCTGCAAAGCCCTTCAAACTCAACCTGATCGCCTACGCGGGTGCCTGTGCCGTGGGCCTCAATCAGCCTGACGGTGGAGGGGCAAATGCCCGCATGCGCGTAGGCCTTTTTCATTGCACTGGCCTGTCCTTTTGAGCTGGGAGCATATATCCCGGGGGTTTTTCCGTCGCTTGCCGAACCGAGTCCTTTGATAACGGCGTAGATACGATCGCCGTTTTTTTCGGCATCCGCTAACCGTTTTAACACGACCAGCCCAATGCCTTCTCCAAGCAGCGTTCCGTCCGCATTTTTGGAAAACGGCTGGATCTCGCCGTTTTGGGAAAGAATATGAGTTTTGGAAAAACACATATGCATAAACACATCGTTGATGGTATCCACACCACCAGTGATTACCATATCACTGCGGCCGGTTATAAGTTCAAGCAATGCAGAGTTAATTGCCCCCATGGAACTGGCGCAGGCGGCATCTACAACACAATTTGTGCCCCCCAGATTCAGCCGGTTGGCAATCCGTCCCGCTACAACATTTCCTAACAGTCCGGGAAAGGAATTCTCCTGCCATCCGACATAACTGTCTGAAATGTTTTTTATTACGGTATCAGATTGTTCTTTTGGAACTCCCGCTTCATCAAGGGCCCGGCGCCAGATAGGGTGCCCAAGCCTTGCGCCTAAAGGGATAACCAGTTCCTGGGTACCTGTTATGCCCAGCATAATGCTTGTTTTGCTGCGATCAAAAGCCTTACCGTTATCACCGCCGTAACCGGCGTCTTCGAGGGCTTTTTTAGCGGCCATCAATCCCAGAAGCTGGGAGGTATCCGTTGCTTCCAGAACGTTGGGAGGAATACTGAATTCGGTGGGATCAAATAATACCGGCGGTAAGTATCCGCCCCGGTTATTACAAATATGATCCGGTTTTTCAGGGTCAGCATCAAGATATTCCTTTAGATCGGCCCGCGATGACGGTGGATTCGTGATACCGCTCTTGCCTCTCATAAGAAGGCGGGTAAAGGATTTTAAATCCTTGGAACGAGCAAACATACAACCAATGCCGATAATGGCTACCGGCTCTTGAATTAATTCTTGGGTAGATTTCATTGATTTTTATTGATTTTTACCGTATGCACGAACGGCATCAGCCAATTTTTACCATTCGAAGTAAAAGAGGTGATGCCGTTATCATGCTGTTAATACAAATGCAGAGCATATTGAGTTTTCATTTCGACACAAAACAATTTCTTATATTGGGCACTTAATAATCCATAAGTTTTTATTTTGCAACACTTGACTTAGGATAATTCAGTTGTCATATTAATATTACAACTGAACAACTTTTTAGAAATGTTTTATTACACTAACAGAGATTTATCAGTTAAGCTGCAATTTAATCTGTCCAAATGGAAAAGATGGGTGCGCGAATTCCTGCCTCCCGACCCGCTCGGCGGTTTACAATCCGGCTATGCAAGACAATTGAGCCTCAAAGACGCCTTTTATGTTTTTTTGGGCGGAGTGCTGGTCGGTTCTTTAAAATTCACCATACCCGAAGCCAGGCGCATACTTAATGATATAACACCCTGGCTCAAAGCAACGGGGCTTTTTAGTTTTTCACCAGCACTCATGTACGCCTTGCCCCATAAAAATTCATTTCATTATCATTTAGGTATTATGATTTTGAACCATGAGCAGTTTGTATACAGTCTGAGCATAAAACCCTTAAAATTGGTACCCGGTGACGAATTGATTTGTTTGCAAAAAGATGCCGATCAGCTTTTACCGGTTGCTGAAGGCGTGGATTCACCGCAAAAAATTCTACAAGCATATCGTGTACTGAATGTCAGCGCCTTATATATTGAATTTCTTGAAAAGCTCAAATCGTCCTGACAATCCTGTGTCATACAGGCGCATTACCTAGGTATTCGCGGATTTGCTCAAGCCTTAAGGGGCGCAAATGAATCGGCGGTAAGCAAATACCTTGGCTTTTGAGCCAATGGAGCCTGGTTAAAAAAGCCGCGCCATAAAGCAAATTCATGGCCAGTACGTTTACCCGGCGTTCCTTTTCATTTTCGAGAAAAGACCCCTTTGTCCAGGCATTGAACGTTCCCATGGCGGGACCGCACCAAATCTGGTAATCCATTTTGCGCTCGGGAACTCCGGTTTTTGCCCAAATGGAAGACAAGCCCAGGTAGGAACGGAATACCAGCGCCATTTTATGCTTGGAATCCTTTTCAGCGCGAGCGATTTGGGAAGGATCGCGCTCTTGAAAAAACAAGCGGGTTTTTTCCCAGGCCTTTTGAAATGAAGATTTGAGCATATCGCGTTCCACTAAATGGCGTATCTTTTCCGGGATATGATCAAATTCGTCATATGTTCTGTATAATTCGTAGAGCTTTGCGCCTCTCATGGCAAACATGGTTCCGCGCTTGAGCACCTGAACTTTTGCTCCCAGCTCGAACATATCAGCGGCAGGGGCCATGGTCACATCGGCCTGTTGCGCCTGACCCAGCATTTCACGGATAACTGGAGCCGTATCGGCTTCTACGCAGGATTGGTTTATAGATCCGGTTAAAATATAGGCGGCCCCCATGGAAAAAGCGCCGGCGGCGGCATCGGCAGTGGCAATGCCGCCAGCCAGCCCGACCCGTAGGGGAATCTTATACCCATAGGTGTTTATGGCTTCATCCTTTATCGATAGAATTGTCGGCAGCAAGGCAAGGGCAGGGCGGTTATCCGTATGCCCGCCGGAATCGGCTTCGGCCGTCATGTCCTGGGCTACGGGAATATGCCGCGCCAATTGCGCTTCCCGGGAAGTGATTTTGCCTTGTGCAACCAATTGATCAAGAATGTTTTGGGGAGGCGGCGCAAAAAAATTTCTGGCCACTTCCATACGGGACACCTTGGCAATAACTTTGTTCGGGCAATAAATCTGTCCATCCTGGGATTGGCGAATGCCTTTGACGCGAAATTGGACCAGCGGCGCGGTCAGCCTCAGATAAGCCGATGCGCTTACCAGCTTAATGCGATGCTTTAAATAAAGATCCACAACTGCTTGTTCCAATTGGGGATCATTGGGGCTGTGAATCAGGTTGAACCCAATGGGCATGGTATCGGCATCGGCTTGCAGCTGATCAATTGCACGGGCCACTTGATCAAGAGCCAATCCGCCGGCGCCAAAAAAACCAATCATGCCGTTGCGTCCGGCCGCCCGAACCATTTCCACCGAGCTAATGCCATTGGCCATGGCTCCCACAATATAAGCATATTGAATGCCCATGTCCCTTTTAAAGGATTCATCTCCAAGATCAGAAGCATGCAACGGCGGGGCAAAACCGATTAACGGCAAGCCGTCTTGCTGCCCGTCAAAACCACTGCCTAACACTGCTGTTCCCTCATGGGAAATGCCTATCCGACCATTATGGTTTACAAAATGCACCGGGCCGGCGAGATTGTAAACCGCTGCGCGAATGGATTCGATATCACTTTTTAAAGATTTACGATCACCTAACCACTGCCCCACAGGCAGCAACGCAAGCTTTTTTTCCATGAAATATCTCTTCCCTTATAAAGGATTTAATTTTGAATCGAAAACGCCAACCCGGCCATGGAATTGACATTTATGTAAAGACGCTGCTTAACACCCTTTCGAAAACAGGTAAATTTGGCCGGAATCAAGACGTATAAAATTTTGAGCACAACGCAACTATCGGGCAAATTAGCCATTTATGAATGGGCACTACCTAACCAATCTTGACCCAAGTGTCAAATAGCATCCTAAAAGTATGATGACATTTAAAAAAACGGCCGAAAATGGAAAATAATGACATACAGCGAATTATCCGGAGATCTTCCGGGGATTAGACATCCTTATATATAAAGGATAACCTGCGTACCTGCCATTTGTTTGCAATTGATTTTTTCAGATTTAAGACAGTGCGAATAAAACGCCAAATCAGTTGCATAAGCCCCCACAGTTTTTTCCCAACCCTTTTTCCACAATCAAAAAATTAAGATCCCGGTCTACAAGCAGGTCCATTTCGCAACTGATATCATTCTTTTTAGTTGGCATAATCTTCGATTGAATAAGACTCTTTTAATTTGTTGAGTACTTTGAATCCGCCGGATGTCACCAGCACCTGGTTTTCAAGTCTTATTCCTCCCCATTGAGGCAGGTAGATACCTGGTTCGACCGTAACGATCATTCCGGCTTTGAGGGTGTCGTCTTTTTGTGGGCTTAACCGGGGCGCTTCATGAACGGCCATGCCTGTTCCGTGGCCCAGGTTATGGCCGAATTTCCCGGCAAATCCTTGTTCGTGTATGTAGTCCCGGGCAATACGATCGATATAAGTTCCGCTGACGCCGTCCTTTATGGCGTCAGTCGCCCTTTTTTGAGCCTCCAGAACAGTAGAGTAAGCTTTTTTGAAAGTATCATCTGGTTTACCAATAATAATCACCCTTGATGCATCTGAACAGTAACCGTTTACTTTAGCTCCCCAGTCAAAAAGGATGGGCTCGCCTTCACGTATTGGACGATCTGAAGGAATGGCGTGGGGCAAGGCGCTATTGGGACCGGCGGCAATAATACTTGGAAAAGACAGGGCTTGAGCTCCGGCTTCGCGCATACCGGCTTCCATGGACCAGGCAATTTGTTTTTCCGTCACACCCGGTTTAAGTTTTCTGACGACTTGCTGAAAAATTGATTCGGCCAGATCAATGGCCTTTTGGATTTTTAAAATTTCATCTTCTGATTTTACGACTCTCAGCAACTCGACCATTTCATTTAAAGGTTCTAATTCAACCGGCGAATCATTGTTCTTTAATTCTTTTAAAAAAGATCGATACTGACTGACTGAAACCCGGGAACTTTCAAATCCAAGTTTTGCCGTTTTTAGTTTCCGGACAAGAGCAGGCAGCTCCTTAGCCAGACCTTTTTTATATATAACCACTTCAAACAACGAAGCTTCTTGAGCTGCTTGTGTTTCAAACCTGGAATCCGTTGCCAGGATGAGATTTTCTTGCGAAATCAACAGCGCTCCGGCAGATTCATCTATTTGATGATCTTCACCTTTGAATCCGCTCAAATACCGCCGATTTTCTTCAATAAGCACCAAAAGCGTATCAATTTTTTTTTCAGCGATGTGCTGACGCACGCGGGTAATCCTGTCCTCTAATATCGTCATTTTATTTTCCTATTTTAGTATTGATCCGCCAAACCGATTTAACTCGCCGTTTACATTTTGCCCATAATATCTTTTGCTTTTTTCCAAAATTTGTTTCACATACACTTTATTTTACATGTAATAACATGATTTTTTTTGGCATGCTATTGTTGCCGAATTCTTTATCACGTTTATAAGGGGTATGCTATGCAGATTAGAACGCACCAGCAAATTGATCAAACATTATGCGGAAGGCCAATTTTGTTAGAACATGGCAAATGTCATGTTGAAATGGAATTAACCCGGGAAATGGTTGCAGACGCCACAGGTTTGGTGCATGGCGGATTTATTTTCGGATTAGCGGACTACGCAGCCATGCTGGCGGTCAATCATCCCAATGTTGTTTTGGGCTCTGCGGACGTAAAATTTTTAAAACCGGCTTGCCAGGACGATACAGTTATAGCCCAAGCCCAGGTTAAAAAAACGCAGGGACAAAAATATTGGGTTGAAGTTTCTGTTATCAAGTCCGGTCAGGTGATTTTCAAAGGCAGCTTTACCTGTTTTGCCTTGGACGAACATGTGCTGAAAAGGTAAGGATTAATTTGTGATTTCAATGTTTAGCGTTTATAAGAAGGAGAGGATGTATGAGTAAAAAAGTCGGTGTGTTATTATCAGGCTGCGGAGTGTTTGACGGCACTGAAATCCATGAATCCGTACTAACATTGCTTTTTCTTGATAAAGTAGGCGCAGAGGTGATTTGCACTGCGCCGGATATGAACCAGTTGCATGTGATCAACCACATGACTCAGGAAGTTATGGATGAAAAACGTAACGTGCTCATTGAATCAGCCAGAATCGCCAGAGGCAATGTTTTAGATTTAAAGACCCTTGGTGCAAATGATATGGACGCCATTATCATACCGGGCGGATTCGGGGCTGCAAAAAATCTCAGTGATTTTGCCTTGAAGGGGCCTGAATGCGAAGTGCATAGTCAGGTGAAACGAATTTTGGCGGAAATGCTCAAGGCAAAAAAACCCATCGGCGCTATTTGTATTTCTCCGGCGATGGTTACCAAGGCCCTTGCTGATGTTCATCCGGAGGTCACGATTGGCATTGACACGGGTACGGCTGCAGCTATCGAGACAATGGGGGGCAAACATCTGTCGTGTAAAGTGGCTGATATCATAGAAGACAGCTCAAATAAGATTGTTACCACCCCTGCATACATGCTCGGTCCTGGAATAAAAGATGTGGCTGTTGGAATTGAAAAACTGGTGAACAAAGTTCTCGATCTGGTCAATTAGGCGGTTGGCGGAAAAAAGACATGCAAGATGGTATATTATTTAACTGCAAATCGCCTTAAAGCCTGTTTTGGGATTTGATCAAAGTTCGTTTCATCGAAAAGCGCTAATCAGGAAGGATTTCGGAAAGGATACTTGAGCCGATTTTAGAGCCTGTTGAAAAACAGGCTCTAAAATCAGGGTAAACACATATCTTTTGAGATAATTATCTTTTTCGCAGGTACAGAGTCTAAAAGCTCATAGTAAGACCAAGCCTTACCATGCTTTCATCCAAATCCCATTTGCCGGACTCGCTGTCCATTCCAACATCATATGCATTGTAGCTTAATCTGACAGATGCGTTTGGCAACACTCGCAATCCTACCCCCATATTAAGCTCGGTATAATTATCAGCATCCTCAAAAGTCAACGGATCAGGACTGTAGGCCATTCCACCGAAAATCTCCAATGGAATGGGCATAATTCTTTTGGGAAATACATAACTTAATTTTCCCGCAAAAGCTACTGCAGCGATATCACCTGAGCGATGGCCATCCTCGGCGGTACCATAAATGCTTTTAAGTCCGACCTCGGTACCAAAACCTTGCCCGAAATTATCGTTGCCAACGAACAATCCAAGATTTGCCCATTTAAATTTCGTGTCATCGCTTTCACTATAAAGACCTGATAACCCAAGTTTCATATATCCGTTGTTTGTGGGTTTTCGAACACCAACATCACCATAAAGAGTGTGCTGGCCCGCAGATAGTTCCAGGTCAATTGTGTCAGCATAACAAATTCCGCTCCCAATAATCAAAACAATCAATACCATTAAACCGTTACGCATATGTTCCTCCAATTTTAATAAAATAATAGCATATCCATCCTTTAGAGCTATAACCAGCTAATGCAATTTGACGTACTCGTCTTTTTTGAATGGATACAACGTTGTTTGCGCTCCCCAATACAAACACGTATACAATGGCCTCCCATATTTCTTTCAAGAATCGTGCCTTCTTAAAATCACTTGATTTTTATAAAAATTTTAAAATAAAGGCGCGATCATAAACAAAACGAGTATACAAAATAGTCACTTTGATTACCATAATGGAACCTGCGTATCAAGAAAGCTGGAAAAATGAAAAATTATTAAAATTATTTATAGTCATATCTTGACAAACTGCTAATGATGCAGGTAAAAAGACCATTCACTGGCTGAATGAAAAGCGTTTCGGCTGAATTTTAAAAATAGGCATTGATATAGTTTTGCCTGGATGGCGGAATAGGTAGACGCAAGGGACTTAAAATCCCTCGGTATTTAATACCGTGCCAGTTCGATTCTGGCTCCAGGCACCAATAATACCAGGGGGTTAGCTAAGCGCTAATCCCCTTGTCTTTTTAAACTATAAGTTTTTTCTCCAACTGAGTTAAATTTTTGACAAAATGTTCCGATAATGACTATGACCCTGGCATCAAATGAAAAGGGAGATCGTTTTGTTCTGAAGCGTTTTTATCGCTTGAAAGTGTAATATTCCCAGTTGACAAAACCGGGGAATAACTTTAATATTTTTAATTAATTAGCTTTAGGGGGGATAAATGAACAAAGCAGATTTAGTAAATGCACTCAAAAACCATAATGGCTTTACGCGTTATGAAGCTGAAAAAATAGTAGATATTTTTTTCGGTACTATGGCTGACGCGCTCGCCCGGGGTGAAAGAGTGGAAATTCGTGGTCTCGGAAGTATTTTTGTCAAAGAGTATAAATCGTATGTAGGGCGCAATCCTAAAACAGGAGAGCCTGTAAGTGTAAAGCCCAAAAAACTGCCTTTTTTCAGATGCGGAAAAGAACTTAAAGAACGGGTGGATTTTTAGGAAAACAGCCGTTAGCTGTTTAGGCGATTTTTGCTAAAGAATATAACATCTTGCTCATCTTTTTCTGATTCTGAACCGTTTTTACGGTTGTGTCAAAGGTCCGAATAGGTAACGTATGCAGACTTTGGCGCACCTTGAAGGCGAAAAAAGTTTCACGCAATATGATATATTCTTTTCCGCCAATCGCCTTATTTCTTATAGCGCATCCTTATAGTGTCCATCAGTTCAATGACACTAAAGGATGGGATTCAGCCATTACCCGCCTCTTCCAAGGGCTTGGAATTTGCAGCACTCTAAAAATATAGCCTAAATGGAAGGAAGATGTCCTGAAATAGTGCATCAAGGGAAATTTCTTTATGCCCTTAACATAAATAGGCGATGCTAAATTACTCGCATACGTTAAAATTTCCGGCCGCAAAATCTAAAGACCGGTTAAAAATTCCTCAATCAAAGATGGATGAGGCGCCGCTGGTTCAGGATGACTTACTTTCTGAAGAGGAAGAAAATTGGATCGTATGCAAACAGTGTGGCCAAGAGCTTGCCAAGCCAACCGAACGCGCTGATGTTAACGGATCACACCGGCATTCATTTGCAAATCCAAATGGGATAATATTTGAAATCGGATGTTTTTCCATAGTTCGCGGTTGCCGGAAATATGGTGTGCCATCCGCTGAATTTACATGGTTTCCGGGATATGCGTGGCAAGTTATTGTTTGCGCCAAATGTTTATCCCATTTGGGCTGGTTGTTTTTGTCCAGGCAAAGCGGCCATTTTTTTGGACTTATACTTGTTCAATTAGCGGAGCGGCCGTCCAAAAACCACTAAATAAGGTCAACAACCCCTCGGCTAAAGACCGAGGGGCTTGAAGAGGTAACTATTAAGCCCGGTTGATTAGCCTAAGCTCTTTGAGAGCTACGTTACACTGGAATATATAGTCACCCTGGAATACTCCACACGTTCCAGGCACAGAGGCGATTCATCCCCAAGGCTAAAGACCTTGGGGTTTTCTCACCTCATCATTTTATAAAATTGTATACAAACAGACAAATATAGGCTAAGGAATTCAAATTGCCGGGTATAGCATCGGATTTATAACCGGCTGGTTATTCAATTTAGTTATTCACTATGACTTTAAATTGTGCTTATAAACATAAAAAAGCACTATAGATTGTGTTTCACGTGAAACTGAATATCATTATCAATAAGAATCAGTGCATCGGCCGATCACAGATTGGACAAATTGGCTATTTGTGCATTGGAACCGGTTTTCTTTCAATGGGTACGACATGACCAAAATATCCCATCTAATAGGATATGCCTGCGTTTTATTTGCTGCCATTATTTTAGGAAATTGGTTTATCGCTGAATTAAAGAAAAAAACGGCCAATAGGGGAAATTGGTATAATCCGCTACTCACCATTCCCGGAATAATAATTATTATAATAGTTTTAGCCATGCCTATCGCGGCCCGCTTGCTACGCTGAGTCAAACTCCGAATACATGTCAATAAAACACCTTTACGCAGACCCTCCACTTTTACGGCATCAACGTGTTGCAGAAATAGCTGATAGACTTGAGCTTACGCCACAAGTGCTTGAAGACAAAAGCATACTATTCAAGCTTATTAAATCCAGCAATGACCCCTGGCGTAAGGGCAAGGAAATTTTATGGTTATCAAACAATAAGGGGGCGTTTATCAAGCCATGCCCCGGAACGCGGGATTATTTATGTTGCGGATATCAAATCCTTCACTTTGCGGCGTATTGTGTCATGGATTGCTCTTATTGCATTCTGCAAAGCTATTTTCATCCTCCCGTGTTGCGCTATTTTATCAACCATAACGATTTATTTTTAGAGCTTGAGCAAATTTTTCAAAAAAATAGCATAGTGAGAATAGGAACGGGAGAATTTACAGATAGTCTTATGTGGGAGAACTTTTCAGATCTTACTCCCGATCTGGTTCACAGATTCTCTTCACAGCAGAACGCAATTCTGGAGCTCAAGACTAAAACAGTTAATATAAAAAAGCTTAAATTATTACCTCACAACCGTAAAACGATTCTTTCCTGGTCACTGAACACACCGCAAATTATCAGCAAACAAGAAAGAGCTACGTCATCCCTGGATGCCAGGTTTCGAGCTGCAAGACAATGCAGTGACTGGGGATACCCATTGGCATTCCATTTCGACCCCATATTTATCTATCCGGGTTGCGAGAAGGAATACAAAAATGTTGTGAAAGAATTGTTCACCCATATCTCGCCATCCAATGTGGTTTGGATCAGCCTGGGGGCCTTTCGATTTATGCCCGCATTGCAGCAGGTTGTAAAACAGCGTTTTTCCGAATCGGATATTGTGTATGGAGAATTCATACCGGGCTTGGATGGTAAAATGAGATATTTCAAAAAGCTTCGAATGGACATGTTTAAGATTTTAGTTGAACAGATAAAGTCGATTTGCCCGGATGTGTTAGTTTATTTATGCATGGAAGATGAGCAGGTCTGGAACTATTGCTTTGGATATTCTCCTGATCAAAAAGGCGGGATTGCCGCTATGCTTGATGACAGCGCCCGGAGGCATTGTGATCTTGTGTAAAACGCAAATCGCTGATCAAGTGCTTGAAAATTATAATTCTTTCCTATTTTTTTGTTCAATTCATTTTCGTTCGTTGCGTCAAGCTGCATAAACGGTAGGCATGCCCCCATCTTTGCTTCTTGAAAGTTAATCCAAATCCTTTGCAAAACAGTATGTTTGAAACATTGAGAAAACGATCAGATCTGGAAACAGATGCGATTTTACGTAAAAATGCGCAAAAGCCTTTGTATGCTTAAAAGGCCTGTTGCCGCACTTGATTTTTCCACGAACAATCAGACAGTTTAGGTGATTGGCGGAAAAAAATTAGCATCTTAGGGTCTTGGAAAATGCCAGTATAGACGTTATTGCGCCGGATTTGGATTTGGATTCGTTTTCAAGGCATGCCAAAGTTTGCATACTTTACGTATTCGCTATTTTTAGCTTAACACACAAGACGGGAAAAAAGAGATGCAAGGGGGTATATTATTTAACACAAATCGCCTAAACAACATTGCCAATCAAAAAGCGCTCAACCGATTTTGCCAGGTTATTCGGCACATCCTCCATGCAATTGGAGCAATTAGGGCAAAAACAGTTACCGTTATATTTATTCGAGACTTGATTCCTGGTTTGATCACATAAATCACAATTTGATCGGCTTTCTATTGCATGTTCGTTTAAATTCATAACGATACTTCCTTTTTATTATTCTTGATTTTTAAAAGGCAGATTTATTACCAAGGTGTTTGCGCAATAACTTTTCTGCAGGGACAGGTGTTAAAAATTGTCCCCGGCAATCACGGTATTAATACTATTACCGCTGTATAGTATCTACCATCAAAGCCATAAGATGATTACTTGCTAATTTTTTTATCTGCTGATTTTGCCAATACCGCTATTAAAAAATACTTGTAAGATTTATGTCGGTCCTAGTTAAAAAAAACTTTAGAAATTTTCTGATTCAATTTTTTAATTTGACAACAGTTAATACAAACAATATATGAATATATGTGCATATAAAAATATGGAAGGGGAGCGTATGACGGAAAAAAAAACTATAAAATCAAATGATATTTGCGAAATAAAATGTATTCACCATGATATCGTTTCTGTTGTTCAAAATAAACTTCCTGCGCCGGGAACCTTGGATCGGCTGTCTGATTTTTTCAAACTTTTTGGCGATAGCACTAGGGTTTCAATTCTATGGGCCTTAAGTGAGTCCGAAATGTGTGTTTGTGATCTATGTGCTTTGCTCAGAATGAAACAGCCGGCGGTTTCTCATCAACTAAAAAATTTAAAGCAGTCACGCATCGTTAAAAATAGAAGAGATGGCAAGGTGATTTATTATTCTTTGGATGACGATCATATCCGAAAACTGTTGGAGTCGGGCATAGATCATATAAAAGGTAACTGACTAACCCCTGATCTTAAAAAAAATGAAAAAAATTACGACAAAAAAATACCATGTAAGCAATATCAACTGTGTCAAATGTGCTGCAAAAATTGAACATCGCCTCAGTAAGATAGACGGTGTTGAGTTTGTATCTCTTGATTTTGCAAACCAGACACTCCATGTAAAAGCGGCGGATTTGAACCAGGTTATTAACAAGGCCAAAAATATCGAACCAAACATCAAGCTTATACCCAAAAACCAAATGGATAACACCGCAGCCGCCAATGAATCACCAACCAAATATTTGTTAAAAAAACAAATAGTGCTTCTTTCTGTTGCCTCCCTGCTTTTTGCCGTGTTGCTGGTTTTTGAAGAATGGATCCATAATCGGTCTTTTACACATCTGGACATTGTTTTGGCTCTGACGGCTTACCTTTTAGCCGGCGCCAATGTCATTCGGGCAGCGGTACACACCATCAAAAAAGGAATCTTTTTTGATGAGAATGTCCTGATGCTAATAGCTACCTGTGGAGCAATCGGTATCAATGCCTACACCGAGGCGGTTGCCGTGATGATTTTTTATAAAACCGGCGAATTATTGCAAGAGCTTGCAGTTTCACGCTCACGCAGGTCAATTCACGCTCTTTTAGAAACCATGCCGAATAAGGCTTTCCTTCTAACAAGAAATGGAATTAAGCAGGCCGAACCAAAATTCATTAATATAGGGGAATTGATCATGGTAAGGCCTGGTGAAAAAATTCCCCTGGACGGTAAAATACTCGAGGGTAATTCCCAAATTGACTCTTCAGCACTTACCGGTGAATCTGTTCCTGTTCTGGCAAAGCCGGGCGATTTGGTTATGGCTGGCCAGATATGTAAGACCGGGGCCTTAACAATACAAGTAACCCGCAAGTTCAACGAATCATCTATTGCCAAAATCATGGAACTGGTCGAAAACGCTACCGCAAGAAAAACAAAAACCGAAAACTTCATTTCATCATTTGCCCGTTACTATACTCCGGTTGTGGTGCTGCTTGCAGCATGCATTGCTTTTATTATCCCGGTTATCACCGGCTCGTCTTTTCAAATCTGGATTTACAGAGCACTTGTGATGCTTGTTATATCTTGCCCTTGTGCTTTGGTAATTAGCATACCATTAGGCTATTTTGGAGGAATTGGCCTTGCCTCAAGAAAGGGCGTTCTGGTTAAAGGGTCGCATTTTATTGATGCTTTGTCAGCCGTAAAAAAAGTTGTTTTTGATAAAACCGGTACTCTCACAAAAGGAATATTTAAAGTTAAAGAAGTTGTTAATCTAAATGGTTTTTCTAAAGACGAAGTGATGGAATTTGCCGCAGCTGCCGAAATACAGTCAAATCATCCAATTGCCGTATCGATATCAAATGCATTTACACAAAAAGGCGGTTGTCTTGATATTTCAAAAATATCCGAGCATACTGATTTTTCCGGCAAGGGGGTTACAGCTCGTTATGGTGATTATTCAATCCTTGTCGGTAACGATAAATTTTTACATTTAAAATCCATCGAACATCATAAATGTATTCTTGATTCCACTGTCGCCCATGTTGCCGTAAACAACAAATATGCAGGTTATATTCAAATGGGTGATGAGCTAAAACCGGATGCAAAAAAAGCCATGAAAGCTCTTAGAGATCATGGAATTGATCACGTGTCCATGCTGACCGGCGACAATAAATGCACCGCCAAAGCAGTTGCGAATCTGCTTGATTTGGACAGCTACCATGCGGAATTATTCCCGGAGGATAAAGTTGCCCTGTTTGAAAATCTGAGCGAAAAGGGTAAAATCGCCTATGTCGGAGACGGGGTAAATGATGCTCCTGTCATCGCAAGAGCCGATGTCGGGATAGCGATGGGAGCCCTGGGAAGTGACGCTGCAATTGAAACTGCCGATGTGGTTCTAATGACTGATTCACCGTTGAAAGTGGCTGAAGCCCTGTCCATTGCAAAACTTACCAGGCGAACTGTATGGCAAAACATCATTTTGGCATTCGTTGTGAAAGCTATTTTCCTCACATTAGGAGTGATAGGTATCGCAACAATGTGGGAGGCTGTATTTGCAGATGTAGGAACTGCTTTGTTAGCAGTTGCAAATTCCACAAGAATTATTTTTAAAGATAAAATTTAGTCAAATAGAACTTTAATACCAAATTCATCTAATTCATTGGTTGATAACCTCTGATATTTGTGAATCAGAACATCAACCGCCAATTTTAGTATATCTTTATCCGGCATTTCAAATTCGACAGATATTTTCTTTAATTCCTTTAGTTGGCGTTTATCCAGGGTTACAGCCTTTCTTCCGGATTCGCCGACCTCATATTGCTTTTTGCGTGCTTTAACCTGTAGTTTAGCGCGATTTTCATTATTATTCATATAATTAGGCATCTTATCATTCCTTGAACAATACTGTACATATTTTGTATTTATCGTTTTATTTTTTTATATCCGGCATATACTGCAAAGTATACCAAAAATATCTTATTTTCAATAATTAGGGATAAAATTGCATTGTAATTATATTTGCTTTCTAAATTTGGTTAAATACCAGTAAGTCATACTGTACGATAGTATTAAAAAACACCATAATATAAAAAATTTTAATAACTTCATTCGATAAAATCTATGCAGCCAAAAAACGAGGCCTAAAAACCCGACAATATAATATATATTGTCGGGTTCTACAGTAAGATCGTCAGTTGCTTTATTGAGAACTTGATACTTTGAATCCTTTGATAGACGCGTCCTGGCATTATAAGTATTGTCGTATTTTATATTTAAAAATGCACTACTACGATAATTTATATTAGTGTCAGATATTAAGATAAAAATATCTAAAAGTAAAGTTTAAATTAAAATTTAAGAAAATAGTATTTTTGCAAGAGGATTATTTGTCTTTTTATACTATTTTTGATAAATAATTATTCTATAGTAATAAATTAAAATTATTTAACAATAATTAATAATGCAAGGGTTAACTTTATGAGTTCCGCACCTAAGAACAATATATCAATTATTGACTCAATTGAGTCTTATATAAAATATAAAACGTCAATTGGAAAAATAAGCCCTGTAAATGCATCTAATCGCAAAATTGAACTTTTAAGGTTCAAATCATTTTGTGATGCTTTAAAAATAACTAATCCTGAAAAAATACATAAATCACATCTTAAAAAATACTTAAACAATTTAAATATAGCTAGTTCCACTAAAATTACGTTAATAAATATTTACCGAAGCTATTTTGATTACTTAGTCGAAAATGAAATAATACTCGACAATATTGCAGCACTTATTGAACGGCCAAAAACGAATATGGCCGTATTTGATTTTCTCACGATAGAGGAACTAGAACAGATGTATCGGCTGGAAGCCGAGAATGCCAGTCAAAAGGTTGTAGATCGCAATTTGCTCATTTTATCTCTTTTGGTCGAAACAGGCTTGAGGGTATCTGAAATGATCAATATAAAAATGATAAATGTCAGATTGGATTCAAAACAGATATGGACAAAGCAAAAGGGTGGGGGAGAGATTTTTGTGCCAGTTCCCGATAGCATCATTGAACAGTTTGAAACGTGGTATTCTATGAGAACGCATTACAAAAATGCGCAAACACTGGATTGGTTATTTTTAGCGACATCCGGAAAGCAACTCAATCGTAAACAGGTATATGAAATCGTATCCAATGCCATAGCGCGAGCAGGTTTTATAAAACGAAAATCCGGCCCCCATTTATTACGCCACACTGGCGCAACGCTTCGGGCAATGCGCGGCGATGATATTGAGAGAATTAGAATCTGGTTAAGACACAAAACCTACCTTATGTCTCAACGGTATGTACATGCAGCTCAAGTACTGCAACAACAAAGTGTTGAAAATGAAGTTTTGAAAAATAAAGCAAAGTTCAGAAAACCTTTACCCCGGAAATAGATTGGCGCCCGATGCCCAAGTTTTTTTGCTAACCACCTGAATTTATAAGATCTAAAAATTTACCTATTAAGATTTGTGCTATTATAACATCATGAGTTACACGACATTGTTACACATAGTGACGGAAAAACTTAAACATCGAGTGGTATTTTTCCCTTCTGCGAGCCCCGGATCTTATATCCATAGCGTTATAGAAGCACTTGCAGCATCCCTTACAAACGATGAGTTCTTAAGTTTTTATAGATGAAGATCTGCACCTGGAACAAAATTTAGTTAGTATTTTCTAATATTTTCTTTTGAAATTGATTTCAAAAGATGATACACGCAACTGTATGAATTAATTTTATCGCTTGCATCCGTAAAGAGTAAGCTGATAAGTTATGATTTATGTTGGTTGCTGCTTTTCGATTTCCCCTTCAAATTCATGAAATAACTGAAATCGGCTATTAGCCTGTTATTCTAATATTGTCTTACCTGTGGCGCCAACAATCATTTTCCAAAATTTCCATTACTATTTATCATTTACTTCCTGATATTACAATATTTTATGTAACAAGATGGGGTGTTGCATGAGAAAAAATCAAAAGGCGCTTATTTCAGAATCAAGCCAAGATCCATATCAGGAACATAATTTTACAGAACGCCGTAAAAACAATCGCCGCCAAAGAACAAGTAAAGGGTATGCCTATATATCCATGATAGGATGGATATGCAGGCGTGAAAAAAGTCGAAGGGAAAATGATAGATATTTTATTAATTAGGAAAAGAAAATGGGAGATATGAAACTATTATTTAGGAGGTAAATGATGTTAGATACCAATCAGGTCACGAAAAAGGTATTCGATTTTCAAAAGAATTCATTGTTCAGATGGTATGATGTTTTAACCACCTTACAAAAGCAAACCGCTTCAACTATGGATATCATGTTGGGTCAGACAATATGGATCCCCGAGCATGGGCGCCATGCAGTTCTAAACTGGATAAATGCTTGTCAAAAAGAGCACAAACGCCTTAAATCCTATTTAGAAGATGGATACGTCACCATTGAAAAGCAATTTGATATAAAAAAAACAGCACCGGAAAAAGCAAAAAAAACAGCACCAGAAAAAAAACTACGAAAAGCTAAAGTGATAAAAACTAAAAAGGCTGCACCGGCTCAATCCAAAATAACAGCTCCTCTTGAAACTAAAAGACCCGCTCCGGTTGGCCCCAAAATAACAGCTCCTCTTGAAACTAAAAGACCCGCTCCGGTTGGCCCCAAAATAACAGCTCCGCTTGAAACTAAAAAACCTTAACCGGCCATTAGCCAAGCTCAAACCGTATAACGTTCACTATTATAATTAATGTTAAAGGAGAGATATTTATGGATCAAAAAATATTGCTCAAACAAATGTTGGATTTCAACCAAACCTCTTTCAACAACACCTTTAATGCAATGACTTTGGTTCAGGACCAGTTCGAAAACATTGCAAAAACAGTGTTGGAACAAGCAAATTGGCTGCCTGCAGAAGGGCGTAAAGCCATTGAAAACTGGGTGGAGACTTTTAAAAACGGACGTAAAAATTTTAAACAACAAGTTGAAGACAGCTATTCGCAAGTTGAGAAATTTTTCACTTTTTAACTAAATAAGTTCCCACTATGGCGATTGGCGGAAAAAATATAGCATCTTAACAGATACCATATTGGGCTTAGATTTTTTTTCGTCTTCAAGGCATGCCAAAGTTTGCATACTTAAAGTATTCGCACCTTTAGCATAACACACAAGACTTGAAAGAAGACATGGAAGATGGTATATTATTTAACTGCAAATCGCCTAAGCACAATGGCATAATGCATTATAGAATTTCGAAGGAAG
>JAAERL010000022.1 GCA_024230435.1 Desulfobacteraceae bacterium
CTGAGATTAGAATTTGCTTCCAAGATGTTCTCAGCGGATATCTAAGGCCTAGATACAAAAATTATACGTCTTTCACGTGTTCTAAGGCATTCTTGATGCCTTCTGGGCCACTCTAATTGTGTGTCCACGCATTGTGACACAGATTGAGAGCTTAGCCTGAGATTATGTTTGGAATGCTTCGTCTGGATAAGGGTCAAACTTTTCTGCAAAGTGTCTGAAATATAAATTTGTCCGTAAATAGTCCCAGATTGAATGATCGACTCCTTTAAATACTATTCCAATGTATAGATTGGCAATCCTGTATTCTATCAAGATCAAATCTAGAAAATGCTGTAACGGAATTAAGCAAGTGCATGACTAAAGTGCATGACTGAAGTTTGAGGTGCATGACTGAAGTGCATGACTGGAGTGCATGACTAGTTTACAATGTGAATTATTGTAGAGTAAATAATCATAATCCGGAACTCCATCCAAATTGAAAGAGAGACTAGCTACCTTTCTTAGTGCTTACATCCACCTGGGAGGAAGCGGGAAAGTTTTATACTGTTTTAGTACCGCTCGGACAAAAAGGTAGAAGATAGTTTACCGCAAACGGGAACTCTATTTGCAAATATCGCATATGGAGTGGCCTCCATTTGTGAAATACCGTTTATGGATAAGCCTCCATATGCGACATATTGCCCTTTTGGAAAATTTTGGCGAATAACCCTAAATTTTTGCATATGGAGGGCCCTATTTTCACGAACGGC
>JAAERL010000023.1 GCA_024230435.1 Desulfobacteraceae bacterium
AGAATTATTTCTATTTTTTATTTTAGAACATATATTTTTATTTTTAATCTTGGTGGTTTTGAACCCAATAATAACCAGGGATCTGAGTCGTATGCATGAAATTAGAGATTGGCACAGTTAAAAGTTAAAAGAGCACTTTTTAGCCTTTTTTAGCTTGATCGATTATGAAAGAGGGGGGGTGGGAAGCTCACTAGATAATAAATATTGGCACAAACTTCATGTGAACTTCAACCAACTAGACGAACTCTAGACGAACTTTAGACGAACTCCAGACGAACTTTAGACGAACTAAAAAAACCTTTCGACCGAAAATCGGAAAGTTTGCAAAAACGCCAAAGTTTGCGTAGTTTACGCGTTGATTAATCAATGTTAATGTAAGCTGATGACAATACAAATTATACAGGCTCATAAATAACCTTTAATACTATTAGAGTTCGCGTGGTTTAGGGCAAACTTATTGAATTAAACACGAAAGTTCGTCACAGTTCGTCAAGGTGATTTGCAAAAACGCAAAAGTTCGCCTAAAGTTCGTGGGCAAAATCAAGTACTAGATCAATCAAAACCGCTCAATCTCATGCAAACTCTAATAATAGTTAATTCATGCTACGTGTCTATCAAATTTTTATGCTCTTTGATTCATTGTTCATGTAAATAGAGCACATCTCCTGAGCACTCGTTGATGGTTTTTGGGTTTTTTATTGAGCTCCGGGAAAGTTCGTGAAAGTTCGTCGCCAAAAAGTTCGGAAAGTTTTTTAGAGTTCGTCTCAAGTACGACTCAATTCTTCATGTAGAATTCTACGAGGTTGGTACTGGTCATAAGTTCATTTTTAGTTCGTTTTTAGTTCGCTTTGAGTTCGTCAAAGTTCGTCTAAAGTTCGTATAGTTCGTATTAGTTCGTCAAAATTTGTCAAAGTTCGAACAAGTTCGTCATGTTTAAAACTTGTTTGAAAGTGTATCCCAACACCCCCACGTCTAAAAACAGAGCTGTTAGAGCTAAAAATGCTTCAAAACAGCTACTAGGTTTCAAACTTTCCCGCAAGCCCCATAAATTCACCACACCACATCATCAAATAAATTAATCGCTTCCATGTTTCCATTTAATCACCCCTTCAATATTTTTAACTACCTCAAGTTATATAATATCACACATCCGGGACAATAATCAATGCTACTACAAAATAATTAACTCAATGCATTGTCGACAATTATTTTTAGAGGAATAATGTTGGTTTATCATTTAAAATTTGCAACTGCAATGTTACTCTGTTAACAAGAGTGGCGGCGTTGATGTTTTATCCAGCACCACTCCTTCTGCCTCCAATAGTCCTTCCTATTCATTTACCATCCATATCCATCTGTCCACATTTTTCATCTCCCAATTCTTCCTTTCCGGCCACATTTTTGCTTATAGTTCCATATTTTCTCAACAAGTTACTGTATAATAACTTGAGCAGATGGTCAACCTCCTTTTTCCATACCAAGGAACAGTACAATAGGAGAGAAGTTAAGTAATATAAGCATAATATTTGGTATGTACTCATATTTGGCAGTGTCAATTCTTTAGTAATAAAGTGCAAACAGAACTTGCGACCAACTTACCTAGTTGCCATAAGTGCCTTTTTTGGCAATTCCACCTAGTATCGACAATATCATTTTTAACTTACCTGATACAAACCTGTAGCTGTAAATTGATTTCAAGAAGAAGACAAGTGCGGTTTCTTCTTGTTAGAACTATGTGAAAGTCAAAAGCTAATTGAACTATAAAACAGTATTTCTACACACCTTGTCGAATCATGCACCAATGTCTATGCAGCTGTACAAAACCTGTAGTTATTGTCTAAACTACATGTGAGATGCATTTAAACATGTTGCCTCTGCGGGACACCATATTTCATCCTTACCATTTTAGAGGGCCACAATAAGAAGAGTTGTACCTCTTGCTCTTTACTTCAATTCACCTTGGAATATACTTACCTAATTACCTAATACTGATCAGTATTACCTGTAAATTAGTTTCAAGAAGTGGGCAAGTGTGATTTCTTCCTGTTAGAACTAGTGCATAAAAATCAAACTTGTTTAAGACAAAAAATACAATAGTAGTTCCATACACCTTAGTCGAATGATGCACCAATGTCTATATAGCTGTACACAATCTGTGGTCAATTGCTAAAGTGAATGTGAGACGTATTGAAAGACATTGTCACCACAGGAAGACATAATTCATCCTTGCAATCTTTGAGGTCCATGAAAAATAAAATGTTGCAACTCTCACTCTTACCATTATTTCATTTTATGCGATGAGACTAAATGAATGGTATGTTTGGCCAATATGAATATCATCATTTGGCGCCTTCAAAATTTGTTTCGTGAGAATTGGAGGATATACCCTTGCCGCCTTTGTTAAGTTCAAAGCATCTAAATCCTAAGAATTTAAAAATTGTGAATTTAATCAATCCCAAAGTATCCACATATAAAAAATGGGTATCAGATGCATTGAACTCAGACCTTCTTTTGGATGAAGCCTCTAAGTGACCACTAGTTGATACCAACATTTCATTTGGCAATGGTGTCTAACATAAGTACATGTAAACTCTCTTTTTTATAAAAAATCAATTTTCCAAGTAAACTTACAAATTGTAGAC
>JAAERL010000024.1 GCA_024230435.1 Desulfobacteraceae bacterium
CCCACTCTGTGCCTGGTAAAAACAATATCATGTTGTGGTGCCTCACGCGCTTTCCCTTGGTGCATCCGAATCAGCGACTTGACAAGGATATCCCAAATATGTCAACATTTGTCTCGAAACAGGCAAGGCCACGGAGAATCTAAGGAGAGACGGGCGGCGCGTCGCGCGTTTATGCAGGGACCATTTCTCGCTGGACGATGGCGAACGCGGGACATTCGGCGATATATTTTTTGACCGCGTTGACGGTCGAGGGCCGTTGGGCCATTGCATCTTGGCGTCGTTGCGTGCAATAGTCGTTTCGACGCCGCGATGGCAGGATCGATGTAGCGCCATGGTTTGCTCAACGGTCTGATGTTTTTTGAGATGCGATCAAGTCTGTATATTTTATCGGGAAAATTGGGGAGTTTGTTGACAAAAAAGACGTAAATAAAATCAAATATATTATTGATTTATTTTAAAATGTGTGTTTTGCCCACTTTATGGCCCCCGACACCAATTTTGTGGAAATTATTTTGATGAAAACCGAATTCACATTTCGTGTTGCGAGTTTTGTTGCAGTGTGTTGCGGTTGGGTACAAAGAGTTAATCATCTGTAC
>JAAERL010000025.1 GCA_024230435.1 Desulfobacteraceae bacterium
TAAGATCGGTTCCTTCTTCGTGTCCAGTAGTCGGCCCTGCAAATCTTTTTCTCTTGCTGCAGTTGTTGCGGCGGCGGTGGTGTTGATGATGAATTAGTCTCCTCCACCACACCGCCACAACTAATATAATCCACCGCCACCGTCACAACTAATATCATCACATCAGCCGAGGCCAGTTGATGATCACATTGATCATCCTGGAGTGTCTTTTGCGATAATGGATGCGCTCGTACCAACTGTCATGGATCTTACAGCATAAAAAATTATTGAAATGGTCGATGGTCGCTTTTTGATATCTTCGCCAATCAACCCATCATGATGAGGCTGATAAAAAGAAAAAATCAGTGGGAGACCGCAGGGAGGCCGAGCACCGTATATACATTTTGGTGTGTCAAGTTTGTACTAATCGATAGAGCTTAAAAAGAGCTTTCGAATAGTGGTCATATCGTATTTTGTATTTTGATAAATTTCTGATGTGAAAATCTGGCTGCGAAGCCGGGTTTCGAGCTGCTGGTCACTTTCTAGACCCGTTTTTGACCAGATCGATTGATTAAAAGTCGTCAAATCATGCTGATTATACGTCTATTCGATAGAGCTCGATGAGAGCTTTCGAAAACGCCACTCACGCCTTCATTGGCCGCGTAGTAGGAAAGATATGACCGTTAGAGTGTCCGTCATAGTTGAAGATTTTTTAGATTGGGCCA
>JAAERL010000026.1 GCA_024230435.1 Desulfobacteraceae bacterium
GTCCCCCGTTTTCCGAAAGCTTGCTCGCCCTCCATTGCGCCACAAGGCGCAGCCGAGTCTCCGAGGCGAAGCCGAGCCTGTGAGGTGTGTTTGTCTTTTCCTCCTTCTTGGGCCCGTCACGATTATTTCGGGTGGACTCAATTTTGAGTCCGGAATCGATTGAGTACAATACCAAAAAAACATACATACCAGATGTGCGCGTGCGCGCGTGCTGATTCGCGCGTGCTGATTTCGGGTGGACTCAATTTTGAGAATTTTGAGTCCGGAATCGATTGAGTACCAAAAAAACGGCTAACGGCTAGAGTGCTCATCTGAAAAGCCTAAAAACTGACCAATTTGAGCACGCCGGTTGAATTTTGGTATTTTGTGACCGTTTTGGAGCTTTGCATCCAAAATTAAGACAGGGCAGCCCCAAACATGTATTTGTAGGAGCTCCCTGTGGTCACTTTTGGTGTTCCTGAAGACTTCCATTGGCAACTGCCATCCAAGGTTCTTGTTGGGAAAATAATCATACAGCCATACTGTATGGGACACTGCAAATGCCCAAAGATTAATGCCGTCCAAGCCATCATTTGGTCAGTGGATTGCGGCATGGACCATCATGGACCATGCCCAGTAGCTTGTAGTCTGAATTACATGCTACACATATGCATTTTGATGGTTTTCACCGACACCAGATA
>JAAERL010000027.1 GCA_024230435.1 Desulfobacteraceae bacterium
CATGTGAATCGCAATCCCATGGGGTCGTGCGGGTGTGGAAAATTTCTACTCGTCGGAATTCGTCAAAAATTGGACCAGTAGCAGCGGATTCGCGCCCTCTCTCCATTTCTTGCATCGGCGCACCCTCCAAAAGGCCTCCAAAGAGGCTGAATCCGCAAAAATCTGGAAAAGTGCAGACGAGAGAGGGGTCGGGCGTGCGGGGTCCGGGCGGATCGCTCTCCCTCGGCGGCAGAGGGGGTGCATGGTGGAGGGCAAGGTGGCCGAGACCCGTCTCTCGTGTCGTGAGGATAGGAGCACGTCGACGGAGGCAAAGTATCGTATCGCTCGTATTTATCTATGTCTATGCGGCAGCTCCGATCCGAGAACAAGTCATGCATGAGTTGGGTTATGCTGATATTTAGTTGGCAATAACTGAACTTTTAGTCTGCAATGACAATGCTTTTGGCCTTTTGATCTAAATCAAGACAGTTGTGTAAAAGGTGCGATACCATCATCGATCAGATAATTGTGTAAAACAGCTTATATGAAGGACTTCAGTACAAATGTGTAAAAACATACTTAATAACATTTCTCCGTACAAATGTGTAAAAACAGACTTAATAACATTTCTCCGTACAAATGTGTAAAAACATACTTAATAACATTTCTCCGTACAAATGTGTAAAAACATACTCAGTCCGTTTCATAATAAAGTACCAC
>JAAERL010000028.1 GCA_024230435.1 Desulfobacteraceae bacterium
GCCGACGGGGAGTGTTTCCATCTGAGTATTAGATTTATTGTGTATGACTGGAACTTTTTTGCTATGCTTGGGATTAGTTGCAAAGCTTGGGCGTTGCTGTGATTGCAGTCTACAATACGCTTCGTGTTCACGATCAAGCTGGGGAACAAGAAGGAATAAACATACAAAATATTAATGATATGAAAAGAAGGGCAAGTAGTACCAGAACGCTGAGCATCAACCTTAAAAATATGCAGTATCTGCACTAATTTCACTTACCCTAGCCTTCTCCGCTGGATGATGCTTAGCAAATTTCTGAGCATGACTTTTACACTGATCTTTTGTCCTTCCGGGGATTTTACTTCGAACCTAACAAGGGTGAAAGAAAAACAGGCGTGAGCACGACAGCATTAAATTAATAAATATTATTATTCCCACGGAAAGGGGGGACTATGATCCAATCAACAACTCTGATAATTAACTGAAACTCACCTGTACCCAATTCCCCCAGCCGTAAATAATCACAGACTTTTCAAACTGCTGGTGCTCCTTGTGTGACCACGGGCCGGTAGACTTGCCATCATTCTTCTTGGCAGTGTGTCCTGGTTTCGGCTGCGGCCTGTGCATTCCCTTGGGCGCACGGAC
>JAAERL010000029.1 GCA_024230435.1 Desulfobacteraceae bacterium
CTTTGCTGTCGCAGGGGCTGGTGCTTTTAGGTAGTTTTTTAAGCTGTCCCTCTTCCCACCCTTTAACCAATGGGTGAAGTCTTCAGAGGGAGTTGGGTTTCAGCACTTGGTACTAGAACCCTGCATTTTGGCACCACACACAATCTTTATCTCTTGCTCTCCTTTCTGCCTTAGGGTTTAGTGGAACTTTTCTAGTAGTTGCATCCAGAAAACGAGCATGGTGTGAGTCGATCAAGAACCTGGGTCCAGTCGGAGACTTGATTTCATACTTTTGTAGGAACATCCTAGTTGTTCTGTCGTAGTGTGCAAAAATAATATCGTCATTATTTTAGCTTCCCATGACCCCCGTTTTTCAATCATGCTTACTTGAATATTTCCTTTAAAAAGCTAATATCCATGCCAATAGACATAAAAAAACACAGGGCCAAATATCATAAGCATCTTAACCCTTTCCTTCCTCCTGACTCCTTCCTGACTCCTTTTGTCTTTGTGGCCATAACTCGGGCCCTGAAGGTCCGAATGGACCCATTCGAAGTGCCCAACATTGCTCAAAGATAGGTATCGGAGGGATCCTGATAGTTGGTTTGCGTCCGGGGTCCCATTTTTGACTAAGTTATGCCCGATTTCCGGTGGGATTGAACAACGGGAAGTAGGTAGGTAAACCGGTTGGATTTGAGCTTTTTTATAATTTTAGATAAAGGCACCCAAGAAGACCTGCATTTACCATTCGAGGTGAATAGAATTCCCCAAAGGGTGTGTGTGGTCGTTTTTTGGACCAGCTTGTTGGCGTCGTTGCGTTCCTCCCTGTCCTTGTCGCTTTCCTCCTCGTCCTCGTCGCCCTCCTCCTCCTCCTCGGCGTAGTCCTCATCGTCATCGTCCTCCTCCTCGTCGACGACGCTCGAAAAGATCCATCGCTCCCAACTTCCCCCGAGTGGTTGATTGTTGTGTGGCCCTGTGGCGCGGGTCATCGTCGGTGATGAGGTATCGGCCGGCGGGTGAGGGCTGGAGGGAGGGTGGGCCTTCAAGTGGGGTCTTAACGCAACGTCAGGGCCATTTTGAATTTAAAAATCGAAACGAGATGGGGTCCATTGATTTCAACCTGATTCAATTGCATAAAAATCAATAGTTGCTTATTCAGGGCAACTATATCTTGACTTCC
>JAAERL010000030.1 GCA_024230435.1 Desulfobacteraceae bacterium
ATGCTCTTCTATTGAGTTTTTCCAATTTGAGCTTACCTTCGTACGCCTCCGTTACTCTTTAGGAGGCGACCGCCCCAGTCAAACTACCCATTATAAACTGTTTCAAACTTATGAGTAACAAAAGTTTTTAAGAGTGGTATTTCATTGATGTTTAAATAAATAACTTATGTTACGATTTAATAAAAACTTACCACATATCCTACACAGAAAAAATTTTATTACAATTTATAACTATAATTACATTAGGTAAGAGATCTCTCGTCTTACCCATGATTCAGAACCGTGCGTGAAGGTTTCCCTTCACACGGCTCCTCTCTCCTAAGGTTTTCGATCATGGCAATGGCCATGAAGAGCTTGGAGATTACCATAGTGATTTGCACCTCCGGAAGCCTTCGGTACTATGTGATCGATTTCGATTACATCACCAGGTAAAAATTTTAAATTACAGATATTACATTTGTTGTTCTGATTTCGAAGAATGCGGAGAATCGACTTACTAAAAGCACGATTTCCCAGTGCCCTACCTCGCTCAGACCAATAGACAAGATCATTGTCGTAGATGCTCTTATAGCCGGCGATTTTCTTATGCCTAACAATAGGAGTTTCCGCAAAGTATGAAATGCCAATAACTTCTTGTTTTTTTCCCATGTAACCAAACCGAAGTCTAGATTTACCGTTCCTGGTATCTTTGAATAGATATCTGTTCCGGATCCAGACTTTAGGACGAGTAGGGTGCTTACGCTTGGCCCATCTCATTAACTGTATCATTAGTTTATTGTCCATTGCGCTGAAAGTTTTTTTGCTTGCAACGGTACTAAAATAGTTTGCTCAGCCACGAATTATAGGATTGAGTCGTTCTACAACCGTAGTTACTTCACGATTTTGACGCAGGATTATTTTTATCTTGCGTAGAACATCCGAAATATTTTGTGGATAAGGCCTAATAAAAGTTTTATATTCCTCACCTCTTTTACCTCTTTTCGTTTTACCTACTAGATAATTTCTTATCCAAAATCCCAGGAATTTGAATCCCGGTCTTTGGTTATCTACCGAGATATAAGTGTGAGTGATAGAAGTTTTGCCTTGGTGGATTTCTAAGCTCATTGTTTTTAAGAATTCTTCAATGAAACTTTTCGCAGATTCGACAACTTCTTTGTCAGGATGAAGGACGACGAAGTCATCCGCATACCTAACGAAGAGTAGCCTTTTACGACGATTCGGTTTAGATATTCTATGGCCTCCCGGGCTAAAAGCAGGAATTTCTGCAATCCAATTTGATAACAATTCTTCTATCCCGTCTAGAGCGATATTAGCTAGTAAAGGGGATAAAACACCACCTTGCGGCGTGCCTTTTTCAGGGAATATCGTTTCATCTTGCATAACTACTTTTGCTTTTAACCAAGCACGGACCTGACGGTTCATGGTTGGGAAGGTATCTAGCTTAGCTAATAGAGCATCGTGGCTAATCTGGTCAAAACATTTACGAATGTCTCCATCCAAGACGTATTTAGGACTTTTATTAATCGATGAGTGAATAGCCTCGATTGCATCATGAGGACGTCTTCCTGGTCGGAATCCGTAACTATTCTTCTCAAACTTCGCTTCCCATTCTGGTTCCAAGGCGAGAAGAACTAAAGCTTGTTTAGCTCTATCTCGAATTGTAGGTATTCCTAAAGGTCTTAATTCTTCAGGATTACTAGGTTTAGGTATTAAACGTCGTTTAATTGGGTCACATCGACCATCTATTTTTAGTGAATAAGCTAACTGGAATCTTTTTGTTGGTGCCACTGAATGCACACCATCAATACCTGCAGTCTTTTTTCCACGGTTGTCCTGAGTAATTTTTCGTACGGCTAAAAGTTTCGCTTCCGGTAAGTTTATCAAGATTTTCTGTAGTTTAATTACTCTAGTTTTGTCGTTTTTCCTTGAACATTCGTAAATCTTTCTTTGTATTCTCCAAATTCTCAATTGGATTTTT
Source organism: Desulfobacteraceae bacterium (assembly GCA_024230435.1). Taxonomy (GTDB): domain Bacteria; phylum Desulfobacterota; class Desulfobacteria; order Desulfobacterales; family Desulfosarcinaceae; genus UBA2230. Next base: position 1,979 of record JAAERL010000030.1, read on the forward strand.
TTCCAATTGACGGTATTCCAGTTTCTTGTACCTTTAATTTTTATTTCACTAACTTTAATCATAAATTAATTTAGGTTGAACGTATGCAAATACGTTAAGTTTACTAATGGGAAAGTGGGTACGTGGGCATATGTTATTCATTACAAACAACCATTTGCTTTTTACCCAATCTTACTCCCTAAGACCATACGGTTGGCTACCTACTCTTTATAAATAAAGTGAGATCTTAGAGGTTTCCTCGTTCTATACATCTATTGTTTTGAGCTGAGAGGATCTGAACTTTACACCGGAGACGCTACAGAAAACGAACTTGAGCCTTCACATACTCAAGCCTTGGCCTCTACCCAGTATTCAGGGCTTAGGGAACCTTATAATAAGCAGAGAGCATTACTCCCCTAATTTGTGCTATCGGCGCTTCAGACATTCAGTTTGCTAACGCTATCCACCATTCACTCTTGCTAGAGATTCGTCATGCCTTCACTCTCTAAGGCATTTCTTCCCGTCTACGCCAGCTTCACACCCTGAGTTGCCAAACTCAACGCATGTGGCGCACGCTTTCACCCAGTTTTCAAGGGGGAAGGACTTTCACCTTCATATATTGTATAGTTCACTAGCCAAGGGCATAGTGTTATTGATCGATCAGCAGATAATGCCGATCTTCTCGATAAAACGAGTCGCAC
>JAAERL010000031.1 GCA_024230435.1 Desulfobacteraceae bacterium
AACATAACGAAGATATTTCGTTTAGGCGATTGGCGGCAAAGAATATACCAGATTGAGCTTCGATTTTTTTTCGTATTCAAGGCGCGCCAAAGATTGATGATCAGTTTGCATACTTAACGTATTCGCACCTTTGGCATAACGGACAAGACGGGAAAAAAGACATACAAAATGGTATATTATTTAACAAAAATCGCCTTAGCCCTAATTTTGTGATAACCAATAAAAACAACACAGTGCGTTCTATTTTGAATCTTAAATCGAAAACGCCCCATGAATTGAACGTTTTTCATGGGGCGTTTTTTTTTGTTCATTCGCTTTTAGGCCGTGCAAGCTGCCAACTCATTTAAATCATAATGCTAATCCCTGCTTCCGCCAAAAATGAAAAGCAGATATTGGAACATGAGTATAAAATCCAAATAAAGCTGCAGAGCGCCTAAAATGGCTCCCTTGCGTACTGCCGCAGCACCGATGTTTGCAGGCTGTGACAATGCCATCATTTTTATTTTTTGAGTATCGTAGGCGGTCAATCCGGCAAAAACAAGAACGCCGATATAGCTAATGATCATTTGCATACCGGATGAATGTAGGAAAAAATTAACGACGGTGGCAATCAATATTCCCCAAAAACCCATCATCATAAATCGTCCTAAACCGGTTAAATCTTTTTTCGTTGTCCATCCATAAACGCTTAAAGCAAGAAAACTCGATGCACATATAAAAAAAGTTGTTGCAATAAGTGTATTGGTGTAAACCACGAATATATAAGAAAAAGTTGCTCCGTTCAGCGCAGCGTACAGCAAGAATAACATCGTAGCCGTACCAGCCTGTAATTTATTAATTCTTGCGGCTAAAGTAAAAACAAGGGCAATTTCGCCGATAAAAAATAACAGACGTGTCCGGTGGACAAATAAAAATAATGATTCATTGCTGGAAACCAGAAAAGCAATCAAACCGGTTAGTGCCAAGCCCAGCGCCATCCAGTTATAGACACCCCGAACAAATGTATTTACTCGTACTATGGCGTCTGAACGACCCATGGGAAATGCTTGCTGTTGCATGAAAAACCTCCTGTTTGTTTATTTATAGTCTTACAAGATAAACACAAGATTCTTTATTTTCAAGAGAAAACCTGCTATAGGCCAAATCAAAAAAGGTGGAAAGGCGAATCAACTTGATGTGGTGATTCCATGAAAACCGAGATATTATACGAAAAACTTAAAAATATAGCTGAAAAATTAGAGCTGAATGTTTCCGAAAAAAGTTTCAGAAATACAGGAATTCGGATAAAAAGCGGATTTTGTATTGTAAAGGATCAAGCTCATATCATTATTGATAAACACCTCAGACTAAATCGAAAAACTGAAGTGCTGGGTGAGTGCCTTTGTGAATTCGCATATGATTCAATTCAAATTGAATCTGAGGTGAGAGACTTTCTGGAAAGTTTCACACCCTCGAATAAAACGATGGAAAACTGATTTTGCAGGGATTTGGCAAAAAAGTTTACATAATATATATTATCAGCCGTTGCGGGCGGGATAAATCTATCGATTTTTTTTTGCCGCCTGCGGCCCTGGATGTTTCAAAAAAACAGGCACTGTATTGACACAATCAAGCGGCATTGCGCCACATCATATTTTTTCAGTATCCAAGCTAACTCAGAATATAAAACTGTTGCTCGAGGAAAAATATCCTCTTTTATGGATCTTTGGGGAAATATCCAACTTGAGAATACCATCGTCCGGGCATGCTTATTTTACGCTTAAAGATAAAAAAGCCCAGATCGCCGCTGTTATATTCAAGGGGCAGCTAAGACACCTGCAGTTTCAGCTTAAAGATGGATTAACCCTTGTTGGTATGGGGCGGATCAGCGTTTATGAGCCCCGCGGAACCTATCAAATCATCTTGGAATATGTGGAGCCGAAAGGAGCTGGAGCCCTGCAATTGGCTTTTGAGCAACTTAAGGAAAAACTCGCCAAAGAAGGTCTGTTTGACAACATACATAAACGCAGAATTCCACTATTGTCTCAAAAGACAGGAATCGTGACATCGGCATCCGGAGCGGTCATCCAGGATATACTGAAAATAGCCTTAAAGCGTTACCCTAATTCAGAAATTGATATTTACCCGGTAAACGTTCAGGGCGCAAAAGCTCAAACGCAAATCGTCAAGGCCATTAACACCGCTAACGAGCGTGGGGATCTGGATGTTCTCATTCTGGCCCGCGGTGGAGGTTCTATTGAAGATTTAGCGGCTTATAACTCCGAAGCTGTCGCCAGAGCCATATACGCTTCAACCATTGCCGTCGTATCAGCCATAGGCCATGAAACGGATTTTACCATTGCGGATTTTGTTGCGGATATACGGGCTTCAACACCATCGGCCGCCGCGGAAATCGTTTTTCCTAAAAAGGAGGAACTGCAAAACCGATGTCTGGAATATCAGCAGCGCGCCCGGCGCGCCATGCTCAACAGATTATCATTGCATAAAGAAAAATTATTATTTACGTATAAAAATTTGCGGCATCCAAAAATCAAGATTCAGGAATATCGTTTATATTTAGATGATTACGAATTAAAGCTTAGTCGTTCGATGTATCGCTGCCTAGATCGGATAAAAAGTCACCATTCCCATATAAAAACCAGGTTTGAGACTGTAAATATTTATGAATACATAGAAAAAAACAAATCAAAGCATGAGATAGCTCACTATAAACTGAATAAGATGATCGAAAAAATAATAGAAAAAAACCAGGCTTCGCTATCCACTCTAAACGCATCTTTGCTGCCTTTGAACCCAAAATCCGTTTTAAAAAGAGGTTACAGCATCACACGCACGTTACCCTTGCCCGGGGCCATTGTAAAGCATGCGCAGCAGGTGAAGCCCAACGATGCATTGGAAATTATTTTGGCCAGTGGAAGGCTTCGTGTGAACATTGACAAAATATGTTAAAATAAAAAAATGTCCTTATGGAACTGGGAATCAAAGCATTATGAGCAAATTTAATTTTGAAAAAACGTTATCTCAACTTGAAAAAATTGTTCAGGATTTGGAATCGGGTGAATTAGACCTGGATGAAGCTCTCAAGAAATTCGAAGAAGGCATTAAGCTTTCAAAACAATGTTCGAATAAGTTAGATGAAAGCGAAAAGAAAATTTCACTGCTCATTGAAAAAACAAATGGAAGCTATCAAAAAACTCCGTTTGAATCTGAGTAGAGCCTATCCGGAAATGCCGGGTTAATTCCAAACCGAAGTGACATTAATGTTCGACTTAAAAGAATATCTTCAAAAAAAACGCAGCATAATAAATAATGCGCTTCAGTCCATCGTGTACCGCAAAGTTTCGGATACCAGGTTAAAATCCTCAGTTTCATATAGCCTGTTCGGGCAAGGTAAACGATTAAGGCCTATTTTATGTATTGCCTCTTACAATGCCGTGTCGAGCGATGACCACCGGGCTGTATTGCCCATCGCCTGTGCCTTGGAATGTGTTCATACCTATTCACTCATTCACGATGATTTGCCAGCTCTGGACGATGATGCTTTGCGCAGGGGAAACCCTACGTGTCATGTGCAATTTGATGAGGCCACAGCAATTCTAACCGGCGATGCTTTGCTAACGCTCGCGTTTGAAATCGTAAGCGATGAAAGTATGGGGGCATCATCGGCTCAGGATCTGCGCAACTACCTGCAAGTGATCAAAATTTTGTCCGAAGCCGCCGGATGCCGGGGTATGATAGAGGGCCAGGCCCGGGATTTGGCTTTTGAAGGTGTTAAGCTCAATGAACAAGAGCTTCAACAAATGCATGATCTGAAAACCGGTGCAATGATCCGGGCCTGTGTTCAAAGCGGCGCGATTCTTGGAAATGCCCAAAATGCTGAATTTGAAAACCTGACGCTATACGCGGCAAAAATAGGGTTGGCTTTTCAGGTTACCGATGACATTTTAAATGTTACCGGGGATCCCGAACGTTTGGGAAAAAACACCGGAACGGATGCGATTAGGGGAAAAAACACCTACCCTGGCCTGCTTGGATTGGAAAACGCAATGACATATGCACAGTCTCTTATAGGACAAGCCTTGCGGGCGTTAAAAAACTTTGATGACAGAGCAAAACCTTTAAGAGCGATAGCAGGATATATAATAGAGAGAAGCCGTTAAGGAGTGTGTTTCCGTGGGATTGCTTGAAAAAATAAAATCACCGGATGATCTGAAAAAAATGTCAAGGGCCGAGTTACGCTTTTTGACAAAAGAGATCCGTGAAAAGATTGTCGATGTCGTATCGAAAAACGGCGGCCACCTGGCATCGAGCCTCGGAGCTGTCGAACTTACAGTTGCGATTCATTATGTGTTCGATACCCCGGATGATAAAGTAATTTGGGATGTCGGCCATCAATCATATGCCCATAAGCTTCTAACAGGCCGCAACAGTAGATTTGACACCTTGCGGCGGCACGGCGGCATATCAGGATTCACCAAAAGCAGCGAAAGCGCTTACGATACGTTTACAACAGGTCATAGCAGCACTTCTATTTCCGCAGCCCTGGGCATTGTCTGCGCTAAACAGCTTATGAAACAATCGCGTAAAGTCGTTGCCGTGATTGGCGATGGCTCAATGACTGCCGGGATGGCCTACGAGGCGATGAATCAAGCCGGAGATCTTCATAAAGATCTTATTGTCATCTTGAACGACAATGACATGTCCATTTCAAAAAATGTCGGCGCCCTATCCTCGCTTCTGAGCCGCACGTTGTCCGGCCAGCGTCTCCAGCAATGGCGTAAAGACTTCGGAGAGTTTTTAAGATCACTGCCCGGAATCGGCGACAACATTTATAACTGGGCAAAGCGGTCAGAGGAATCTTTTAAAACCTTTATTACCCCCGGCATGTTGTTCGAGGCTTTTAATTTCGATTATTTTGGCCCCATCAACGGTCACAATTTGAATCATTTAATATCAATTCTTAATAATATAAAGCAACTGGATGAACCCGTTCTATTGCATGTGACCACCAAAAAAGGGAAAGGATATCCCCAGGCTGAAAAAAATCCGGTTTATTTTCATGGAGTCGGATGTTTTGACCGCAAAACCGGTAGCAGCACAGCACCCAAATGTCAGACGCCGGCGTTTACAAAAATTTTCGGCGATTTCATGGTGCGCATGGCCGCTAAAAACGATAAACTTGTCGCCGTTACCGCTGCAATGCCTGAAGGAACGGGGCTGTCCGAATTTGCAAAAACATATCCCGACAGATTCTTCGATGTCGGTATTGCCGAACAACATGGGGTAACGTTTGCCGCTGGAATGGCTTCGGAAGGGTATAAGCCGGTTGTAGCGATTTATTCCACTTTTTTGCAACGCGCTTACGATCAGATCGTTCACGATGTATGCATTGAAAAATTACCTGTTGTCTTTGCCGTGGACCGAGCTGGTTTAGTAGGTGAAGACGGTCCTACCCATCATGGACAATTTGATGTGTCTTATCTTCGCTGCTTGCCTAACATGACCATCATGGCCCCCAAAGATGAAAATGAACTTTGCCGCATGTTATATACAGCAGTCGAGCATGACGGCCCTGTTTCAATAAGGTATCCCCGTGGCACAGCAGTGGGGGTGGCGCTGGACGAAAGTCCGGAACTTATACCCATTGGAAAGGCTGAGAGGCTCACCCAGGGGGATGATTTGCTGATTTTGGCCATCGGGACCATGGTTGAGCAAGCTGTCAGCGCACAAGAACAATTAGAGGCCGGTGCAATTCGGGCAACAGTTGTTAATTGCCGGTTTATAAAGCCCCTGGATGATACGTTGCTGTTGAATTTAGCCCGGCGTATTCCCTGTATTTTAACCGTTGAGGAAAATGCCCTCAGCGGTGGATTTGGCAGCGCGGTTTTGGAAATGTTCAGTGACAACCGGTTTGCTCCTGAAAAATTTTGCCGCCTTGGATTGCCCGATTCGTTTATAGAGCATGGCAGTCAATCCGTGCTAAGGGCAAAATACGGATTGGATGCACAAGGCATTGTCAAAGCAGCTGAACAGCTGGTTGCTGATAATCCAAATCCATCCGGGCAAAATATGTCTAATTTGTTGAATTTTAGTTCAAAGCGGCCATAATGTAACCAGGGAACAGGCGAATCTTGAATTATGCCGGCTAAAAAACGTCTGGATTTATTAGTATTTGAAAATGGTTTGACCCCAAGCCGTCAAAGAGCCCGCGCAATGATAATGGCGGGCCGGGTGCTTGTGGACACTGTCCGCGTGGATAAACCCGGCGCACTTGTTCCTTCCGGTGCTCAAATATCCATCAAAGGCCAAGACCTGCCTTTTGTCAGCCGGGGCGGCCTAAAGCTCGAAGCTGCATTAAAGGAACTTAATTTTCAGGTTCAGGATTTTGTTTGCATCGATATTGGCGCGTCTACGGGAGGCTTTACGGATTGTCTGCTGCAAAACGGGGCCCGCCACGTTTATGCCGTAGATGTCGGCTATGGTCAATTGGCATGGCAATTACGCCAGGACCCTCGCGTAACTTCCATTGAAAGAACCAATATTCGAAATCTTCCGGTTGACCGCATTTCAGATCCTGCTGATTTGGCGACGATTGATGTTTCTTTTATATCTTTGAAAATTGTAGTTCCAAACGCCTTGAAATTCATAAAACCAAACGGTAGCATCTTAGCTTTGGTTAAACCCCAATTCGAAGTTGGAAAAAAAAATGTGGGAAAGGGAGGTGTTGTCAGGGATGCCGCTGTCCAAAGGCAGGTGATAGAATCACTGGCAACCTATTTTGAAGGGTTGAATCTGCGTACCGGCCCCATTGTACCCTCGCCTATTCTCGGTCCTAAAGGCAACCAGGAATATATGCTGTTGTTAAGGCATTCGCGAATCTTGTTATAATCTATCAAAATAATCAAGTATTTTGAGCTTGATTTTTTCAGGGGGGATGTATATTTATAAAAATTCTAAAGAAACCGGTAATATCCTACCTAAATTCCATTCAGAGAGGAGTTAGAGTGATATAAAATGGCAGACAATCTAAGAAACATCGTCCTGGCCGCCCACGGTGGTGCGGGCAAAACTTCACTGGCAGAGGTCATGCTTTATAAAACCGGAGTAACTTCACGTCAGGGACGTGTTGAAGAGGGCAATACCTTCATGGATTTCGAGCCTGAAGAGTTAAAGCGCCAAGCCAGTATTAGCTCCAGCTTCGGCCAGGTACTGTGGAAAAAACATGTCATCAGTTTAATTGACACGCCCGGTGATCAAAACTTTTTCTCAGATACAAAGCTTTCCATGCAAGCCGCTGATGGTGTCCTGGTACTTATCGATGCTGTAGACGGCGTTAAAGTCCAATCCGAAAAGGCGTGGGAATTCGCTGCTGCAAACCGGCAGCCGGCAGTTATTTTCATCAATAAATTAGACCGTGAAAGAGCTGACTTCCATCGCGCTTTTCAAGATGCCGCGGAAACCTTTGAATCCCCAAAACCAATTCTTATTCAGCTTCCTATAGGCTCCGAATCTGACTTTAAGGGGGTTGTTGACCTTATCGCAATGAAGGCCTACACCTACGATGATAAAGGCAAAACCAAGACCATCGGCATTCCGGATGATATGAAGGATATGGTTGAAACGGAGCGCGAGTCATTGATTGAAAATATTGCCGAGGCCGATGACACTCTGATTGAAAAGTATCTTGAAGGGGAAACCTTAACCGACGATGAGATAAAAGCGACATTGCGCAAGGGGACATTATCAAGAATTTTCACTCCCGTTTTGTGCGGCAGCGCAACCAATAATATAGGAATCGACCTGTTAATGGACTTCATTGTGAACTGTATGCCCTCTCCTTTGAATAGAGGCGGCATTACAGCTTATAATGTTTCCGATGACAGTGAGGTGGAATGCAAACCGGATGAAAACGCCCCTTTTTCCGGATACGTGTTTAAAACAGTGGCCGATCCATATGCCGGCCGATTGTCCATATTCAGAGTAGTTAGCGGCAAATTGGGTGGGGACGGAACATTTTATAATTCCAGCAAGGATAGCAAAGAGCGGTTCAATCAGCTGCTTACCATTATGGGTAAAGAACAAAAGCCCTCCAATGGGGCTGGTCCGGGAGCCATTGTTGCCGTTGCCAAACTTAAGGATACTGTTACGGGCGACACCCTTTGCGCCGATAATTCAAAGGTAAAGTTTAAAACGGCAGAGCCGCTGCCGCCCCTTATTTCTTTTGGTCTGCAGCCCAAATCAAAAGGTGACGAGGACAAAATTTTTGCTTCCTTAACAAGGCTGTTAGAAGAGGATCCGGGGCTTAAACTTGACCGTATTTCAGAAACCAAGGAAATTCTTTTGTCAGGCTCTGGTCAGGTTCATATTGAATCCACGGTTGAAAAACTCAAACGTAAATTCAATGTCGAGGTCAATCTGTTGCCGCCAAAAGTTCCGTACCGTGAAACCGTAAAGAAAAAAGTGCGTGTACAAGGCAAGCATAAAAAACAAACAGGCGGTCACGGTCAGTATGGCGATTGCTGGTTGCGATTAGAACCCTTACCACGGGGTAAAGGATTCGAATTCGTGGACGCCATTGTCGGGGGGGCCATTCCAAGACAATATATTCCCGCAGTTGAAAAGGGTGTTATAGAATCTTGCGCACGCGGTGTGCTGGCTGGTTTTCCCTGTGTGGATTTTAAAACAATTCTGGATGACGGGTCTTTTCATGCTGTAGATAGTTCTGAAATGGCATTTAAGATAGCTGGTTCATTAGCTTTCAAAAAGGCCATGGAACAGGCAAATCCAATATTGCTTGAACCCATAATGAAAGTAAAAATAACAACTCCCGATGAATTCATGGGCGATATCATGGGCGATTTGAATGGCCGGCGCGGCCGTGTTATGGGTATGGATAGCGTTGGTAAAAACCAGATGATCAATGCTGAAGTTCCGATGTCCGAATTTTTGACCTATGCCCCGGACCTGCGTTCCATGACGGGAGGACGCGGAATTTTCACCATGAAATTTTCGCATTATGATGAAGTTCCTCAGCAGCTTTCTGAAAAGATTATTGAAAAGGTAAAAAGCGAAAAATAAGGATGGGTTACGTTAAGATAATCCTGATACCGAAAACGTCAGGAACAATTTAAAGAATATCAATTAAGTAAACTAAGGCGATTGGCGGAAAAGAATATACCAGATTGAGCAGAATTTTTTTTCGTATTCAAGGCGCGCCAAAGATTGATGATCAGTTTGCATACTTAACGTATTCGCACCTTTGGCATAACGCACAAGGCGGGAAAAAAGACATACAAGATGATATATTCTTTAACTGCAAATCGCCTAAACAATATTGCTTGTCTTCTGATCCGTTAAGCTGCGTTACGTAACAGGTGCGAATACTGCAAAGTATGCAACCTGTTACGCGCCTTGCTTAACGAATCCGAATCCGGCGCAATCTTCGTCCACTTTATTTAATCTCCATTCCTTGGCCATCCATTATAAACTGATGCGTCAGTTTAAAGTGGGTGGCTTTTTATTTTTTGACCATAATATCAAGGCGCTGTCACAGCCATAAAGCGGTTAATGGGGATATATGCCCAAATCAAATATTTCATACTCGGTTTTGCCGTCGAGGCAGGCTTCAAACTCTTTTTCTTTTGCCTGCCGTTGCGGGTTTTCCCTCCAGGCGTCCCAAGACTCTTTATCGCGCCAGTTGGATGCAATCACGACTCGAAAAGGATCTTCATGATCCCACATGGTCTCAGAGCCGATATAACCTTTCTGATTCATTGCGCCATAGCGAACCTGTTTAATCATGTTGTTAATTTCATTGAAATAACCCTCTTTAAACCGTCTTTTGATTAATACCTTAATTGCCATGATGCCTCCTTTCAAACAGATGGTTAATAAACATCAAAAATCGATGATTTGCTCAAAAGTATAAGCATAACAAATAAATCAACATGTGCTGAAATTCAGGCAAAATTGAACCGGTTAATCGCCAATAGTCATCAAACTAATATTATCATCATAGTTTATGGAGTCAATCTTAGGGCGCCGAAAGTTGCAAATCCCCTTTCTTTGCAAGGTTCTTGGGAGTGCAAGTCCAAAAAATCCGGTGAGATCCTTGATGTTCACCTTGGTATTCAATAGTTTGATTTTCATTACATGTCTGCGTTGTTTTAGTAAAAGCGAAGGGTGAAAATTAAAAAGCTAAAATGGCTTTTATTCTTTATTATATTGTCACAGGTTATTATCGTTGACTTTGACAATAATTAAAGATAAGTTACGAAGCATAATTTAACTCTGCCAATGAATTCTTTTTTCACTATTTTCTACTGAGACTCTGAAAATTGTTTTCGCACTGATTTGATCTTTGATGAAGATATTTTCATGCTGGCGCTCCAAAACAAAGAATGACAATTTAAGACTACACACGTTTTTTTGCTCGTCTGCGAGGAGCATAACAGGTTGCATGCTTCTGCGTATTAGACTTGCTGCGCGGCACTGCTTAGCAGGCCGGAAGATTAAGCAATAGTGTTCTTTTTATAAAATTTATATCTCTGAAATGCGTGATTATTATAGCAGCTTGTTATAAAAGTGCGACATGCAAAATTAAGGAGGAAGTAAAATGGTAAAAAAAAGCACGGCTGGAACGAAAAGCAAATTAGTCATCATGCATCACAAAATGTTTTTGCTCTTGAAGTTTATCTGAAAAATTTTTTACAATTTTAAAACACCCTGTTTTTTAACTATCGCCCATCCATTTTTTTGGAAAAATTAATATAAAATTCGGAGGCCTTATGAGAGCGGTTAATTATTGCAAATCGGCTTTACTTATTGTGTCAATTGTTGCTTTGATGCTCACGACAGGTACAAACGTATATGCAGGCGGCACCCTTCGGATAGCCTCAATGGGTGAACCTGCTTCCCTGGACCCCCACAAAGTCAGCGGGACCTGGGCAGTCCATATAGTAGGCGATTTGTTTCTCGGACTGACTACGGACGATCCGTATTCAAAGGCTGTTCCCGGCGCCGCAAAGTCGTGGACAATTTCATCCGATGGTAAAACCTATACCTTTAACTTACGAAAAAGCTTATGGTCTGACGGCACGCCCGTAACGGCCGGCGATTTTGTTTTTTCTTTCAGACGCATCCTTAATCCGGAAACCGCTGCCGAGTATGCCTCCGTGCTTTATATTATTGAAGGTGCGGAGCAAATCAATACAGGTAAAGCTTCTCCAGAAACACTCAAAGTCAAAGCAATAGACGATCATACCCTTGAAATTAAATTAAAAGGGCCTGCGCCTTATTTTATTGACCTGCTCAACCATCAGACATGCTATCCTGTCCCCCGTCATGTGGTAGAAAAATATGGCAATGCCTGGAGCAAACCTGAACATATTGTCAGCAACGGACCGTATAAGGTTGTGTTGTGGATTCCCAACGATCATATCAGGCTGGTAAAAAATGAAAAATTTTACGATGCCGTTTCTGTTTCACTCGATGAACTAAAGTTCTATACTCAGGAAGACCGGGCCGCAGTTCAGAAGCGTTTCCGTGCAGGTGAAATAGACGTTGCAACTGATTTTGCTTCTGAACAAATCAACTGGTTACGTAAGCATCTGCCCGAAGAAACCCGTATTGCCCCATATATGGGCGTCTATTATTATGCTATCAATTCAGCAAAAAAACCTTTCACTGATCAGCGCATACGCAAAGCGCTTTCGATGGCTGTTAATCGTGAAGCCATTGTTGAAAAGGTGTTGAAAACAGGTGAGCTTGCAGCATATTCATTTGTTCCGCCAAGCATCAGCAATTATCCAAAATCGGCACAAGTTCAATGGAAAGACTGGCCTTACGGAAAAAAAATAAAAGAAGCAAAAAAATTACTTAAAGAAGCCGGTTACACCAAGAAAAATCCTTTAAAATTCACCTTGCGCTATAACACTTCAGAAAACCACAAGCGTATTGCGGTCGCTATTGCTTCTATGTGGAAAGCCATAGGCGTAAAAGTTGAGCTATTCAACTCAGAAGTCAAAGTGCATTACGCAGAACTTAAACAGGCCAATTTCCAAGTAGCCAGGGCCGGTTGGATAGCCGACTACAATGATGCTCAAAATTTTCTTTATCTCATGGAAACCCGTACCGGCCCCTTTAATTACAGCGGTTACTCAAATCCGGAGTTTGACAACCTTATGCAGAAAGCTGAAGTTACCCTTAATCCCAAAAAACGTTATGAGCTAATGTATAAAGCAGAAGAATTGGCAATGCGTGATATGCCTGTTATACCCATTTATCATTACGTTTCTAAAAATCTTGTATCCACTAGAATTAAGGGATTTGAGGACAATCCGGAGGATAAGCACCGCTGGCGCTATGTTAGTTTTAAATAGGGCCTATTGATGGATACCAACTCGTACTTATTTTGAACAAAGCGTTAGGGGCTTGGAAGATGCCAATATGCCTTTATTGCTACGAATTTGGATTCGTTTTCAAGAAGCAAAGATGGGTGCATACTGATTATATACTAATTGCCTGTGCACATTGACGCAATAGAGGAAAACGAATTTAAGAACAAGCATAAGCGGTATATTCGCATCTTGCACGACCCTTGCCTTATGCGGCATATCTCCCATACTGAAGAAGGGATACCGATGGCTTATGTTTTCTTTACTTGTTCGCCGTCTATTGAGTGCGGTTCCGACCATTTTGATTGTTATCACAATTGCCTTTTTTATGATGAGAGCAGCGCCCGGCGGCCCGTTCGACAAGGAAAAATTATTACCGCCGGAGATTGAAGCCAATATCCTGCGCGTCTATAATTTGGATAAACCACTGTACCAACAATACGTTGACTATCTGAAAAATATCCTCAAGGGTGATTTCGGGCCTTCTTATAAGTACCGTGATTTTACAGTCAATGACTTGATTGCCAGTGGGATTCGAGTAAGTTTCAAGTTAGGTATATACGCCATGCTTGTGGCAGTAACATTTGGGGTTACGGCCGGAACCATTGCAGCCCTGAAACAAAACAGCCGGTTTGATTATGTGGTTATGGGTATGGCCATGACCGGTATCGCCATCCCTAATTTTGTTATGGCGCCTTTGCTGACGCTGATTTTCGGTATTTATCTTTCCTGGCTTCCCGTTGCAGGCTGGAATAACGGCGCCTTTGAAAACATGCTGTTGCCCGTATTGGCATTGGCTTTGCCGAGAGTGGCCTATATCGCCAGATTAACAAGAGGCAGCATGGTAGAAATTATTCATTCCAACTTTATTCGCACAGCCAGGGCTAAAGGGTTGCGGGAAAAAATCGTTATTGTCCGGCACGCCCTCAAAGCAAGCCTGCTTCCGGTAGTTTCCTACTTAGGCCCGGCCACCACCTATGTTATTACCGGCTCCGTAGTGATTGAATCGATTTTTGATGTGCCCGGGATTGGGCGCTATTTTATCCATGGCGCGTTGAATCGAGACTACCCTGTGGTTATGGGGGTAGTAATCTTTTTTTGCATCATCATTGTTACCGTGAATTTGATTGTCGATTTAATTTATGGATTCCTTGATCCGAAAATGAAAGTTGAGTAACGTGAACAGGAACCTAAGAAGGGAAATAGTTGAAAAAATTGATGATTCAGCGCAAGTCAAAGGGCGCAGTCTTTGGCAGGATGCCCGCCGGCGCTTGTTCAGAAACAAAGCCGCGGTAACCTCAATCGTCATTTTATCCATTATCACGTTATTAGCAATTTTAGCCCCCTGGCTTTCCCCCTGGGCCTATGATGAACCGAACTGGGAGTATGATTTTCCCGGTTCGCCTAACGCACAATACCACCATTGGTTTGGAACCGATGCAAACGGACGGGATCTTTTCGTCCGCACACTATATGGTGCACGGGTTTCCCTGATGGTCGGAATGCTGGCTACCGCAGTCAGTTTGATTATCGGTGTGACTTACGGAGCTACGGCAGGTTATATCGGCGGACGTGTTGATAACGTAATGATGAGAATTGTCGATATTCTCTATTCGCTTCCCTTTATGTTTTTTGTTATTTTGCTGATGGTTTTGTTTGGGCGTAATATTTTCCTGATATTTATCGCTCTTGGAGCGGTTGAATGGCTCACCATGGCACGCATTGTAAGGGGGCAAACGTTATCAATAAAAAAGAAAGAATATATCGAAGCGGCTGAAGCAGTAGGTGTAAAACATAGCGTCATTATTCGGCGCCATATTATTCCTAACACGCTAGGACCGGTTATTGTATACATGACCCTGACCATTCCTGAAGTCATCCTTACCGAAAGTTTTCTATCATTTTTGGGATTGGGAGTTCAGGAACCATTGACGAGTTGGGGAGTTCTTATCTCTGAGGGCGCTCAGCAGATGGAATCCGCTTCCTGGCTTTTGATTTTTCCCGCCGTGTTTTTAGCCCTGACTCTTTTTTGTTTCAATTTCATTGGGGATGGAATTCGAGACGCCCTTGACCCGAAGGACCGTTAAATATGCCGCTGCTTGATGTAAAAAACTTAACAACCCGGTTTGACACCTACGATGGTGAAGTTTGTGCAGTAAACGCAATTAATTTGTCCATTGAAAAAGGAGAATGTATTGGTGTTGTTGGAGAATCAGGGTCTGGAAAAACCCAGGTATTTTTAAGTATCATGGGATTATTGGCCAAAAATGGAAAATCCGAGGGCAAAGTTGAATTTCAGGGGCGGCAAATATTGGGGATTAACACCAAAGAACTCAACAAAATACGCGGTGTGCATATGTCAATGATTTTTCAAGATCCCATGACTTCTCTGAATCCATATCTGCGAATTTCCCGGCAAATGACTGAAGTTTTAGTTGAGCATAAGGGATATAATAAACGTAAAGCACAACAGCGTGCAATTGAAATGCTGAAACTAGTTGGCTTTTCGGAGGCTGAAAAACGTTTTCACATGTATCCGCATATGTATTCGGGGGGGATGCGCCAGCGCGCCATGATTGCAATGTCTTTGCTTTGTCAGCCGGCGTTGTTGATTGCCGATGAACCGACTACGGCCTTGGATGTAACCGTACAAGCTCAGATTCTTGAATTGATGGCCCGTTTGGGCAATCAATTTAATATGGCAACGGTTCTGATTACCCATGATTTAGGTGTGATAGCCGGTTTATGCGACCGTGTCATTGTAATGTATGCAGGAAGAATTGTTGAACAGGCTCCTGTACGTGATTTATTTAATACTCCTGAGCATCCCTACACGCAAGGATTGCTTTGCTCTATTGCCCGGATTGACTCCGATGACAGTAAGTTAAATACCATTATCGGCCAACCTCCCGATTTACAGGCCCTTGCGCCTGGTTGCGCCTTTTACCCCCGCTGCGGTTACAGCATGGACATATGCCGGTGCGAGTTGCCCGAGCTTGCCGCGATTGATCCAAATCGAAAAAAAGCGTGCCATTTGGAGAAGTTGAGATGAGCCTTTCACCGGCAACAGCAAGCCATAATCCCGTCCTGTCGGTAAAAGATCTTAAAGTATATTTTCCAGTCCGCTTCGGCAGCATATTCAAGCGCACTTACCAGCTCAAGGCCGTCGATGGTGTTTATTTTGATCTGCATAAAGGAGAGACCCTTGGTGTTGTCGGAGAGTCCGGCTGCGGAAAATCGACCCTGGGCCGGGCCATTTTGCAACTCATCAAACCAACCTCCGGCCAGGTGGTATGGATGGAACAAAATATTGAAGGATTGTCTTCAGGGGCAATGCAGTCTTATAGAAGGGATTTGCAAATTATTTTTCAGGACCCTTTGGCAAGCCTTAATCCAAGGATGACCATCGGTGAAATTATCGCTGAACCTTTAACGGTTCATATGCCACAGCTATCCAAAAAGCAGCGCATGCAAAAAGTTAATGAAATCATGAATCATGTGGGATTACTGCCGTTGATGGTCAACCGGTACCCTCATGAATTTTCAGGAGGGCAATGCCAGCGTGCCGGAGTAGCTCGCGCAATGATCCTAAAACCAAAGCTGATTGTTTGCGATGAACCTGTCTCTGCTTTGGATGTCTCCATACAGGCGCAAATTTTAAATTTAATTGTAGAATTGCAAAAAAAGTTCCATCTCAGCTTGATATTTATCAGCCATGATCTTTCGGTGATTCGCCATGTAAGTCAACGAGTTATGGTTCTATACCTGGGAAATATGGTTGAAATCGCTGATAAAGAAAGCCTCTACCATGAACCAAAGCATCCTTATACCAAGGCCCTCATATCAGCGGTTCCCATTCCCGATCCTGATTTGGAAAAGAAAAAGAAGCGAATTATTTTACAGGGGGATCTTCCGTCTCCGTTAAATCCACCCTCAGGATGTGTGTTCAGAACACGTTGCCCGATTGCTGAAGATGTTTGCGTAAAACAAAAGCCGAAACTCCAAAAAATAACTCCATCGCATAAAGTAGCTTGTCATTTTTGGGAAAACGCCGGAGCCATAGCTCCCGATCCACTTGCCTCACATTAAACGGTAAAAATAATAAACTCTTTAGAATGCACCGAAAGCAACCATAGGCGCCCGATGAATGCGTAAAAGTGGCATTGATTCAGATTCATAATGGCCCACGGCGGCATAACAAAGTCCGATGCATCCGTCCTGATAAGACGCAAAAACTAAGCGCAAATAAATATGCCGCTATGTTTTTGCGCCTTACAGGCCGGACTCATCGGTGCTGACGTACTAAGTTATTCAGACATTATGTTTACTTTTTCGCGGCTCTTTTTATGCTTTAAAAAAGTAAAAGTTTTTTATGCAATCATAAAATACAGGATATAAGCATAAACGCTAAAATAACTATAACAAATGGTAATGCGCAGGAACTGATTATAGCAAGACAATTGTGTCTATCTCTGGCTTTGAAATTCTATAAAGCTTTATGCCATTGTGCTTAGGCGATTTGCAGTTAAATAATATACCATCTTACATGTCTTTTTTCCCGTCTTGTGTGTTATGCTAAAGGTGCGAATACTTTAAGTATGCAAACTTTGGCATGCCTTGAAGACGAAAAA
>JAAERL010000032.1 GCA_024230435.1 Desulfobacteraceae bacterium
CCCCTATGTATTCCACCGCAGAAAAAATGTGATTTTCAATTTATCCTTCAGGCCGTACATTGTTGTCCGGATCTGCAAACTAGTTGTCCCTTAGTTTCCCGTGTGTTTTTCCGTCTTACTCGGCTTGAATCGTAATTCGTGTACTGGTTCCTACATTCTAATTTCCTGAGATTCCGTTTCTTAAAAGAAGTCCGGTCATCTTTGTCATTTTCATACGCAGGTATTATTTTTTATTTCACTAATATTTCTCTTATAGGTAGTACCTCCATAGGTACGTATTATCTAGTACTCATGAATACCAGGAGGTAGGAACCCTAGTAAACATCTCTGTCCCATATGTATTCCAACGCAGAAAAGAAGGGAATTGATAGGGTATTGCTGGTCAGATAGAGCTTGCTCCTACTCGTGACAAACTTTTATCCCCAAAATACCTACAAAATACATCCAAAATATCTTAAAGCCCGTGTGGCCATGATAATGATATGCCAATGGATCGGATCATTGACCAGACAGAGATGACTTCCAAGGCTGATTTTCTCAGATCCCCAAAGAAACGTGTCATCAATGGTGCCTCATGCTGTTTTAAATGTAAGAGTGCTTGATTTTGTGAGCCCGGTCCGGCGGAAGGTAAGTATCATGTTTTCGTTTAGCAGTTGACAGTTGGCAGAGTGGTTGGCGGCATATTCTCTGCCATTTCAGTCGAAGTTGGTTCACTAATACCCTACTATCAGGTTTAAAAAGCACCAAAGTATCCATTCAAGAAATTCCTTGCAAGGGCAAAGAACCGGGGGGAAACATTCCACACAAGGCTCAAGAGTTTCAACATTCTTGGCAATCGCTTCCGTCATGGAAAAACCACAAAGGACAAGATGGCTCTGCACAAGATGGCAGTGTGGGCAGTGGCTGGCATCATCCAGTTTGACTATGACAATGGCCATCCACC
>JAAERL010000033.1 GCA_024230435.1 Desulfobacteraceae bacterium
AAAGCCGTGTTTGTCATCTTGCGCAAAGTACCCGTGCAGGCTTGCCGATGAGGGCGCAACCGAGCCCGGCGGTGACTGTTTGGATGCTCAAGAGCTTTTGCACATTATTCGTGTTGTGCACAAGGCCCTCATGGAGCCTGGCGCGCAAAAAGATTTTTCGCATAGAAAAGGGTGGAGTTAGTTATCTTTTCTTCCTCACCTCTCAAACTTCAACAGATGTTCCGGCAATAGATTATATAAATATTGTAGCCTATAGCTCATTTTCATACAAACACCTGACCTCGTCCGGCTGAACACATAGATACTGTAACGTTTACAGGTTTTAAACAGCAGCGCCAACAAAGTTGGCCCAAACTTACAACAAAGTTGACACAAACTCACAACATTTCCGCCATTATCGATTAACCAAATAAGCTGATAGTACACCAGTAGAGCAAACTAATGTCATGGCATGCTTGTTGCTGCATGTCATGGGCTTTGAGCTGAACGGCTGATTATCAGCAAGCTCATATCAGGCTAATATTTAAGAAAGTTTTAGAAACAATAAGCTATTAAAAAGGAATTATGCTTCATGGCATTTGATCCAGCACAATCTTTAAGCAACTACAACGTTTACAAGAGCGGACAAAACAGCATCAATAATAGCGAAAAGCCAGCAGAAAGGTTACAGCCCTCAAACCAAAATCAACCTCGCAAAGCGAAAGCTTGTAATAAAAAAAATATTTATGGTGCGGAATCTAAAGGGTTCAAGGTTGTAAAGCTTGCAAGACAGACTATTAGAGAAAACCGTTCACAGGATAAAAAAAATGAGCTCTTTATTGAGGCAGTAAAAAAAGGTGATGCTAAGTGGGTAAAGGAGTGGTTAAATTCCGGTGCTGATGTGAATACGGCTGATAACGAGGGCATAACACCGCTATTTGAGGCAGCAAGAAGAGGCCGCATTGAGATTGTAAAATTGCTGCTATCGCATCCTGATATTGATGTGAATCATGCTAATGGAAGGGGCCAAACACTGCTACATTGGGCAGCAAAAAAAGGCCACTTAGAGATTGTAAAATTGCTGCTATCGCGCCCTGAAATTGATGTGAATACGGCTGATAAAAGGGGCAAAACACTGCTACATTGGACAGCAAAAAAAGGCCACTTAGAAATTGTAAAATTGCTGCTATTGCGCCCTGAGATTGACGTGAATAAGGCTGATAACGAGGGCTGGACAGTACTACATTGGGCAGCAAGCAAAGGCGATTTTGAAACTGTAAAATTGCTGCTATCGCATTTTAAAATTGATGTGAACCAGGCTGATCAAGATGGCGAAACACCGCTATATTGGGCAGCATGGATGGGCCACATTGAGATTGTAAAATTGCTGCTATCGCGCCCTGAAATTGATGTAAATAAGACTGATAACTACTGGGACAGCACACCGTTAAATCGGGCAGCAAAAGAAGGCCTCGTTGATGCTGTAAAATTGTTGCTATCGCATCCTAAGATTGATGTGAATAAGGCTGATAACGAGGGCTGGACAGTGCTACATTGGACAGCAAGCAAAGGCGATTTTGAAACTATAAAATTGCTGCTATCGCATCCTAAAATTGATGTGAACCAGGCTGATCAAGATGGCGAAACACCGCTATGGTGGGCAACAAGGATGGTCCACGTTGAGATTGTAAAATTGCTGCTATCGCATTCTAAAATTAATATGGATGAAGACGCGCGTAGGTATTTAGATCGGCTTGTAGACACCAATGATGTGTATTCCATTCAAGAGATTGTATTAAATGGATGTTCCAAAAAGGTCTACGACCATTTGTACACTAAAGCTATTGAG
>JAAERL010000034.1 GCA_024230435.1 Desulfobacteraceae bacterium
AAAAATGACATAAATCTACCTACACGCTGCTGCTAGTTAAATCTGTACGTAAGATTAGTATCTTATGTTATGGTAATTTAGTTTAGAGGTACAAAAAATAAGGTAGGAAAATGAGGTGCGAAATTGGTGTGGCTGCCCTGTAGATGTCTTCACCGCCACCAGCCCGCCCGGGCACCGACCGGGATCGTCATTTTTACTGGCATCTGGCATCTACATACAAAAACTCCCGGCGCGCAATTAATTTACTCTTTTCTCCAAGCAATGTTTCTTCTCCTATCTCCAGTAAAACGAAAAATCGTCCACCACCATGAAAGTAATAACGTTCGTAGCGGACGGAATTCTCTCCACCCTATCGATATCAACACGAAAATAACGTCCGTGTCTCTTTGAGTAGTAGGTGAGTAATAGCTTGATCGGTCTGCCGCAAGGAAGCTGCCATAGGCGTGGCTGATGGTAGAATGCTTTGCGGGATGCCATCATTTTTGAAAGATAAAATGACGCCTCTCCATCGATGCTTGTTGCTTGCTATATTCACCGATTCTCATTTGCCTATTGTGTTTATCATTGACAGAGTCGAAATTATTATCATATCATCGCGGGCTGTATCTCTTTGACCCCAAATCTCATCGTGAGGGCTGAAATTTTGTTGTCCTCAGCGTCAAACGGCAACGTCAAATCACCTAATCGGTACATCAACCATCTTCGGCCTCAATAATATTATCAAACGATGGATTTCGACTCCAAAAACAGTTACCGTGAAAGGAAGGAAAGGAAGTCGAAGAACGGGCATACAATTATCAACGTTCCGAGTGAAACGACACAGTACATCACCAATAGAAATAATAATATTG
>JAAERL010000035.1 GCA_024230435.1 Desulfobacteraceae bacterium
AAAAAAATTCAAATTTCAAGTGGATATAAAAATAGCATGGGTGCGTCAACCCGGGTGCATTGGAAAAAGCCGACCGTATTTTCAAAGTAGGGTTTAGGCGATTTCTGTTAAAGAATATACCACCTTGTATGTCTTTTTTCCCGTCTTTTGCGTTATGCCAAAGCCCGAATACGTTAAGTATGCAAACTTTGGCACGCCTTGAATACGAAAAAAAATTCTGCTCAATCTGTTATATTCGTTTCCGCCAATCGCCTAAGTATCTAAACTTTGGCACGCCTTGAATACGAAAAAAATTCTGTTCAATTTGGTATATTCTTTTCCGCCAATCGCCTTATAAAACCTTTCTTGGTCTATTTTTTTATTTCTGGTATCAATTATAAACGGATTTTACAATCATAGAATCGGTGACCAATGGAAAAAAATTACTATAACATCCTGGAACAAGAAACAAAATCACATTGGAACAAACTTAAAACCGCTGTTGAAAATCAAGGCCACTGCATAGCTTCCTGGCAAAAGGCCACGGTAAAGGCCATTATCCGAATTCTTGCCCATAGCGATTTTGTGGTTCGCGAGTGCAGCCGCCATCCTTACTTGCTTGACGATTTGATCTGTTCCGGCGATATCGCAAAAAGTTATTCCATTCATGGATATTTTCAGCGCCTGGCAAATTTATGGAAAACACGATTGGGCGCCGCCATACCAATTTTTGATAAAAATCAAAAAAATATGGCGCATCTGCCGGACTGCAAAAGTATAAACAAAGATCAACTTCAGCAAACCCTGCGTTTGTTCAGACGCCGGGAAATGGTGCGCATCGCTATCCGGGATCTTTGCGGATGGTCCGATCTTGATGAAACCCTTGCCGAGCTTTCCAGCCTTGCGGACACCTGCATCGGCGGAGCCTTAAACCAATTACACTACAATCATTGCACACAAAGCGGCTCGCCGGTGGATAAACAAGGCCGGGCCCAGCAACTTGTTGTACTCGGATTGGGCAAATTAGGAGCCCAAGAGCTTAATTTCTCGTCAGATGTTGACCTGATGTTCGCCTATCCGTGTGACGGCGAAACTCAGGGCGGCGGCGGGAACTTTATTGCCAACGAAATTTTTTTCCTGCGCGTGTGCAGGGACCTGATTCAAACCATCGGAGCCAATACAGCCGATGGATTTGTCTTTCGTGTGGATTCACGCCTGCGGCCCTATGGAGAAGTAGGCCCCCTGGTGCATAGCTTTGAAAAACTTGAGGACTATTACCTTAACCAAGGCCGTGAATGGGAACGCTATGCATTGATCAAGGCCCGCGTAGTGGCCGGATGCAAGGCAAGCGGGAGTGATCTGCTCAATAGGCTCAAGCCGTTTATTTTCAGGCGCTACCTTGATTACGGTGCTTTTGACGGGCTGCGGGGTATGAAATCGCGCATCAGCATGGAAGTCCGAAACAAAGGACTGGCCGATGACATCAAATTAGGTCCGGGGGGTATCCGCGAGATTGAATTTTTTGGGCAAATGTTTCAGCTCATCCGGGCAGGTGTAGAGCCTGCCCTTCAGGTTCGCCCAATCCGCGAGGTCCTGAACATTCTGGTGGAAAACGGATACATTCCCGAAAAAGTAAAAGATATCCTGGACAAAGCCTACGTTTTTTTACGCACTGTTGAAAACCGTTTGCAGCAGTACAGCGACCAGCAGGTGCATAAATTACCTGCCGATCCGTATGCGTGTCATCGGTTGGCCGTTATCATGGGGTTTGAGCATTGGCAGGGCTTTTTAAAAAAACTGGATTATTACCGCGGCCATGTGCATGAACAGTTTCAGGATTTACTGGCGCCTAAAGAAGAAAAAGCGGCCGCATCCTCCCAAGACCAAACCATCGGCCAGCTCAAAGGTATCTGGAAAGGATACATCAGCGGAACAGACCAACTCGAAATTTTGAAAAACGTTGGTTTTAAAAATCCTCAAAACGCCCAGTCCCTGATTGATTCGCTCCGGCAAGACCATGCCGTGAAATATCTGAGCAAAACGGGCCGTGAACGGCTCAATAAGCTTATTCCCCTGCTTCTTAAGGCAGTAGGGCAGGCGCATGAACCCGAGATGGTTTTAAACCGGGTATTTGATCTTATTAAAAGCATCCGGCGGCGAACAGCCTACCTTGCCCTGCTGCTTGAAAACCCCGCGGTATTAACCCATCTGGTCCGGTTATCGGAAGCCAGCTCATGGATTGCCTCCTTTTTAAGCTTGCATCCGGTGCTACTGGACGAACTGCTTGATCCGCGCACATTGTACAAACCTTCCAATAGAAATGACCTAGACAGAGAGTTGAACCAGCGTTTGGATTCTTTAGACCCCGAAGACCTGGAATACCATATGGAGGTGATGCGGATTTTCAAACAATCCAAACTTTTACGAGTCGCCGCTTCCGATATCACCCATGTCCTGCCTCTGATGAAAGTCTCCGATCATCTTTCCGATATTGCAGAAATCGTTTTAAAATACGCCACATCCCTATGCTGGCAAACCATCAGCAAAAAATACGGTCTGCCCCGCTGCCAATTGGACGGGCGGCCTTGCCAGCGGGGATTTGCCATCATTGCCTACGGCAAACTCGGAGGCCTTGAGTTGCGCTACCGTTCGGACCTGGACCTGGTCTTTTTGCACGCCGCTGAGCCAGGCCAAACCGCAGGATCAGACCGCAACATCGATAATGCGCTGTATTTCAGCCGTCTGGGCCAGCGTCTGCTGCATTTTCTAACCACTCCTACATCAGCCGGAATACTTTACGAAACGGACATGCGCCTTCGGCCCAGTGGTGATTCGGGCCTGCTGGTCAGCCACATCAACAGCTTTCGCAACTACCAGCAAAACGATGCCTGGACCTGGGAACATCAAGCTCTGATCCGGGCCAGGGCCATCACCGGAGACGCAGAATTGCGTCAACGATTTGAAGATATACGCAAAGAAATTCTCACCAAATCCCGGCAAGAGGAAACGCTAAAAAAAGAGGTCATTGATATGCGCGGCCGCCTGCGCAAAGCCGCCCCTAAAACCTGCCCGGCAACCTTTGATATCAAAGACGACCCGGGCGGTATTATAGACATTGAATTTCTGGTTCAATATCTGGTGCTGTTATACGCCCATAAATATCCGGACATTGTACGCTGGACCGATAACGTAAGGCTTCTTCAGGCATTAAACGAATCGGGCATTTTAGACAATACAACAGCATTTGGCCTGAGGCGGGCCTATTTAATTTACAGAGCCATGACCCACCGTTTCGGCTTGCGGCAACAGCCGGCCGTTATCAATGGTGACCGGTTCAGCGCCGCCCGCGAATTTGTTATCCGAACCTGGAATCGTTTTCTTAAGTGATGTCGCGGATTACGGTCCTCAATCTGACAAAAAATTATTCGCAAATGCATGGGAGTGCTTTAGCAATGGCGAGTCAAGCGCGCCTTGCTGGACTACCGGGCTGGTAAAAGATCTACCAAGAAGGCGGTTTTGAAATTGTGGTGTCAGGTATCGGGTCCGGTAACTGGCAATCCCTTAAGGTTTTTTCACGGATAGATTTACAAAAAGTTGCATAATCGGAAAGTGCTTTGGACGGACAACGATTGTTTTTGATGGATGGCAATATTAGCCCAATTTTTTTTTCCTGCTGATCTTTAACCAACCGGAGAGATTCTGCTAAATCACTATCGTTTGAAACAATTACGGCGCAGTCATATTTGTCTAACCATGCGTCATTCAACAGATGAATGGCGAGATTGACATCCGAGCCTTTTTCCTCTGTCTTTATAATGTTGGCAAATTTGATCTGTCTACCAAAAGTTTTTTTATCAATAGGATAGGATAAAGGTGCAATAATATCGTGACTATTAAATTTTCCATAATGAACTTCAATTTCAGGTATATGACACTTTAGAGCACGTATATATGTTTTTTGGCGAACTGGTTGGTTAGTGTCAAGTTTACCGGAAACCAAAGCAGTGAAATATTTTATAGCTAAGATTTCATGGTGAGGTTGCAAGACTCTTTTGAAAAGAGCCATAAAATCAAGCCATTTATAGGGGGTGTTTTTAACCACTCCATAATAAAAATTAAATCCATCAATATAAACGTAGGTTCGCATATAGTCTTTATCAAGAAAAGCAAAGGGCTACCAAAAAGGTAGCCCTGCGCCCAAGGTCGAAACCATTGGGGTAGTTAGCATTTATGATCAAAAGTTATCATTTTGTTGGTAAATGTCAATGATTTTTTTAACTTGTTAATTTTTTTAAATTACTTTTCTGTTTGTATCTTCTCAATCTTAACCGCACACGCCTTGTATTCGGCAGTGTATGATATTGGATCAAAAACCGGATTGGTCAGCCAGTTGGCGCAATTTTCCCTAAAGTGAAACGCCATCCAAACCAGGCCCTTGGGAACCTGATGGGTGATTTTTGCCTTCACCTTTACTTCGCCGCGCCGGGAACTGACCTTTACAATTTCTCCGTCCGAGATGCCAAGTTGCGCAGCGTCTTCAAATGAAATATCGGCGGTTTCTTCACCTAAGATGTCATTTAACCCCTCGCAACGGCCCGTTTGCGTTCGGGTATGATAATGGGTCAATCGGCGGCCGGTGCTGAGCATAAAAGGGTATTGTTCGTCCGGGACTTCCGCCGGGGCCGTCCAATCCACAGGAGTAAAAACGCCCAATCCACAGGTAAATTCACCATCCTTATGCAAAATACAGGTGCCCGAATGGTCTTCGCTGGTACAGGGCCATTGCAACCCGTCGCCCTCAAGGCGATTGTATTTGATACCGGTCAGACTGGGCGCCAGAACCGAAATCTCATTGTCCCATATTTGCTGCGCCGAGTCCGAAGACCAGTTCTGTCCAAAACGTTTTGCAATCTGTTTAAAAATCCACCAGTCGGGTTTGGCGTCACCAGGCGGCTTGCTAACCGCGCGGACGCGATTGACGCGGCGTTCACTGTTGGTGTAAGTGCCGTCTTTTTCGCTCCAGGCTGCCGCGGGCAACACCACATGGGCAAAACGAGTGGTTTCATTAAGAAAGATATCCTGCACGACCATGAATTCAGCCGAGGCAAGTTCATGTTCGACTTTGCGGATATCAGGCTCACTGTTAGCAAGATTTTCACCAAAAATATAAAAACCGCGTACCTTCTTATCCACCAGGGCTTCCATCATTTGAGGCATCATCAGCCCGTTGGTGTCCGGCAGTGAGTCCACCTGCCATGCTTCACAGAATTTTCTCCGGCTGGCCGGGTCGATCACCTTTTGATAGGCGGGAAAAACGTTAGGCAATGCTCCCATGTCACAGGCTCCCTGAACGTTGTTCTGGCCCCGTAACGGATTTACGCCGCCGGACTCTTTGCCCATGTTGCCCAGCAGCATTTGCAGGTTAGCCACACAAAACACGTTATTTGTGCCGCAGGTATGTTCTGTGATGCCAAGCGTATAGCAAAGCATGACCGGATTTACCGAGGTAAGCCTGTCGGCTAAGTCGTAGATCATTTCCACTGGAATGCCGCATATTTCGGCGGCCTTTTCGGCCGGATATTCAGAAACCTTGGCCCGGAGTTTGTCAAAATCCACGGTGCATGAGTTGACAAATTTTTGATCATAGCGATCCGTGCTGATAATTATGTTCATCAATCCGTTAAGCAGAGCAATATCGCTGCCAACCTTGATGGGCGCATGCAGCTCGGCAAAATCCGTCAATGGATGCTTGCGCGGATCGATAACGATAAGGCGAGTTCCTTTTTGCACGGCATTTTTCATAAAAGTAGCTGCCACCGGATGGGCTTCGGTAGTGTTGGAGCCAATTATCAGCAGCATTTTTGCCTTTTCGATTTCATTAAAAGAATTGGTCATTGCACCAGAGCCAAACGCAGCCGCCAGACCGGCGACAGTTGGAGCATGTCATGTACGGGCGCAATGATCGATGTTATTGGTTTTAAAAACCGCTCTGAAAAGCTTTTGCATATTGTAGGAATCCTCACTGATACTGCGGGCGCAAGCAACTCCGGCCACAGCGTCAGGGCCGCTTTGAGAAATTATTTGCTTAAATTTTTCGGCCACCAGGTCCAGGGCTTCATCCCAGGAGGCTTCCTGTAGTTCGCCGTTTTTACGTATTAGGGGAGTTTTTAACCGGTCTTCGGAATAGATAAAGTCGTAACCAAAGCGGCCCTTGACGCACAATCTCCCCTGGTTTGGAGCGCCATCGTCCACCCCGGTCACTTTTACAATTCTACCGTCCTGAACATGCAGCCAAAGCTGGCAGCCCACCCCGCAGTAGGGGCAGGTGGTGCGCACTTTTTCCGCTTTCCAGGGACGCCATTTAAAACGCGCTTTTTTTTCAACCAACGCGCCCACCGGACAGACCTGCACGCATTCGCCGCAAAAAACACAATCTGATTCAATCAGCGGACGATCACCAGCGGCGATGATTTTCGCTTCTTTGCCGCGATACCCGAAACTGATGGCTTTGTTCACCTGGATCTCGTTGCAGGCCTGAACACATCGGCCGCACAGAATGCAACGCGAGGCGTCGCGCACGATCAGCGGGTTTTCCAACTCCATGGGATAAGCACAGGCCGAATCCTGCCCAGGTGTAACGGCAACCTGATAAGCATAGGCCAGTTCCTGCAATTTGCAATCGCCCCATACCGGACAAATATCCTCGGAACCATCGTCCTTATTCGCTTTTAGCTGAAATTGCGTCCAGTCAGTGCGTTCACCGGCTCCGATTGCACAATTATGATTACCAGACGAAAGCATCAGTTCCAGGGTAAGCCGTCTTGCCTTTATCACCTTTGGTGATTCGGTGTTAACCACCATGTTCGAGGCTGCCGGTGTGCTGCATGCGCCCAGAAGGGTACGCGCGCCCTCAAGTTCTACAACACATATCCGGCAAGCTCCGGTGGGAGTTGCTCCTTTAAGGTGACAAAGGGTTGGAATATAGATGCCGTTTTTCTCCGCGACTTCCAGAATTGTTTGCTTCTTTTCAAACGAAAGCATACGGCCATTAATGTTAATCAACTGTTTGGTCATATTCAAATTCCTTATTGCTGATTACAATGGATCATGTGGAAACGTAATTTATAATTTATGTCAAATAAGACATAGATAGCTTACCAATCTTATTGCCGATAAACGAGGAAGCATAGAATAAAGTGTCTGTTTGTCAAGACCATTCAAGTCGCAATAATATTTCTTCTTTAATATGTCAATATTGATATAGTTAGAATTATAATTCTAAAGAAAAACATATTTGGTTAAACGCAACGAGACTATCGGGCAAACCGTTATTTGCGTCCCGCATTTGGTTTTCGCCGCAGATGCGATCACCTGCGTAAACGGTTTTGCTTGCCATTGCCCCGGTCATTTGTTAGACAGCCATATTGTAAAATAATTAATAGAAAAGCTGGCGGGTTAAAAAAATGCCGGATAAAAGCTCTCAATTTGTCATTCGCAGTAAGATCTGGATCGAAGATATACAGGGAAATGTAATATTCGGGCTCGGGCGCTACCGTATGCTTGATGCCATTGGCCGCACTGGATCTTTGCAAGCCGCAGCCACTGAAATGAAAATGAGCTACAAGGCCCTTTGGATGCGTATACGTGCTTCAGAAAAGCGCATGGGACAACAGCTTGTGGTCAGACAAGGAAGAGGCTCCCGGCTGACCGCATATGCACAAAGCCTGATGAAGCAATTCAAAAGGCTTCAGTTAATTGTATTAAAAGAGTCGGATGAAGTTTACGAAAGCTTGATGGCCGGCCATTTATCCAGTTAGGATCAAAGTTGATATGCCCAATCTTTCCGAAGGATTTTTATGGTATTTGGCGTTTCTTTTCTCAGCCGTCGTTCATGAAGCTTCTCATGCATATACGGCCATGAAGCTTGGGGATAATACTGCCTATAAAGGCGGCCAGGTAACACTGGATCCGCTTCCTCACATCAAACGCGAGCCTTTTGGAACCATAGTGGTGCCCATTTTGTCTTTTTTAGCTGGTGGATGGATGATCGGCTGGGCCAGTGCGCCCTACAATCCTGAATGGGCTCGCAACTATCCCGAAAGATCAGCCTTTATGTCCCTTGCCGGGCCTGCTTCCAATCTTGTTCTGGTTATTGTTGCCGGCCTGACGATCCGCCTGGGCATAGTCTTGGATATTTTTTACGCCCCAGATAGTATTAACCTTGCCCATATCGTAGCATCCCGGCAACCGGGCATGATGGAGGGGACGGCCACCCTGCTGAGCATCCTGTTTTCATTGAACATATTATTGTTTGCCTTTAACTTGATTCCACTGCCGCCACTGGACGGCAGCGGCATCATTGTCTTTTTCCTGAATAAAAATCGAGCGGTTGCCTATATTGATTTTATTCAAAGCACTAATTTTTTACTCATCGGGCTTTTATTCGCCTGGAAGATTTTTTACTTTGTATTTGATCCGCTGCATTTGATGTTCATTAACCTGTTGTATCCCGAATTCGGTTACAAATAGACAGGGCCTTTTTGAAAGACTTTTTCTGCAAGCCCTGGGCTTAAAACGACTCATGCTAAAAACACCAATGTGTTGATGCGCATTCTTGGCTATTAAAGGCCGTGCAAGAGCCTAAACACAGGCAAATCCACCGGAAAAGTAAAATCAGCGCAGACTCTGCGCCTCTTTGTGCAGCAGGTAAGTCTTAAACCCGCCACTGATGTTCTTAACCTTAAATCCATATTGACCTAAAGCGCGTGCAGCATAATAAGAGCGTTGCCCCACAAAGCAATAAAACAGTATCTCACGATTCTTAGGCAGTTCTCCCATACGGCCGCGCAACTGGTCTAAAGGCAGGTTCAACGCGCCTTTCACGTGATCTTTTTTGTACTCGGAAGGGTTACGAACGTCAACAATCAGCGAGGATGTACCGGTAATGTCTTCCCAATGGGCCAGAGCTACATCACCGCGCATCACATTGGCGGCAATCATACCGGCCACATTGACCGGATCTTTTGCAGAACCGAATTGGGGAGCATAGCAAAGCTCGGCTTCTTCCAGGTCAAAAACAGTTGCCCTTTTCTGAATGGCCATCGCAATCACATCAACACGTTTTTCTACACCGGCCTTGCCTACGGCCTGAAAACTGACAATGCGTCCATCGTCTTTGCTAAAAATGAGTTTAATAGTGATGGGACTTGATCCGGGATAATAGGCTGCGTGATGTCCGGGGTGCAAATATATTTTTTCCATACGCCCCCAAAGACCAAGCCGTTTGAGCCGATTTTCACTTGGGCCTGTGAAGGCCAGTACTTGATCCAGAATACCCACAACAGACGTTGCCTGCGCGCCACGGAATGTGCTGGTGCGCCCATTAATGACATCCGCGGCAATGCGGCCCTGACGATTTGCAGGACCGGCCAGGGCAATCAAACTGTCTTGGCCGGTAACAACATCGCGAACCTCTATAGCATCGCCCACAGCGAAAATCTTCGAATCGTTTGTTCTCATCTCGGAAGTTACCCGGATGCCGCCACTTTCGCCAATTTCCAGTCCGGCTTCACGAGCAAGCTGTGTTTCAGGCTGAACCCCGATGCAAAGTACTACAAGACCTGTTTTGATTTGCCGTCCCGAGGCCAGGTTAACCTTTAGAATATGGTTCTTGTCCGGCTCAAACCCGGTAACGCTTTCATTCAAACACAGATCAACGCCTTGTCGAATCAGACTGGTGTGAATATTCGTTACAATTTCAGGATCGGCAACAGACATCACCTGATTTTCTCTTTCAATGACCGAAACTTTTAATCCCCGTCTGACCAGGTTTTCAGTGATTTCCATACCAATATAACCGCCGCCGATCACCACAGCCGAAGCTGCCTGACAATCTTGAATCCAATTTCTCAGCATCCGGCTGTCAGGTATTGTGCGAAGGGAAAAAATACCCGGTAAATCAATGCCGGCAAGGTCCGGGCGTAAAGGCAGGGCGCCCGGGGAAAGAACCAGTTCATCATAACGTTCGGTATAGGTTGTCGCCTTGGCCAGATCGCGAACTTGGATACAACGCCGGTCACGATCAATGGCCGTAACCTCGCTTTTTAATCGCACCTCAATATTAAAGCGCTGACGGAAAAGTTCGGGAGTGGCGATCAACAGGTTCTCTTCCTTTTTGATCACATCGCCCACATAATAAGCAAGCCCGCAATTGGCAAAAGATACATAGGGCCCGCGATCGAACATAATAATTTGAACGGATTCACAAAGCCGTCTAAGGCGGGCTGCGCAGGAAGCGCCACCGGCAACACCGCCTACAATAAGAATTCGTTTGTGGTCTGTCATCAATTTTCCTTTATTGAAAAAAATTTCCGTTAACTAAAAAAGCAAGCAACGGGAGTGACTAATTTTATATATTTTAGACACACCATACAGTGACTGCTCCCGGCAATAAATTGCCGGGCATCTAAACGCCTTGCGGCGTTAACGTATCGAAGCCCGATACGCAAAACATTTCTCGCTGCATTATGATCACGATTTGCAACAAAGGTGCAAAAAGGGCAGCGATGAGTTCTTATCGAAAGAGACTTTTTTACGATTTTATGACACATAGAGCATTCTTGGGATGTATAGTGCGCAGGAACACCAAAAACATGTTTGCCCAAAGCTTGAGCCTTATATTGAAGAAACAGCAGGAACCTGCCCCATCCGGCATCGGAAATAGACTTGTTCAGCCCGGCCTTGGCGCTGGCTCCGTTGGGCAAATACTCTCCGGTATCTTCGTCCTGTTTTGGCTTTGGCCTTCTGACCATGTTTTTGATTTGCAAGTCTTCGTGAAAAATGTAATCCGATTTAGGCGATTGGCGGAAAAGAATATACCATATTGGGCAGAATTTTTTTTCGTCTTCAAGGCATGCCAAAGTTTGTATACTTAACGTATTCGGGCTTTGGCATAACACAAAAGACGAAAAAAAAGACATGCAAGATGGTATATTATTAAACAAAAATCGCCTTAAAACCCAGCTCCATACGCATTGATAATTTCGCCTAAAGTAGAATAACACTGATTATGTTATCGCTGTTATAAAGCCGGTCCCTAAAGGTGTTGAATTTGTATTGCCAGATGCATATTTCAAATATCCAATTAAGCCCGGTTTTTAAAAAACGGCATAAATGCAGCCGATTAAAGTGGTTTTCCATGCAATAATCATTTGGGATTTTTTGACATTAATTATTTAAAAATTTAAAGTTCGAGACTATTTTTTAGCTAATTCATGAAAAAATACTGATTAGAATATTCTGTCCTGGTTCAACTATATGTAAGTCACTGTATGATTAAGCTATTTTTCTTTACAAAATCAGGCGGTTGGCGCAATTGGCTTTCTGCTTTAACTTCCTGATTTTATAGAAAATATCATACAACCGCGCCAGTGCCGGATATTCAAAGTCGCGGAAAAAAGGAGGAATCGATGGAAGATTTAAAGGCAGCGGTAAAGCTGTATCAGCAAGGCGGCATCAGCAGGCGCGAGTTTATCAAACGGGCCTGTGCGCTTGGCCTTGCAGCGGCAGCAAGTCCGCTGTTAAACCCTTTTCCAGCGCAGGCCGCCGGTCCCAAACGCGGAGGACGCTTGCGCATTGGCATTACAGGAGGCTCTACCACCGACTCATTGGACCCGGCTCTTATTACAGATCTGATGATGCAAGTGTTTTTATACGGTGCAGTTGGAAACAGCCTGGTGGAAATCGATGCTGACGGACAAGCCGTGCCAGAACTGGCTGAGAGCTGGGAATCTACGCAGGATGCAAAGAAGTGGATTTTTAAATTACGCCGGGGAGCTGAGTTGCACAATGGTAAAACCATTGACGCCGATGATGTAATTTTCTCCATCAACCGCCATAGGGCAAAAGGCAGTAAATCAGCGGCCAAGGCGATAGTCAAAGCAATCACCAAAATCAATAAAGTAGATAAATTTACTGTTTCCTTTGAACTAAAAAGCGGCAATGCAGACTTTCCGTATATCCTCAGTGATTACCATTTAATAATAGGGGCAAAAGACAGCGATTTTGGCAAGGGGGTGTTTTCCGGCGCTTACGTGGTAAAAGACTTTGAACCGGGCGTGCGAGCTTTTGCGACAAAAAATCCGAATTATTTTAAAACAGACCGCGGCTGGTTCGATGAAGTGGAGTTTTTTTGCATCAATGATGTCAACGCCCGGACCAATGCACTTAAAACAGGTCAAATCGATGTGATGAACCGGTGTGAGCTAAAGACGGTGCATCTTCTCAAGCGCAGCCGAAATCTCCAGGTCATGCGGCAAGACGGTTTTAAACATTTCACCTTTGCCATGCGAACCGACAAGGCTCCCTATGACAACAATGAAGTGCGTATGGCTCTCAAGTATGCCATAGACCGCGAACAAATGGTTAAAACGATATTACGCGGGTATGGAACGGTGGGCAATGATCATCCCATCAGCCCCGCTAACCGCTATTTTGCTAAAAATTTGCCGCAGCGGCGGTATGATCCGGACAAGGCCAGGCATCATCTGAAAAAGGCCGGGCTAAAAGATATGAAGTTTAAGCTCCACACCGCCGAAGCTGCATATGTAGGTGCGGTGGATGCTGGGGTGCTTTACAGGGAACAGGCCGCCAAGGCTGGTATCCAAATTGATGTTATTCGTGAGCCCAATGACGGCTACTGGAATAATGTATGGTTAAAAAAATCTTGGTGTGCGGTTTTCTGGGGAGGCCGCCCGACAGAAGATATGATGTTTTCCACGGGTTATGCAAAAGGGGCTGCCTGGAACGATACTTTTTGGGATCATAAACGCTTCAATAAACTCCTGTTGGACGCACGGTCCGAACTCGACGACAAAAAGCGCCGCAGCATGTATGCGCAGATGCAGAAACTGGTTCGCGATGAAGGCGGTGCGGTGGTGCCAATGTTTTCAGCCGATCTTTCCGCCGCCAGCAAAAAGGTTGGCCACGATAAACTGGCGGTCAACTGGGAGTTGGACGGCTTCCGAGCGCCGGAACGCTGGTGGTTCAATTCATGAAAAGACCAAGGCTCAATACGGTCGTCATGATGATCCTCAAACGTATCGGTCTGGGCATTTTTACCTTGCTGATAATTTCCGTTTTGATTTTTGCCGGTGTGGAGGCGCTTCCGGGCGACTTGGCTCAAGCTGTGCTGGGCCAGAGCGCCACGGCTGAAACAGTTGAGGCCTTTCGCAAGGAGCTCAGGCTGGATCTGCCCGCCCATACACGCTATTTTAGCTGGCTGGGCAGTTTTCTTTCGGGCGATTTCGGCAATTCGCTGGCCAACGGCCGCCCCATTGCCGGCCTGATTGGGTGGCGATTTGTCAATTCGCTTTTTCTGGCGGCAATCACCGCCCTGATCGCCATCCCAGTGGCCATCTTATTGGGGATGCTATCGGCTTTGTACCGCAATACCTGGTTTGATCGTTTTGTTTCAATCACCACACTGAGCGCCATCTCTTTGCCGGAATTTTTTGTGGCGTACATTCTGATCGCGCTGTTTTCGGTGCAATTATCCATTTTTCCAAGCCTTTCCAATATCAACACCCAAATGACGTTTCTGCAAAAGTTGTACAAAGTTGCGCTTCCATGCCTGACACTGTCACTAGTGGTGATTGCTCACATGATGCGTCTGACCCGGGCGGCAATCATTAATGTGCTGACTAGCCCGTTCATTGAAATGGCCCGGCTCAAAGGGGTCAGTCAAAAGCGAGTTATCATCCATCACGCTTTTCCAAACGCATTATCCCCGATTATCAATGTGGTGGTGCTGAACCTGGCCTACCTGGTGGTAGGGGTTGTGGTGGTCGAAGTGGTGTTTGTCTATCCGGGTCTTGGGCAGCTTCTGGTGGACTCGGTTTCCAAGCGGGACATTCCTGTGGTGCAGGCCAGCGGACTGATTTTTGCGTCGACTTATGTGTTTCTCAATCTTACCGCGGATGTATTGGCCATGTTGAGTAATCCCAGGCTGAGGCGTCCGCGCTGAGGAATAAGGATTAAGGATTAAGGGTTAAGGACTAAGATTTCAAGGAAATCATATGGTATTTTTCCAAATTTTGAAAAAATCGCCTCTCAGTGCGCGCGTGGGGATAGGGATTATTCTGGTCAATCTGGCTATGCTTATACTCGCGCCGGTTATCGCCCCTTACGGTGAAACCGAGATTGCCGGTGATGTGTGGTTACCGGCCACCAGCGATCACTACCTGGGAACCGATCAGCTTGGACGCGATATGTTCACGCGTATTATATACGGCGCCCGAAACACCATAAGCATTGCCCTGCTGATCACGGTGCTGTCGTTTAGCATAGGTTCGATCAGCGGGTTTCTGGCGGCCACACTCAAGGGCTGGGCGGACCAGTTGCTGGGACGACTGGTGGACATCATCATGGCGTTTCCCACGTTAATTTTTGCCCTGATGATCCTTTCCGTGCTAGGAACCTCCATCCCGGTTTTGGTGGTGGTCATTGCATTGCTTGATTCCACCCGTGTGTTCCGCCTGGCCAGGGCTGTGGCAATGGACATTGAGGTAATGGATTTTGTAGAAGCGGCCCGGCTTCGCGGCGAGGGGCTGTGGTGGATCATGCGCCACGAGATACTTCCCAACGCCCTGCCGCCGTTGATCGCTGAGTTTGGTTTACGGTTTTGTTTTGTTTTTCTTTTTATCAGTGCTCTAAGTTTTCTTGGATTGGGCATCCAACCGCCTACGGCGGATTGGGGTGCAATGGTTCGTGAAAACGCGGGAGCCATCACCTTTGGCATTCTTACGCCCCTTTGGCCGGCAGGCACAATTGCTTTGCTGACCATTGGTGTTAACTTAGTGGTAGACTGGTTTTTACAGCGCAGCAGCGAATTGCGGCATTAGGGTCTTAGAAAGAATATAATGAACCACTTGCTAAAAATAAAGAATTTGCGGATCGACGGCTTTGAGGACGGGGAACATAAACCCATCGTAAAGAACGTTAATTTAACATTGCCCCGCGGCCAGGTTTTAGGGCTCATCGGCGAATCCGGGGCTGGTAAATCCACCCTAGGCTTGGCCAGCATGGGTTACACCCGGACCGGCTGCAAGATTACAAGCGGCAGCATTGAGTTTGCCGGCATGGAGCTGACCGGAATATCGGGCAAGCAGCGGCGCATACTGCGCGGGAGCCGTATTGCTTATGTGGCTCAGAGCGCAGCAGCCTCGTTTAATCCGGCACATAAGCTGATTGATCAGTTTGTCGAGGTGCCGGTTCAGCACGGCATCATGACTTATGCCGCAGCTGAACAAAAAGCCATTGAGCTTTACCGTCAGCTTAATCTGCCCAATCCGGAAAAAATCGGTTACCGATATCCCCACCAGGTCTCCGGGGGACAGCTTCAGCGGGCCATGGTGGCCATGGCCATGGCGGCCGAACCTGATATGATCGTATTTGACGAGCCGACTACCGCCCTGGATGTGACCACCCAGATTGAAGTTCTGGCGGCTATCAAAGAAGTGATCGGAGAACAAAACACAGCGGCTATTTATATTACCCATGATTTGGCTGTAGTGGCTCAATTGGCTGACCGGATCATGGTGCTCAGATACGGGCAAATCGTTGAGGCCGGGGATGCAAAACAACTGCTGGAAAATCCCAAAGAAGAATACACCCGCAATTTAATTTCCGTGCGCAGCCTTCGAAAAAAGAAGACCGCCATACGTTATAAATCTGAAAAACTACTTGAAGTTGAGGATTTATATGCCGCTTACTCACATGGCAAACCCGTAGTCGAGGCCATCGATTTTACCGTTAAGCGGCGCAAAACCGTGGCCGTGGTGGGCGAGTCCGGCAGCGGCAAAACCACCTTAGCGCGAATTATCACGGGACTGCTGCCCCCATATCGCGGCCGGATTCTTTTTGACGGCCAGGAACTGCCACGCAAATTGGCCGAACGTAATCAACAAGCATTAAGGCAACTGCAAATGATTTACCAGATGCCGGACGTGGCCCTGAATCCCAGGCAAAAAATCAGCAAAATTCTTGGACGGCCCCTTTCATTCTATTTCGGTATTAGCGGCAAAACACGTCAGCAACGGGTAAAAGAATTGCTCGAACAGGTGGAACTGCCCGAAAAATACATCCATCGCTATCCTTCAGAACTATCAGGCGGTGAAAAACAGCGCATTTGTATCGCACGGGCATTAGCAGCTGAACCTGAACTGATCATATGCGATGAGGTCACTTCGGCATTGGACCAGTTAGTGGCTGAAGGCGTGCTTGAACTGCTGCAACGATTGCAAACCGAGCTTGGGGTATCTTACCTTTTTATTACCCATGACCTGGCAACGGTAAAAGCCATTGCCGATGAAATTATCGTCATGCTCAACGGCCGGATCGTTGAACAGGGGGCCCGAAGCGAGGTGCTCAAACCTCCCCATCATGAATACACCGAGTTGCTGTTGTCCTCGATTCCTGAAATGGACCCTGACTGGTTGGATACCTTGCTCAAAGATCGCGATGTGGTATAAAGTTATTGCTTTGTTGGAGCAAAATGTTTCAGGCGGGCTAACCCTTGTGTTTCAGATGTCTCATATCCGCCAATTCCCGGCTCACTTTTCCCCCCTGTCCTGCAGATGAAGCCAAATCCTGCGCAACCTGAAATTTACTTTATTTTCAATCATTTGACCAGCCATTGATTTGAATTCGCAAGATCTTTCCCGGCGCACGATTTCAGGTAGCAGGGCCTTGGCTGTTTCCAAGAGCCTTCGTTGCGCTGGAAATTTTTATCCTCGGAATATGCTCCTTGAGCTTATCTATCAGATACCTGCGATAAAATTTTTCGTACGCCTTGATCTCGAACAAACTTTTCTATTTCGCCGATGCACACTAACTAAGGGTCTTGGAAGATGCCAATATAGACGTTATTGCGCTTAGGTTTGGATTCGTTTTTACAAAGCAAAGATGGATGCATACTAATTGTCTGTGCGCATTGACGCAACATAACGAAAACGAATTCAAGGACAAACATAATAGTTGTATATTCGAATCTGCCACGGCCCTTAACACACCGACTGAACAAATAACGGATTTTGCGTTAAAAAGCAGTTGACAAAGCCTTATCTTTTCTATATTCACTGCACACCAAACAAAAAGTGGTCCCATCGTCTAGGGGTCTAGGACGCCGGCCTCTCACGCCGGTAACGGGGGTTCGAATCCCCCTGGGATCACCACTTAAAATCAAGTATTTACATCATGTATTAAAAAATTTTATAGCTTGGACGTAAATTTAGGACGTAAAATGGATTTTAAATTCCCCTTTAAAATCCATTTTCAAATTCGTCAAATTCAATATTTCGCTTTTCAAACTTTACATAGATTTACATACACTTTTACATTAGTGGCTTAATGATTGAAATGAGCACAGTATTCATCTTTTTATGGGCCAGCCAAGGCAATAAGAGTCCGGCATTAGTTTTTTAAAGGATTTTTTTATTTCAATTTGTTATAAATACCTTTCGGCAGATGAAAGAATTTTTAAATTTACAAAAAAAATTTCTTGATAGTAAACTAAAAATTTTAGAAAAGCCGTCAAAAACTATATCTTTCACATAGTATATGATGTTTGACAACAAAAGGAATATTATTATGATTTCCTATGAACATAAATGTATTTTTATCCACATTCCTAAATGCGCAGGCACAAGTGTCGAAAAAGCTTTAGGGCGCCTCAATAGTCACTCTGGAAGGGGAGGTCAAGACCATAGGTCTATTAGAATGATTGAAAAACCCTTTGCCAGTATCAATTCTTTTCCTCTAAAGAAAATTTCT
Organism: Desulfobacteraceae bacterium; assembly: GCA_024230435.1. Lineage (GTDB taxonomy): Bacteria > Desulfobacterota > Desulfobacteria > Desulfobacterales > Desulfosarcinaceae > UBA2230. Next base: position 17,809 of record JAAERL010000035.1, read on the forward strand.
ATGAACTATTAAGAAGAATAAAACATCAAAGATATGACAAGGTTCTAAATCCTAAAAATAAACGTATAGTAACGAAAGAACAATATAATAATTATTTCAAATTTACTATTGTACGCAATCCATGGGATAGGGCATTTTCTTGGTACAAGAATGTTATGCGGGATGAAATACATCAAAAGGGTTATGGCATATCATCAGACATTTCGCTTAACTTTTTTTTAAAGAATTATGCAGGAAAAGGAATGTTAAGACCTCAAACCTGCTGGTTGAAGAATTATAAAGGCAAAATTCCCATGGATTACATTGGAAGGTTTGAAGATTTACAAAATACTTTTATAAAAATAAAACAATTTCTCAATTTAGACCAGATAGAATTTTCTCATGAAATTAAAGGAAGTGGCGAAAATTACAAAGAATTTTACGATGAAGAATCCAAAGCAATTGTTAATAAAGTTTATTCTAAAGAAATAGATATGTGTAATGGTCAACAAAAAACGGCCACAAAATTTAGAATGGCATAAAGCGAGGGGCAAAGGGACAAATTTGTTCTTGATATTAAAGGTCTACTCTTGACATATATAAATGATTTTGAATAGTTCATTATGGGACACATGAAAGGCGGGTCAAGAGCAGACTTGCCTAAATTTTTTTTTAATCTGGAGGTTCATTGTGAAAATCATCGTAATTTTGGGGAGTCCAAGGAATAAAGGGAACACAGCCAAAGTGCTCTCAATGTTTGAAAATAAAGTCAAAACGAATCATGAAATAGAAATTATTAACATCAGCAAGTATAAGATAGGCGGCTGTCTCGGGTGCTATAAATGCCAGAAGAGTAAAGATGAACCTGGATGCGTTCAAAAAGATGATGCGTCTATTATATTTGATAAGTTAATTCAAGCCGATGCGATTGTGTATGCCTCTCCATTATATTGCTGGAGTTTTAGTTCTCAAATAAAACCCCTGATAGATAGGCATTTTTGCCTTGTAACAGGCTATGGTACACCTGACCACGCGACTCTTATTAGCGATAAGCCCGCAGCTTTGCTTGTTACCTGCGAGGGCCCCATTGAAGGCAATTGTGACGCTATACAAAGTATTTTTAGCGGTTTTTGTGAATATGGCAAATTAGTATCAAAAGGGAATTATATTTTACCATTTTGTTCAACGCCTGATGAAATTGGAGCTAATGGTGAAGAGCTTGCAGAGAATCTTGCGAAAGCGATTACCGGAAATTAATGCAGTCATAAATTACGAAAGAGAATTACATGATCCACATAACCATGCTCTTGCAGCGGAGCAAAAAAAAACCGCATCCTCTGAAGATGGGGCAAAAATGAGACATCCATGATAAGTATTGTCAAGTTGCGTAGGTCGGATTATGATCCATCAATCCGACAAAAAGGCCGCACCAGGCAGCTCGGGGACATCCATGATAAGTATTGTCAAGTAAAAAATAATAGCTCTCCCCCCCAACCACAACCGTACTTCTTCCTGGTGGTAAAAAATTAAAGAACGACTGCAAAACTGATTCAAAAAGGGGCCGCTCAGCGCGGCCCTTTTTCACGCCTATTTTTCAAGCGTCCTATGAAAAGGCAATGGGGCTTGGCCGATTATGCTTTTAACGCGAATGTTCGTGGCACTCTAATTTCGACTTATTACGGGACCATTAAGTTTAAATGTTAGGAACGTCCCCAATCCTTCAAATGCAGATGTAGCAAGGCTTTAGAGATGGTCGCAGAAATTTTGAGGCTTTGGACAAAACCCCCCTTGCTGGATAATCTCCCCCGGTTTTTTTCACTCTCCTGGATGGTTAAATTTTAAAATACTCTTGATTTAAAGCCTTTTTTTATATAAAGATTTCAGACTTTTATTATGGGGGAAGGGGCATCTATGGGATCCTCTACCAGCTTATACAACTAACTTGAGAGTACCGAGTTCTCTGGGACGATCACAACGGATCTGCGTAACTACCTGAAATTATTAATTGTGAATATTGGATATCCAAATTTTCGATGCCAATAATTTCAATCGGTTACGAGAACTCGGTACTCTTGAGCAACTAACACATTCATATTTATGAAAAGGAATTTAAATGAAAAAACTGTTCTTTTTACCTGTTGTGTTGTGCGCTTTTATTGTTTTGATAATGGCACCCAATTCTTTTGCTGTAGATTTTGAGATAACCAATATCTCTAATACTCCGGCCGGAAGAGATTACGCGCCAGATATAAACGCAAATGGGCATGTGGTTTGGCGGGGGTCCGATGGGTCAGACAGTGAAATATATTACTATGACGGAGAAACCGTAATCAATATTTCTAATAACCCGGACGGTAATGACTACGGCGCACGAATAAATGCAAATGGGCATGTGGTTTGGCGGGGGTCCGATGGGTCATACAGTGAAATATATTACTATGACGGAGAAACCGTAACCAATATCTCTAATGACCCGGACGGTAGTGTCTACGGTGTACGAATAAATGCAAATGGACATGTGATTTGGCAGAGGTGCGATGGGCCAGACACTGAAATTTATTCCTCAGACAGTGAAATATATTACTATGACGGAGAAACCGTAACCAATATCTCTAATAACCCGGACGGTAGTGTATACGGCCCCGAAATAAACGCAAATGGGCATGTGGTTTGGCAGAACAGGGCTAACTCACACTGGGAAATCTATTATTATGACGGAAACTCTGTCACCAATATTTCTAACAATCCGGGCGGTGACGACTATCGTCCACAAATAAATGCCAATGGCCATGTGGTTTGGTACGAGACAGGTGGGGAAATTTATTACTATGACGGAGAAACCGTAACCAATATCTCTAATAACACGGACGGTAGTGACTACGGTCCACAAATAAATGCCAATGGCCATGTGGTTTGGCACGACGCAGGTGGGGAAATTTATTACTATGACGGAGAAACCGTAACCAATATCTCTAATACACCGGATGATTGGGATAGGTATGAACACCTAAATGCAAATGGGCATGTGGTTTGGCGGGGGTCCAGTTGGTGGTCAAACACTGAAATTTATTACTATGACGGATCAACTGTCACCAATATTTCCAACAATCTTGACATTGGCGAATACTATCCTAAGATAAGTGATAATGGACAAGTGGTTTGGCTAGGATCGGATAGGGAAATTTATATCGCAACTCCAATTCTATAACCACAAGTAGGGCGTTTTTGCCTTAACTTGCATTTACATGGGTTGCCTTGAGCGGCCCATTTTATTATTTTTTTTCAGAGATTTTAGGGGACGCTCCCAACATTTAAACTTGCTGAAAATGCCGGGGGGGGTAAACCCTAAAGGGCAGTTTTATTTAACACCTGATTCAGCACCATTTTTGGACAAGGAAACTACAAGAATAGGTGACTTCATAAATTTCGATGTTGAGATTGAAGTTACAGAAGGAAAGGAAGAATCGGGTGAAGCCAAAATATCTATCGCTCCTATTGGGGGCTTTAGTGGCAAAATGAGGTATTAGTCTAAAAGCCTATAAAAGTGATGGCGGTTGAAAGGAGATTTTAGCTACTGGTTCAATGCTTAAAGCAATCTGAGCTATCGTTCTCCTTTTTGATAGGAGGTTATCGGATTGGTCGGTTTCCAACAAGGCAATGCTGGATCGAGCAAAGACGTGATATGAACTCCATCATGGGTTTCGCCGAACCGTTGCTTGGTTTAGGGGACGCTCCCAAGCTTGGTTTAGGGGACGCTCCCAATATTTAAACTTTAAGTGGCGATATGTGAAAATAGGCGTTTTTTTATGGTGCTGCGGTTAAACTACCTCCATCCTACCTAATCGTAATAGCCAATCGTTCTGACCTCACTTCATATTAAATCAAAAAGGTGGACGTAAATACGGACGTAAAATGGGGTAAAAATAGAGGGCTTTTTAAATATAGCGATATTGAAATCATTAGAAATATGGTGCTTTAGGCATGGAGTTACAGACCTCTCACGCCGGTAACGGGGGTTCGAATCCCCCTGGGATCACCAAACAAAATCAATATCTTACAAAGTTTTCCGCACACAAATTTGATTTGCACACAAAAGGTTGCACACAAAAAAATAAAACCCCTTTTCAAGGAGTTTTATTTTTGATGGAAATTACCTGTGCTGATTGTTCCTGGATTCCCTCTAAAGCCTGCCTGGTACGCTCACTGCCGAACATCTTTTTAAGATAACACTCAGTGGTGCTTGGCATCTTGTGCCTTAGAATTGATTGGATAACCGCAAGAGCCTCACCTTGTGAATATAAAATCGATGCGGTCAAATGCCGTATGGAATGAAAATCAAATCGCTTGACGCCCGCCTTGTCACACAATTTTCTCATCAAGTGCTGTCTGCTGATAAAATGTTTTCCATACCGCGAAAGACAAAAGGAATAATGCTCCATGCATACGAATAAATAAACGGGCTTTATATCTTTTTGGGACACTTGGATCTGCGGCTTCCGGGGGCGCGTTCGGGGCACTCGGAGCCGTTGGAACGAATATTGTCAAGTACTACCAAAAAAAACAAGAGCAGCGTTTTGAAAAAGAAAAGTGGGGCCATCAAAAAGATATGCTCAAGCTACAGATGGACGCCGCAAGTCAAAAAGGATCGTGGGACGGGCTAATTGCAAGCTACAAAGCCGACCAGGCGCCCGTGAACAATTACAAGTGGGTCAACGCCGTCCGGAGCCTTTACCGGCCGGTATTAACCACCGGTTTGGTGATCATTACTTATCTGTTGTTTCATAATGTTTTGGCCGGTCTGGCCGCATCCGACAGCCTGCTTTTGGATATTTTTTCGGGTAGTGAGCTAAAGGAAATCCTGCGCTACATCGTTTATTCCATAGTGTTTTCAACTGCAACCGCTGTGTCGTGGTAGTTTTGCGAAAGGGCTTTGCAATCGCCTAAATTAAAAAATAGATAATATTTATAACGTTTAAAGGAAAGAACTTGAAACCCTATTTTGAAACTGCTTTAGGAAAACTCTACAATGGCGATTGTATAGAAGTGGCACAGACATTGGAACCGGAATCCTTGGATTTGGTTATAGCCGACCCACCCTATTTTTTTTCCATGGCTTCTGATTATACAAAAAAGATAAATCCCTGGATGGACTTAATGAACGGGGCATCGTGGTATGCCGAATGGTTTGGCCTTGCATTAAAGGCTCTCAAGAGCAGCGGTGCTTTGTGGTCCTTTTGCAACTGGCGCACGTTACCGGTAATAATTCGGGCAGCTATGAAAATTGACCGGAAGGTTGACAATGTATTGGTTTGGGATAAGGTCTGCATGGGAGCAGGCGGTTTCAAAGGTTTGCGGCCATCCTATGAACTTGTCTGCCTGCTGTTTAATCCTGATTTTAAAATTTCAAACCGATCAATAAGAGATATCCAGCAATTTAAATGGCCATCCCGCAGGCTCAGCGGCCACAGCGCCGAAAAGCCAATTGACCTTATCAAATGGCTGATTCAAATATCTAACGC
>JAAERL010000036.1 GCA_024230435.1 Desulfobacteraceae bacterium
CTCGATCCTACTGCATTGTATCGGCTGGTGGCGCTTCATTATCGGTAATTAAGCGATATATCGAAAACCAGAATAGCGGCTAACTCCACCCTACGCTACGCTTAGAGGATGGAGAATGCGCCGCTTATTTTTTGTTCAAATCAATCCTCTCGGATGCCGCAAAACACCAGCCAGCGCCAGAGAAATAATGAATCGCGTTAATGAAATCACTTTCAACTGCAAATCGCCTTAAGTGAGCTCAGGGCGATTGAATTTGTTGGGCGCATGTTGGATGAAGGCAGTCTTGATCCTAAGCGCTATAAAAAAATGCTGATTCACACGATTGAGGCTGAAAATGGGATAAAAGATCTTAATGCTTTGAGTAAATTGAATACCGAATGGGATTTTTTCTTATATTTGAAAAAGGCGGGACAAAAAGTCGCCGATGATTGGCTTGAAGACAATTTTGAATCCATCGGGCGCCGGTCCACGCTTGATCTGCGGTCGCTGATACATTGATTGCGAATACCGCCGGCAATAAATTGCCGCCGGCAGTCATGAGTTTTTTGCCTCATCGAGTATTTCACGCACTTTTTGAGATATTTCTTCAATGCTAAAGGGCTTTTGAATGAACCCATTGCATCCGTGCTGCATAATTTCCTGCCCTTTGCCGGTGATCGCATAACCACTGGACAAAAGCACCGGAATATCCGGGGCAATTTCTTTGATTCGGTTAAACGTCTCGCCGCCGTCAATACCAGGCATAACCAGATCGAGAATTACAAGATCAATCTCGTTTGCCGAATTTAAAATCAGCTCAACGGCTTGTTCGCCACTATTGGCAGTGAGTACCTGGTAGCCCATCTTTTTCAACATGGCCTGGCCGACTTGAATAATCATCTTTTCGTCATCAACCAAAAGTATGGTTTCCGTTCCTTTGATAAACAATGCCTTTGAAGCAATCTGAGGTTGGACGTTTTTGTCCGATAATGGAAGATAAATGTTAAAAGTGGTTCCCTGGCCCAATTCGCTGTAAACTGAAATGGCCCCGCCGTGGCTTGCAACGATGCTATAGGCCGAAGCCAGACCTAATCGTGTGCCGTGATTTTTTTCCTTTGTTGTAAAAAACGGGTCAAACACATTTTCACATGTGGCTTTATCCATGCAGATGCCCGTATCCGTTACCGATATTTTTACAAAACGCCCAGGCTTTATTTTATGGCGTTCGCAAAAGTTATGATCCAAAGTAATACATTTGGTTTTAAGGTATAAATCGCCGCCGCTGGGCATGGCCTGCCATGCATTCATGAATATATTCAAAAAGACTTGTTCGATTTGCCTCCTGTCTACTTCGACGATTAGCGATAAGTCCTTATGGTCATAATGTGTTTTGATATTTTTGCGTCTGCGGGCGAACCTGGCTGCGCTGTCAGACACTAACTTGATTATATAAAACGGTTTTAGTTCATATTTGCCTGCCTTGGCAAAGCCGAGTAACTGCATGGTTAAATTCATTGCGTTTTCTATGTATTGTTCTATAGCCTGGAGGTGTTCCATGTGGGGGTGACAAGCATCCAGTTGCACTGACATCAGAGAACACCGGTCCCGAATGCCCATCAGCAGTTTATTCAAATCGTGCGCAATACCGCCGGATAGTCTTCCAATCGCCTCATGTTTTTGAATTTGTCTAAGTGTGGCTTCCAATTTTGCTTTTTCTTGCGTTATACGTTTTTTTTCTGTCAAATCAATCGCTAACACAAAAAAGCCGGTTACATTTTTTTTCAAATAGGCATCCGGTATATAGGTTATATCCCACCATTGACTGTTGCCTTGATCTCCGGTCAGGTTAACTTCGAAGTGAACGTTATTGCCGCAAAGGGCATTGCGGATATGGTGCTTTATTTTACTGTAATTGTTATGACCGATTATCGTTTTGACATATTTGCCGGCAATCTGATCAAGATTTAATCCAAAATCTATTTCATACTTTTTATTTACAAAGACATAGCGCTTTTGCTTATCCACATAGGAGATTCTTGCAGGCATACTGTCAATTAGCAATTGTAATCGCCGCTCATTTTTTTTGAAGATATTCAGCCGGTTTTTAAGTTGCGGATAAAAACTCTTGCGGGCGGATTCAAGGCTCAGTCCAAGGAACTTGTCTCGAGCGGATTGATATTTAATTTTTTTTTCCGGATCAGACATGATTAAGTTCCCGGTGTTTGATAATCATTGAACTTTCAGGTTTTTCTTTATCTCAATGGTGAAATTGTCTCAGATTACCCCTTTAAATAAGCGGCTGGTCAAAACAGATTAATCAGGATCGGACGGCGTAATGTCGTGTAATGAGGAGGAAAGCCAAATAAAAATTATATGCTACATTTTATTAGTTAATGGCTGTGATTACAAGTTATAAAATAGGGAACAAACGGGCATTTGGCGCAGGGGCAATCAAGTGATTGCCCCTGGTCCGGTGACCGCGAATAAGGAAGGGATGTGCGCGGTTATTGATAAGGGATATTAAACTTTGTCAAATAGTTCCTGGGTTTCACGAGAAGGCTCTTGGTCTATAAGGCTTGCGATAACAATAGCAATAGCACAGAAAATGAAACCGGGGAGAATTTCGTATATTTCAAAGATGCCGCCGGCTAAATTTTTCCAGACAATGACAGTTAACGCACCTGTAACCATGCCCGCCAAGGCTCCGTTGCGCGTCATGCGCTTCCAGAACAAAGATAAGATGACAACCGGGCCAAATGCGGCGCCAAAACCGCCCCAGGCATAAGACACAAGGCTTAAAACTTTGCTGTCAGGATTGGATGCAAGTGATATTGCGATAAGCGCGATGACGATTACCGAGACACGTCCGATCCAAACCAGCTCTTTTTCGCTGGCATCCCTGCGCATCATTTGTTTGTAAAAATCTTCTGCAATCGTGCTGGAACAAACCAACAGCTGAGAGTCAATCGTACTCATAATGGCCGCAAGGATGGCAGCAAGAAGAATACCGGCAATCCATGGATTAAACAGTATCTGGGCCAATTGAATAAAGACGGTTTCTGAATTTGCCAAAGGTTTGTCCGCAAAAAAGGCGATTCCGAAAAATCCGACGAAAATAGCGCCGAACAAAGAAAACACCATCCATGACATACCCACCAGTTGCGCCTGGGGAACTTCCGAGCTTGATCGTATGGACATGAATCTGGCCAAAATATGCGGCTGGCCAAAATAGCCAAAACCCCAGGCCATCAAGGAAATAATGCTCAGGAATGTCATGTCGGAATAGATATCGATATGTTTAATATCTATTTGGGCAATCTTGTCAACGGCCGTGGACCATCCGCCCACATGATTCATCGCGATTATCGGTACGGCCAGCAGGGCTGCGAACATCATAAGGCCCTGGAAAAAATCGGTCCAGCACACGGCCATGTATCCGCCAAGGAATGTGTAAGAAACAATCACAACGGCGCCTACCCATAAAGCGACATTATAATTCATGCCGAAGGTGTTCTTAAAAAGGATTGCTCCTCCTACCATTCCTGCGGAAGTATAGATCGTAAAGAAAACCAAAATAACAATAGCCGACACCACACGCAAAATACGCGACTCGTCATTAAAACGGTTTTCCAGGTAATCAGGCAAAGTGATGGCGTCATCGGCAATTTCTGTATAAATGCGCAAGCGTTTGGCTACAAATTGCCAATTCAGGTATGCGCCGATGACAAGTCCGACACCGATCCACACATTATTCATGCCCCCGGCATACATTGCCCCCGGAAGCCCTAATAAAAGCCAGCCGCTCATATCTGAAGCGCCAGCGCTCAGGGCCGCTACGGGACCGCTTAACTGACGGCCGCCTAATACATAGTCGGACAGATTTTTAGTGCGAAGATAAAAATAAATGCCTATACCCAGCATACCCATTAGATAAAAAATAAAAGAACTGATCGTTGGAACATTCATTATTCGTTGCTCCTTTCGGCAAACAAATTAACGACACAAAGAACCAGGACCAATAATTGGGGGGCCAGTAACCAAAACCAGGTAGCAACAGTTAATGACGCATGTTCCATACAAAAAACTCCTTTCGCTAATGTTTTATCAAACACGCAATAACAGGTTAAATTTTTTTATTTTTAAACCTAAGGATTTAAAACATGAAAGATTATAAGAACGAGGGCAAAAATGAAAGCAGGCTCGTTAAAAAATCTTCTCCTGTGTTAAGAGAACAGCAAAGGTAATGCCAACTGGTGTTTTTTTTATTGAGTAAAAATTTATAAACTGACTTTGACTTTATTAATAATGCTCTTTCATTTTTGGCAGGGCAAGATAAAAAGTTTTTTAAAAGTCAAAAAATATTTTAAATTACAAAAAGTTAGCTCTTTACAAGAGCAAGGCCGATGCCCTTATTGCAAAGGCGCAAATGGCAAAGCGGCGTAAATTACCAAGCTGTTTTTAAATGTTTTATACACCTTGTTGTATCATCGTGCAAATCAAAGTGCGGAAATTTTATTCAAAAATGAATAATATAGCAGGGGGGTCTTTAGGCGGCGCGGCAGTTATGTGTTTTTTCGTAACCAGGAAGCCAAAAAAAACCGGCCCATTGGCGCAACTCACTTTATTCTTTGATATTATATTTTTTCAATCTCCTGGCGATGGTCGGCTGACTTACCCCCAATGCGGCGGCGGCGGAGCTTTGATTTCCATATTTTTCAATGGTTTGCATTAAGACATCCCGCTCGACGCGTTCTAATATTTGTTTAAGGCACATTTTTGCGGGCCATTGGGTTGATTGACCAAATTTATTTGATATGCCGCAAACGATATCATTTGGTAAATCCTGCAAATCAATAATTTCGGTTTCGGACATAACCACGGCGCGTTCACAGATATTGATCAACTCACGCACATTGCCAGGATAGGAATAGGTCATAAGGGATCCAATGGCTTTTTGGCTCAGGCGTTTTTTTGTTTTGTTTATTTTAGAGAAATAGTCAATAAAATAGCGAAGCAGCGGCAGGATGCAGGCCTTGCGTTCGCGCAGCGGAGGAACTGTCAGGGGAATTACTCTGAGCCGGTAATACAGGTCTTTGCGAAATTCGCCTTTGGAAGCCATCCGTTTCAGATTTTGGTGGGTTGCCGCAAGAATTCGGGCATCTACGGTAATGGTTCTCGAGCTTCCCAGACGGGTAAGGCTGCCGTTTTCAAGAAACCGTAAGAGTTTAACTTGAGCGGGCAAGGGCAATTCCGCAATTTCGTCCAAAAACAGCGTACCGCTATGGGCAAGCTCCAAATGCCCCGGTTTTCCTTTGGATTGCGCCCCCGTAAATGCCCCGTATTCGTATCCAAACAGCTCTGATTCGATCAGAGATTCAGGTATGGCGCCGCAGTTAATCCTGATGAAGGGTTTGTTTGATCTTGATGAGTTTTGATGAATCAGCTTTGCAACAAGCCCCTTGCCCACTCCGGATTCTCCTGTAATCAGCACTGAGGAATTCGCGCTGCTGACCTTCAGCGCCTGTTCCAGGGTTTTGACTACGGAGGCGCTTTGGACGATAATTTTATTTGGTTCCAGCTCGGTCTGCTGTATTTCATGCAAGTGATCCTGGATTTGGTTTTTTTTCGCCTGCTGTTTTTCAAGTTTTCTCTGCAGCGTGTCTAATTTGGTGATATCCTGCTCACTGACGACAACCTTGATAAGATTGCCTTTATCGTCAAATACAGGAGTTCCTGTAGATATCAGCTTTCTGCCGTTTTTGGTTTGCAGCAAGCTTACCTTGTTTTTACACCGGGTGACTTCCAGGGCCGCGGAGCGCTCTATAAACCCTTGTTTGATAAGGTCGGCCATGTTTTTTCCAACAATTTGCTCGGCCTTGATTTGATGAATGCGTTCAGAGGCTGGATTTATACGGGTCACGTTCGCCTTGGCATCGCAAATGAAAAGAGCGTCTGAAGATGAATTGATAATTGTGTCCAATTCAAAAGCCTTTTCACGGAAAAACTGCATCTTATAGGCAATTTTTTCAAGTTCGGCGCTTTCTTCCAGCATACAGATCACGCCAAGCCGGTTGCCTTCGGATACGATGGAGTTGATCCTGGCAAAATAGTCTTTATCTCCAATTTTTACGGAAATTTCGATTCCTTGTTTGCAATCGGCAAGCGCCTCAAAAATGGGACCTTCCAATTGGGGCACTATGTTTTTCACAGGTAAGCCTTCCAAGATCCCAAGATGCTTTTGAGCATTATCGTTTGCCAGAAAAATAATTCCTTTTAGATCTATGGTAAACACTGCATTGCAGGGGGCGTTTATCACAGCTCGGGATAAGGATTGCCAATACTGGGGCGTCTTGTCGTTTAATTTTTTGATTTTTTGCAAGATATCAATTGAGTTCGAGTTATTTTGGTTCATCGCGCCACTTCATTTTCTTCTGAGCTGTTCACATTCAAGCAAGTAGAGTCTAAGAGCTTGTTTGGGAAATAGAAGATTTAGCGAAAAAGTGCGAGGGCGAGGCCAAAATGTCTTAAACCAAAATGTCTTAAATTTAAGATGAATAGCCGGTCAATTTATCGAAAATTTACGTAATTTACGTAATTTTGGACCGTTCTTGCGCTTTTGCAGCCGATTTAATAATCCCCAAACAGGCTCTAATATACAAAATTGAATAAATAATTCAACAATGAATAGGCAAAAGGCTCAAATAGGCCGCATATATTTACACCATTTTACAGGCGCTTTCCTTTTTAAACTTTTATTGTTCATTGGCAATCCCTCGGGTGTCTAAGACCTGGGCGCAGAAGTTTTAGCGCTAACGATTGGCAATTATGAAAAGAAAGCATATGGCGGCTTTTAAAAACAGTCTGCTAACCCGGAAGCTCGGTGAACGCGCCTTTTTACTGACTTTGACATCAGCTCTGCGCAAGATGTAATGAGTGTGAACCTGCTGCGCGATCGGGTGATAGCGGTATAAATCAGTTCACGGGTTAAAACCGGGCCCGTGGTATCGGGAAAAGCAAGTGCGGTGTGATCAAATTCAGATCCCTGGGATTTATGCACGGTCATGGCGTAAACTGTTTCAACATGATTCAGGCGCGATGGCAGCACCTTTTTTAATGAGCCGTCAGGCATTGGAAACACGGCTTTCAAAATTTTCCGTGAACCATGATCCACTTTGACGGGCAAGGTGACTCCCGTATCCCCATTCATCAGCCCCAAGCTGTAATCATTGCGGGTGATTATTACCGGCCTTCCGGGATACCATCCGTCAGTTGCGCTGATAAGCTTTGCGCTGAAAAGAACCTCAGCTATTTTTTTATTCAGTTTTTCCACGCCCCAGTCGCCTTTGCGCAATGGCGACAGTAATTGAAATCGGCTCAGATCATTGAGCACCTCTTGGAGCCAGTCGTTCTCGGTTGAATTGGCCTGGACGCCGGCCCTGACTCGTTCCAGGTAGGCGCGATAGCCTGCCGGTTTACATGCGGATGTTTTTGGGCAATCGCAATGATCATAATGGCCGTTTAACACCAAATTGGCAAAGCGTTTATCGTCTGGACTGCGTAACACCACCTTTGCAATGTCTCCGAATCCATTGTTCCAGACCTCTGAAACCTGTTCCGGATCTCCTGCGTTAACTGCGCGGGCCAAGGCGCCAATACCACTTTTTTCACCAAAGCGGTGATTGTGTTGCAGCACCACAATATGCTGGTCCAGTTCGGTTGCGTTGTCACTGGAGCAGGTAATGCAATATCCGGTGTTTTTTTCTATCCAGGAGCAAGTATCAGGCAGATATTCTGATCGATCCGCATTGCGGCAAAGATCGCCCAGCACCGAGCCGGCCTCTACTGAAGCGAGCTGATCTTTATCGCCTATAAGAATCAGCCGGGCTTTGGGGGGCAGCGCCTGCAAAAGAGCCGACATGATTTCCAAATCGATCATTGAGGCTTCATCGACTACCAATAGATCGACATGCAGAGGATTTTGCTGATTATGTATGAAATGACGAGTGTCTGGCCGGCTGCCCAGCAAGCGATGTAAGGTAGTCACTTGCGAAAGTATGGAATCTTTCAGGTCCTCGGACAATCGGCCGGCCGCCTGGCCGATAGACTCGGTCAGCCGCGCCGCAGCCTTGCCCGTGGGCGCTGCCAGGCGAATCCTTAATTTACGCCCGTTTTCAATTGCCAGCTCCTGCAAAAGCCCGAGCAGGTGAACAACCGTGGTTGTTTTGCCCGTGCCGGGTCCGCCGGAAATTACGCTGAAAGCACTTTTGGTTGCAATGGCGGCGGCCACACTTTGCCAGTGTACATGTGTTTTGGCCTGTTGATCAGGATTACGCAGCGGTGCAAACAGCCGGTCCAAACGTTGAGGCAGATTCGCCGGCGCAGGCAGCTTATGCTGCAGTTTGTTCAAAATTGCCTGCGCAACATTTTGGGTATATTGCCAATAACGGCGAAGGTATAAACGGCCTGCATCCAGCACAAGGGGCGTATTGCCGTGGCCGGAAGCAACCAATGCCGAGTCATTCAAATAATTTTCCCATTTTTGCGGGCTAAGATTTTCTAAAATATCTGAGGGCTTGGCGCAAAGACATTCATCGCTCCCGGTTTCCGGCGGTATGGATAGGGTTAGATCCGGATGTTCCAAAGTTGCTTTTAAATCCAGACAGACATGCCCTCGCCCTAATTGGTGGCTGGTCAATACAGCGGCAAGCAGCACAAGGTCTGGGCTGTCCGGCTGCTGTTCTTGTAAAAAGGACGCAAATGCCCGGTCCAGTGGCCGCAGCCATCCATGCTCTATCCAGTCATCAAGCAGCTCAAACAGGTTTTCAGAGTCCGTTTTTTCAGGCATCATTTTTGTTCTCCCGGCCGGCAAAATAGTTATCGAGCCGCTCAATCAGAGGCCTGGGGGGGCAGTCAACATATACACCTGCCCCCTGGGTGTTTACACCGCGCAAAAATAAATAAACAGCTCCGCCCATGTCCCTGTTATAGTCGTAATCCTCTAACCGGGCTTTTAACTGGCGGTGCATAGCCAGGATATAAAGCACATATTGAAGATCGTAACGGTGTTCCAGAATGCTGCCGATCATGGCGTTTTGCCCGTAGGTCTGCTCATCTGGTCCAAGGTAGTTGGACTTATAGTCCATTACGTAATAGCGGCCCTGGTGACAGAAAGCCAAATCAATGAACCCTTTCAACATACCGTTGACATGGATGTTTTGCAGTTGGGGACGGGCCGCCCCCGGCAGGATGTGATCTTTTATGGCATTATCGATAACCCGTGTGTTAACGCTATGGGCTGCAAACATAAATTCAAGTTCCGGCTGGTAGTTCGAGCTCACAAGATCGGCCAGTGCCGCACCTGTCTTTTGGCAAGGCAACATGAGCGGCGTTTGCAACAGGTCCTGGAGCCAATCGGCCAGTGCCTCAGACCATTTATCCCATCCGCGGCGCTGGCAGTGCTGTTGAAGCCTGTCATGAACCCGCTGGCGGTCATTGGCCAGTTTATCAAAACCTTCATCGGCCGCCCATTCGAGCACGTCATGCAAAAACGTTCCCGGCTGAGCTCCGCGGGGAAATTGATGAATGGACTTTTGCGCTGTTATGGTTTTTGGCGCTTCGTTAAATTCAATGCCTGTGTCTTGCAGTTGATCTTCAATAGCCGATTCAGCGGCGCCGGAACAAACTTCGTGAATTTGCCGCCCCTGCAAGGCGGTATGGGCCAAATCTGTAGCCGAAACAATGGCCGAATAACTGGCAATCCACCAGTTGGAGGGTATCCGGCCGTTGAATTTCAGGGCAGATGCCTGCATAGTTTCTTGAGTACGCTGTTCAAAAATATCGCCATTGGCGATAGGCAAAGGCTCAATGGCAATATACCCGCAATCTGCTTTGAGCAGGTCTAACTTTTCCGATAGCATGGCAGTTGGTATCATCTCCCGGGCCGATAGAAGGTAGCCCAGGCCCGAGAGGTGTAACTTGCTGGCTTCGCCATTTTTTTTGCTTGTACTGCCGATCACTCCGATTCCAAGCCAACAGGCAAACTTGGCCCTGGTCAGCGCTACATAGAGCAGCCGCAGGTCTTCTGCAAGCCGCTCCCGGTCTGCTGCTTCCAGATCATCGTCTGTTGGATTCAGGGTCCATTTCAGGTCTCCGTGTTCGTCATGGTATTGAACCACTGATGAATTACTTTGAGCCATTTGCCGGAAGCTGCAAATAAAGGGCAAAAACACAAGCGGGTATTCAAGCCCCTTGGATTTATGAATTGTTACTACCTGAACCAGGTCTTCATCGCTTTCCAGCCGCAGGATATGTTCATCGGTAGCGCCGCCGGGTTGCTGAAGCTGTTCAACAAACCAGCGAACCAGGGCCGTTTGCCCTTCTAATCCGGCGGCCTGTGTTTGAAGCAATTCGGCAAGATGGAGCAGGTTGGTCAGGCTGCGCTCTCCTGCGTCTTGAGACAATAAACGCGCCGGTACGCCAAATTCATGCAGCAACGAGCGCAGCATAGGCAATACTCCCTGGCGTTTCCAGATCCGCTGATATCTGCAAAAGCGTTCAACTTCAGCCTCCCAGGCAAGTTCGTCTTGGTTCAGATCATCCAGCCGGGCCAGCGTTAGTTCCAGAATCGGCGTGGCCAGGGCGGCCCTGAGAAATCGTTCATTTTTAGGTTCGGAACAGGCACGGAGCACGAAGAGCATGTCGTTTGCTTCGCTGGTTTGAAAAATCGATTCCTTATCGGAAAGATAAACGCTTCGCACCCTACGTTTGACAAGCGCCTGACGAATCGCTTTGGCTTCATTGCCGTCTCTTACCAAAACTGCAATATCTGCCGGCCTTAGTGGTTTTAGCTCACCAGAGGGTTTTTTAAATCCGGCTCGCGGCGGCTGTTGCTGAGCCAGGTTCAGCAAGCGTACAATTTCACTGGCAAATGCTTCGGCCATCAGGTTGATATAGCCCTTATCGCCGGTTTTCGGCACAGGAGCGTCCTGAGGCAATTGCCACAAGCGCATACTTTCCACTGGCTTGCCATTGACGATAAATTTCAGGTTGGCGCCTTTAACGTCAACAGGGTCAAAAGGGATTTCATCATTAAACAAAAATGCGCCATCGGGATGCTCAGTAGCCCTTGCAAACAACTGGTTTACCGATTGCACCATGCCTTTGGTGGAGCGATAGTTTTTGCCAAGGGTGTAATGCCTTCCGGCGGTTGCCTGGCGAGCTATTAGATAGGCATAAATATCCGCGCCGCGGAAAGCGTAAATGGCTTGTTTTGGATCTCCGATCATAAAAAGGCCGGTATCGGGCTGATCAAGATAAACTTTTGAAAAAGCTGCGTATTGAACCGGGTCGGTGTCCTGAAATTCATCGATGAGCGCCACTGGAAACTGTTGGCGAATCACTTGGGCCAGCCGTTGATTGCCCGGATGGTGCAAGGCGTCGTTTAGCAGTGTGAGCAAATCATCAAAGCCCGTTTGTGCGCGGCGTTGCTTTTCTCGTTTAAAGCGTTGTGCAATATCTTTTGCCGCATGACAAAACAGTGCTGTATCAACTTTCAGATCGTCTAATTGTTCGTTCAATCGTTCAAAAACGCTATAGGCCGCATGTTCGGGCACAGATTTGCTTTTATTCAAGCCCGCTTTAAGTCCCTGGTAAGAGAGTTTTTTACGGACATCCACGCCGGGCAGCGGCCCGTTTTCTTTTACCCAATTGGTTAACTGATCCAGCCATTTTGCCAGGGAAGATTTACGGTATTTATTGCCGTTCAGGGTTTTGTCGGCCTGGGCCTTGCGCAACCGGTCTGCGGCAATATCAAAATCCGTTTGCCAATCCCGGCGAGCCTGTTCAATTGCCTGTTCGCGTTTTTTTAGCATAACAAAAGGATCATTCGCCTCGTCCAGTTGCACCTTAAGCAAAGGACGTACCTTATCTAACAGTGCAAGCGGACAGTCACAGCCGGTCAATTCGATAATTCCCGCCAAATGTTGCGCCGGTTGGGGATAAAAATGAACCCGCCAATAGTCGCAGGCGGCCTGTTCCAAAACTTCCTGCTCATTGGGTTCCAGTTCCAGGTCAAATGGGCTGGAGCTGTCAAAGGCGTGCTGGCGCAGCATTCGCTGGGACCAGCTATGAATGGTAAAAATGGCGGCTTCGTCCATCCACTGCGCCGCCTGGTCCAGCAACCTGGCATTATCGGGCCACTTTTCGGCGGCATAGGCGTTGCGCAAGTCTTCAAGGTAAGGGTCTCGACTGCCGGTATTGCGGAAAAACGCTGCAGCCTGACAAAGCCGCTGCCGGATACGGTCGCGCAGCTCTTGTGTGGCCGCATTGGTAAAGGTAACCACCAGAATTTCAGGCGGCGTCAAAGGCCTGCAATAGCTGTTATCACCGCCGTGGCCCAGTACCAGGCGCAGATACAAAGCAGCGATTGTGTATGTTTTGCCAGTGCCTGCGCTGGCTTCAATCAAGCGGGTTCCATGTAAAGGGAAGGTAAGCGGGTCCAGTTGATGCGCCATGTTTATTTCACACTCCTTAACATAGGCTCATAGAGTCGTCCGGCCAACGTTTCAAATTCATTGTCTTGGGCATTCCAAAATGCGTCGAAATCAGCAAAGCATCTTTTCAGGTAAGGTCCGTCAGCATAACCGAGTTCTCCCGGAGCGTTATACCCATCGCCCTGATAAGCCAGACGGGCTGAATTTTGTCCTTTCTTCTGTTGTTCTTCGCTTTCGCCTTTAAGCATTGGGCCCAGGTAAGCCAAGGCTGTCCTTGCAGTAACCGGCAACGGCCGCTGTAAGCCTTCCCACCAGTGGCCGATGATGTTGTTGAGCATGCTTTGTGCGGTTTGCGTTTCCAAGGCTTCAAACTGCGCAGATCCGCCGGGGGCAACCAGGTAGCTGGTCAGACCAAGGCCCTGGGCGCACCCGGCCAGATGTTTTACCCAAAGGCTGATCAGACAGTGCGGTTTGAGCACCCGGCCTTTATTATCCAAGATTGGCGCGGGATAAAATTCCCACCGCGCATAGGTTGTTGTTTCGGCTGATTCAGGTTCTTGATAATCGGTTTGCCGCAAGCCATCGAGCCAGTCTTCCAGAACTTCGCATGCGCATCCCTGAAGGCTGAATGCAAGCCTGATTTCAAGGGCGTGGGTGATATTCTTCCATTGCGCACTCAGTTCGTGATGCTGTTTTAGCATGCTCTGAACTGGTTCGGCCAGTTGTTCGGCAGCCAGTTGGCCAAAGCCGTAAAGAGGAAGTTCTCCGGTGCGCTGCAATCGTTCGGCGGCCCGGTTAACAGCATCGGCGCTTTTGTCAGGATCGGCGGATAGTCCGGCGTTCAGCAATTGCATACCAAGCCCAAAGGGAGCCAGATGATCAAGTGTGAAAGGTTCCTGGTTTTTGGTTGGTACATCGATTTCATCGAAGTAGGTGTTTAAGCGCTGATTGAAAAAGTTTTTTACCGGATTTTTTAAAAACCGTATCAGTTGGGCAAGCTGCAAGCCGCCTTCAAATTTGGGCGCTTCCACCCGCATTTGACATGTTTGCACCGCCGGTTGGTCAAAAACGTTTTGCCATTCATGGGCATAGGTATACAGCTTTGGGTGTTGTTTATTTTGAAAGCAGGTTTTACTAAAGGGCTGTAATGGATGTTGGCAGGTGATATGGTCAAGCAGGCCGCCTCCGGCATCTTTAGCCGCGGTCACCGGTTCTGCAATTTGCCAGCCCGCAGCCAGGTAGTCGCGCAATTGTCCTACCAGCACAGATGGCATACGCTCACTGTTGTCCTGTACGCTGCGGCCGATATAACTGATATAGAGTGTATTTTCCGCACAGAGCAATGCTTCTAAGAATACGTAACGATCGTCTTCACGGGCGGATCGATCGCCGGGACGGTAGTTTCCGGGAGCGGACATCAGGTTAAAATCAAGCTGCGTTGAGCTTCGGGGGTACTCTCCATCGTTCATGCCCAGCAGGCAAACAACTTTAAAAGGTATGGCGCGCATTGGCGCAAGGGTGCAAAAATTGACCATACCCACTAAAAAACGCTGGGATACATTGACGTCTTTGATCCGGCCCAATAATGCTTGCCGAACCACCGGCAATGGTATCGCTTCTACTAGTCCGGCATCGTGACAGGCGCTTAGCCATTGATCCAGCACGTCTTGCATGCGGATCAGAACAAGTTGTTCATGGCTGTTTTCCGGTTGAAAAAAATCTGTCATCAAGTCCAGAACGCGCTTGCTCCAGGTGTGTGCAGCAACAGGCTCACCGAGCGTTTGCCGGTAGTTTTCCAATTTTTCCAGCACAATCGCCAAGGGGCCGGCCAACGCGGCTTCCAGGCCGCCGATTTCATCGTAGGGTTCAATTTCGTTAAAGGGATCGCTACAACCTGCCGCATAACCGAGCAGCATGCGGCGTAATCCAAACAGCCAGGTATTTTGTTCCAGGCCCGGGGGAAGATCAAAATCCTGGCGTTGTCCGGCGTTTAACCCCCACCGTATACCTGCATCTTGGATCCACTGATGCAGCTTTGGTAAATCTTCTTCGTTCAAGCCAAAGCGATTTCGAAAAGCGGGGGTTTCCAGCAGTTCCATAAAATCGCTGACGGTCATCCGCGAGCAAGGCAAGTCAAGCAGCTTTTCCATGGCCTGCAGTACCTGGGCGCTGGTTCGTTCGGGCTGATCTGCAATCGTAAATGGGATATGCCTTGGGTCATGGGGCTGCAAATTGCCGAATACCGCTTCGATATGGGCTGTATAGGTATCAATGTCCGGCGCCATAACAATAACGTCTTGGGGTTTTAAACCGGTATTCCGGTCAAACAGACTGAGCAGCCGGTCATGTAAAATTTCCACTTCACGCTGCCGGCTATAGGCCAGTTGAAAGCTGATTGACTGGTCTTGAGGCGATACGCAAAGTTTGTCTTCGCCGCTTTTTGGCAGCGGCCTTAAATCCAGGATCGCCTGCTGCACCTGCCGGAGCAAACCGGCCGGTTGGCCCTGGCCGGTGAAATCGCTGAAAAGATCTATTTTTTGAAACTGTTCCCGGTACTTATCCGGCTGATCATATCCATAAAGAAGGCCGATATAATCACGGCCCTGTTTAGCCCAGGCGGCCAGTAACGGATTTACATCCTGACCGTTGATCTCTGAGTCAACGTTTTGCTGCGCAGGCGTTTTTCGCTGGTGACGGGTCTGTTTAATATTCAGCAGTTCCCAGTTTTCTATGATATCAACCCAATAGTGCTTGCAAGGATTGTGGACGAATAAGAGCACCTGGCTGTGCCTGCTGATGGCATGCAGCACGTCCAGGGTTTGTTTTGACAGGCAGCTCATACCAAACACAATTACTCTGCGCGGCAGTTTGGCAGGCCGCTGTGTCAGATTTTCGGCTGCCGCTAAAAAACGCTGATGTAACCGGAAACGGGTGGTGTTTTGCAGCAACGCGGGGATGTCGGCATGAATTTGCCGCCATAGTTGCGCCTGCCAGGTTTGCTCCGGCGCCAGCTCAACAGGTTCGCCCCAGGCATCGCGAAGCTGGTCAGATCCACAAATCCAGTCTTCCAGCCAATCGGGCCGGTAATCCTGGTACTGGTCATACAGATCTGCCAAATGACACGATAGCTGGTATCTTTTGCGCAGGCCGTTGTCATCTGCAAGATAGTGCCTCAGTGATGAAAACCTGTCATTGTTTATCAAAGACGGCAGCAACTTGAGCAGCCGCCACTGTAGCCGGGCTTTACTAAAAGGGGACTCGCGGGCAATTTGCTTAGTTCCCAGAATCGCGCGGCAGGTATTCCACACGAATTGCCCGGGCGTCTGGATATCAAGAGCTGCGCAAATACCACAGCCGTGATTTTGCGCCAGCGCCAGCTTAAGCCATTGGGCCATGCCATTGTTTTGGACAATAAACAGTTCATTTTCCAGAGGCCCAAGCGGGTGGCCGCCGATCCACCGGATCAGTGACTGCCGCAAGTCTTCCATGCGATTGGAATGGATAATGCTAAGCCCGGGAAGAATAACCTTTTCATCTTTTTTTGTGTGAATATCTATTTTGCAAACTCCAAGGCCCTTAATGTTTTTTTATTAACATGAGCTGATTTGGGGCTTCGGGCAAAAGCCTCAATCTGCCATTGCCTTTTAACAAATCGTAAAGAACTTACTCAAGGATATATTGGCGGAAATGGATACAAAAGGTGGAACAGGGTTTGTTTTATCGTTTTTTTAGCGCCATTTGGAAACATTAATTGTTGGTCCGCACAATGAGGTTTCAGGATGTGGCGCTATATTCATCCTGATGTCAGGGCAAATTCACATTTTTTTTCAGAGCCTTCGTCTTTTGGGAGTTTAGAAGCTGTAAATACCCCGCTCTTGCTTGTCTTGATCTATATGGCCTTTTGGATCCGGTTTCGTCTGTTGCGCCAATGGGCGCATAACAACGGTACATTTGCAGCTTCCAAGCCCCTTAGTCTCTTAATAATCTTTTTATGTTGGCGGTATTAAGGTTTTCCGAGTATATGCGCCAGCATCCCGAATCATCACGTTCACCTTTTAACATGCCGAGCTTTAGCCATTTTTCAACTCCAAATTCAGTAAGGTACGTCATTTGACTAAATTCGGCGATGGTGAAGGTGTGGTTTTTTTCGCCCGTTTGGGTGCTGTGCGGAGCTGGTATTGGCAAATGCGTTTTTTTAATATCAAATGTTGGGTTTGCTTCTATATGATCCCCGGATGGGATCATCCATTTTTGGCCGATTTTTTCTCCTTTTATTTTTCCGGCACGCAAGTACTTGGATACGGTAGAGGCGGTGAGCCCCATTTTTTCAGCATATTGCTTGGTGGTTAAATAATTTTTTGTGTCAGTCATATACAAGCCCCTTTCGATTCGCATAATGAAAAACGCCGGGCCTCGGAGACAAGCTGGCGGATAGAGCATCCAGATTTAAGGCGATTTGCAGTTAAAGAATATACCATCTTGTATGTCTTTTTTCCCGTCTTGTGCGTTATGCCAAAGCCCGAATACGTAAAGTATGCAAACTTTGGCACGCCTTGAATACGAAAAAAAATCGAAGCTCAATCTGGTATATTCTTTTCCGC
>JAAERL010000037.1 GCA_024230435.1 Desulfobacteraceae bacterium
AAAGCCTTGAAAGCCTCCGGCAACGTAACTGCCCGTGTAATAACCGTTGATAAAACGCTGCATACCCGCCAGTAATTCAACAGCTCAAAGATGAAAAGGTAATGCCTGATGCCTGTGAAGTAAGGCAGGTCAAGTATTTAAACAATATCGTTGAACAAGACCACAGGTTTATCAAGCGGCTTGTGAGGCCCACCGGGCTTGGCTTCAAGTCATTGTATGCGGCGTGGCGGCCGCTGAAAGGATTTGAGGCAACGAACATGATCAGAAAAGGACAAATTGAGGGTATAGAAAAAGGGGATATTAAAAGTCAGGTTCAATTCATCGAAGACCTGTTTCAAATTGCTACATAAAAATTTGCGGAAAAGGGCACTTTCATGCCCTCTGAATAATTTTGCAAAAGAACCGATTATCGATATCTCGGCTGATCCTTAGTCTGTTCGTAATATTTTTCAATGCCCACTTTCCGTACGTGCTCATTGAGTTCGATCCAGCGGCGATGCATGTGTTCATTGAAGCCGGTATTGTTGCAGGGAAAGTCGCCACAGGCATGGCAAAAATCAATACCCTTTGCCTGATGACATGCCCGCACCCCGCACTCTTTGAACAAAAAATAAGCGGCGCATTCTCCATCCTCTAAGCGTAGCGTAGGGTGGAGTTAGCCGCTATTCTGGTTTTCGATATATCGCTTAATTACCGATAATGAAGCGCCACCAGCCGATACAATGCAGTAGGATCGAG
>JAAERL010000038.1 GCA_024230435.1 Desulfobacteraceae bacterium
CATGAACTGAAAGTGTCCCTGGTTGGTGCAGGGGAGGTGTTTCCCAGGGACTCGGATACAATTTGGGGTAAGAAGGGGGAAAGTATGGGGTAATAATTTTGGCGTGAAATTCCCACCAAAAATTAAAAACTACCTTAAATAGTTACATATATGGTACCCCAAAATGATTTCCTGCTACCACTATAGGCCACCATGGGAGTTTCCATCATGATAATTTGAGCCAGCAGCGACGGCACACTACAAGTGCCAGCAGTGTAGCATAGTCTACACATTGAGTACAACACACAGTGAAGTCATTCAGGGTTAAATGAATGCTTTATTTTATTTGCTACTGTCTTTTTACTAGCAATAAGCATGAATAATTTCTTTTTTTTATTTTATTCTTTTTTTTACTAAAAGTTAACATTTCCTTCACTCTCTCAGCAAAAGATAAGCTTCCTGTCGCCACCCTTCACCAGTTAATTGCTGCGTCAGCGCTCTTGTGACCACGTCCGCGGCCGCGCCGGCCAAACTAATCACGCATACGTCAGCGCAGACCATACTGGCCACGACGTCTTCTTCCTGTCATCGCCAAAGTTGCCATGCGTGAAGCTCCCCCCGTTGGCGGACCTCGTGATGCAGGAGTTGTGATAGGCCACCATGACTTGTGTCTTGCTCACCACGGTGTTGTCCCGCACCTCCTCCTTGACCTTGGCCCCAACCACCGCCTA
>JAAERL010000039.1 GCA_024230435.1 Desulfobacteraceae bacterium
AAAGGGGCATTTGCCGCCTTCGACTCTACATGATTCTGTAGTGATTCCCACATGGAAATAAGGGTCCGCTCGCTTCACACTGACACGCGAAGGCGCGTAGGCTCACTTAACATAAAAAAGAGCGAAGCAACCAAGGGAATATCCACGGGGAATATGATTGTAGTGGTCTCGCGTTTCCAATCATGGGTAAAAAAACTATTTTAAAATAACTAATTGCGCGTCGCGCATGATTTTGCCCGCCTCTCGGACGCCGTGCAAACACCATGCTACCCTAGAGCGGAAACAGGACACTGAAAATAACTGGACACTGCCGGACAAAAATCGGCTTTCCATTTCAAATTTATGAAAAATGAAAGGATCGTAGGGCACTGACATCACTGATAGATCTTTGAGGGCTAAATATCTAATAATGATATATATGCCTACGATTAATTTATAATAATGAAGTACTGCACATACATACTTGTTATAATAGTTACTTAAAAATATATGTTTACGGTATGAATTAGATTTCTTACAGTATAAATTATCCTCATTTCGTAAGATTCTCATATAGTATAATACACGAACCCTGTGCAAACACCATGGCAGAGTTGCCAAAACCACCTCCTCAAATTAGTCCAGCGGCCTTCAAAAACGAAGGTATTGAACTCTGGGATTGCTTCTTTTGGCGACGCCAGTCGTCAAGTCACCAAAAAAAAAACACCACATG
>JAAERL010000040.1 GCA_024230435.1 Desulfobacteraceae bacterium
CCCTGGTCTACATAGTTGAGAGGAAAAAATAAGGGACAGGAATAAATTCTAGAAATTTTTGCAATTTGTAAATATTTTATGTGGAGTGGTCACACCAAGCAGTTTGTTTCCCAATAATATGAAGTACTTTGAGTAGTAAAACCAGACTAACAAAAACTAATGTAAAATTAGGCAGTGCGCCAACAACTGCGAAGTTAAGACCAAGACTAAGCTATCAAAAGACACAGATATAGGAAAAGTAAGGTACCAAGGTACGTACCTATTTGGTTTGTGCACAATTTATTTAAAATAGTTAAAAAAAGGGGGGAAGGTAAATGCCCTCTTATTTAGCAACGTGTCCTTCATTAAAAACATTGATAGAACTATAAAAATAGCCCCCTTTTTATCACGCCCTCACATAATATTTCCACGAACGCAGACTAAACTTCTTACCTGTTGATTTACTCCTGGAGGCTGCCATGGCCTTTGGGAGGATCTTCGTACCTCATGATGTACTCTGTGTTGACGCGAGAGCCTCTACGTGGTTGCCGGTGCGTCCGCAATCTCTCTCTGCCTCCCAAACTTGCACTCGCGCTTGACGGCGTTTTTGTGTGTTGCCAGGGTCATCGGGAAGGTCCCGCGATGATTTTCTGGCCCGCCCAGGAGTCCAGTAGGCCGTCGTGGCCTTCGGGACATTCATCGTCCGCAATGCAATTGATTGCATCATCCTACTTTGTTTTCGATTGATGTCTGC
>JAAERL010000041.1 GCA_024230435.1 Desulfobacteraceae bacterium
CACGGACCTCCGGTATCCCTGCCTTTCCACCATAACTTTTTGTTAAAAATAGCTTTTCTAAAACTTACACGGGATAAAAGCGGCCATAAAAGTGTTGCATAGCGTGCAAATTCGGTTAAATTGCGGCGAAAAAGCCGAATTCGGCTTTTACTGGGAGAAACTATATCTCAACATCTACTTTTAAAAACACTATTTTAATGCTATTTCAGTCTTGACAAAGACTGGGGCTATCTTGTACAAAAATTCCGGAAGTGAACAAGCTTCCGGTTCCTGAGTTCTGAATTGACCAATACAGGGAATATGCTGTTGGAATGCAAAATGACCGTTATGCTTTCCATCAAGATGACGTTACGGTAAGTTGAAGGTATCAGGTAATCGGAAAATACCCGGTAAGACCTTCAACTGTGAAGATGATGTTGAACTATTGTCTGAGGCAAAATGTCGTAAATATTCAATGACCTCATCAAAAGAGAGAATCAGGAATCCAAGTGTCAAACATATGAAAACGTAAGCAATTCTATTTTACAGAGTAAGCAAAAGCATCAACCGTGGAAAAGATGTAGAACTTGGTATGGATTACATAAGATACGGGTGTCAGATAGGGTGTCAAGAGAAGCAGAACCCTAGGCATCAGAGTTCATTATTTCATGAATAAATCGTCTTATAATATCAAAGAGCAACAGAATATTATCAAACACTAAAACAAAATAACAAACAATTGAGACTTTAATATTGCATTAAAGTCACGTGAATAGAGCCACCTAACATATGCTGACAAATCACAAAGCCGAATTAGGCTCCGTCCTTGCGCGTTTTATTTCAACACAATAACGATGTTCTCCATAATGATCGTCACATAGCCACAGTCCTACAGAACAAGAGCAATACGTACGTGTCCTTGCATTGCATTTTGGCCAAGTGCAAGTCTTTCTTTGATGGGGGTCTTTATTGGTCAAAAGCCAATTTCCGCGAAAATATTTTGATGCATACTTCGGGCATTTCATGAGCTGATGATCATTATGCATCATCTCTACTCGAGTACTCTTCCTTCCTACAACTCTTGATTCACCCTCATCCTCCCCTACTACTTCAATGTAGGAATTGTAAACAAGTTGACGGGCAAACTCAGTGCGGAATTTTAATAAAGTGGTTTTCTTCATGTCAGAATTCTGCTTCTCCCAAACAAAGTAGCGGAGAGATAACCAAATGTTCACCTCAGTGACGGCAAGTAGGAATGCAAACGCTCTGTTCTCCCAACGATGCGTTCCCCAGGTTGATTCAAGGGATGGTATTTGATGGCGGTGGTTGTTATGGTCGTCAATACAGTGTCGATATTTATAATGGTTCTCAAATGGGATGATGTAACGGAATTTTTTTTGATAACTCCATTTGGACCAGGCACCCTCCTTCTACGAACTTCAAAGGATTCATGGCTTTGAAGACTTCCATAGGTAGCCATGATCATGCTGGTGTAATCTGCATCTTTCATTGCAAAAATAGTGTACTTAATACCATCAAGTATACCCGTGAGAGAAGCTGTAGCTCCAACAGTCTTCTCTCGCAAGTACTCAATAATTGCAAATCCAGGCACATATTTAGGCCAATAGCGTCTTTTTTTGATTATTGCACCG
>JAAERL010000042.1 GCA_024230435.1 Desulfobacteraceae bacterium
CCGTTATTTTTTATGGTAAATTCTTTTTCAACCGAGCCATTGCTAATATTGGCCTCACCGAATTCGGTATCATCAACAGCACTGGGAGTAGTGTCGCCATCATCGATAGTAACACCTGCGCCTTGCACATCTATCTCTGGAGCAGACGAACCTGTACCCTTGATGTTAAAATTATATGGATTTTCATCACTATCATTGTTGGCGATGCTAAGAGTTGCTGTACGCTGACCGGATTGACTGGGATCGAATCTAACTGTAAACGTTGCAGAACCGCCCGAAGCAATTTGGCTTGCAGGATTTGAAACAATGCTAAAATCAGCGGAGTTGGTTCCGCCTACCGCCACAAGCGGTGAACCGGAAAGAGTCAATGAACTTGATCCTAAGTTTTCAATAGTAAAAGTCCGGTTAACGGTACCTGCAGTAATATCGGCGCTTCCGAAATCGGTATGATCAGAGACGGATGCAGTGGTATCTCCGTCGGTAATCGTAACACTGTTGCCTTGAACATTTATTTCCGGTGTGGTTCCCGTTCCCTGGATGGAAAAATTATACGGATTTTCATTACTGTCGTCATTGCCTATGGTCAGCGTTGCCGAGCGCGGGCCGGTGTTTCCGGGGTCAAATCGAACCGTAAAGGTTGTGGAACCCGCGGCGGCGATAGTGCTGTCAGGAAATGATATAACACTGAAATCCGCGGCATTGACGCCGCTTACCATCACAAGGGGCGTTCCGGAAAGGCTAAGCTGCCTTGTCCCGTTATTTTTTATGGTAAATTCTTTTTCAACCGAGCCATTGCTAATATTGGCCTCACCGAATTCGGTATCATCAACAGCACTGGGAGTAGTGTCGCCATCATCGATAGTAACACCTGCGCCTTGCACATCTATCTCTGGA
>JAAERL010000043.1 GCA_024230435.1 Desulfobacteraceae bacterium
ATACACTTTCCTTAACAAAAAAAGTATCCCCAATCATGACCTAGCTATCTAACAGCTGAATTCGACACTATAGTCTCCGTAGACTATATATATATTTATCTACAAACACATCAAAGAATCTCGCGTATCCGCACCCGTCACAGGATTTGTCCCCTTCACATCCTCCCGATCACAAACCTGAAGCAGCGTCTTCGTTGGAATTTGAGCATCGGTAAAATCCCCTCCCTCTAGTGTCTTTACGTCCAATAATGATTGTCCAAAGTAGGCACCCCCCGCTACAATATTTTTCAAGTTGGCATTGTCCATTGATGTGTCTTCGAATGATACTCCTCGGACGTCGGCTCCTTCAAAGTCGGTGTTTACCTACAATAAGCATGTTTTCGGGTATTCATTTTTTGATGAGAGGACTGCTCACAATCGAAACATCATAATGAATTTGTCTCAACTGTTCATACACAAAATATTCTAGATAAAACTCACCAAATAAGCCTTGTAAAAACGGCAGCCTTGCAGATTACTATTCGCAAAATTAGTCGCCTTGGCAAGCACCTGCGTAAAATCCTTTCCTTTGTAATTTCCATTGCTATAATTCTGATTCGAAATGTCCAATCCTGCATAATCTAATCCACCCCCACTGACGGCATTTACCGGAACTGCGGTGGCTACAAATAAGGCGGCTGCAGCGGCAGCGGCAGTGATGGAGGAATG
>JAAERL010000044.1 GCA_024230435.1 Desulfobacteraceae bacterium
AATAAACTATGTGCAAAACCGGCCTGAAAAGCGCGGAGCGCATAACAAAAAAAAGTAAGCTAATCATATCACCAAACCTTTAAAACGGCGGTTGGAATTTCAGCCGCCGTTTTTTTGGCGTTGTTGATTTTAAGATTATCCTCACTTATCGGCGGTTATCAGCATTTTGATGTTTCGACCAGGTTGCTCCGGATTCAGCCGGCCGCCGGCGCGGACCTGGTTCTGCAACTGCTATCCATATTTTAAAATTTCAAATAGTTATATCGTTTGGAAAATTTAATAAAATTTTTTAAACGGTTTCAGTGATTTTTTCGGCGGTTTTCAAATCTTCGATTATCGAGCATTTTGTTGGATTTTCGCCGTTTATCTTTTTTAAACGGGTTCCCTGTGGACAATAAATGATGCCTTTGATGCACAAAGGGCATCGTTTTTCGTGCTCTGCGAGTGTTTCCGGCTGGTGATTACTTTTTATCTTTCCTCTTATAAAGCACAGACAGCGAAAAAAAGAGGGTCGGCAACGATTCCTGCGATAAACAGCCACATTACAAAATTGTCGCAAAAAGCTTAACAAAATCGCGAAGTCCCCGTCCTTCAAAAGGAAATACTCACAAGAAAAGGACCCCTCGATTTGAGCGGCCCTTGTGCTGTTGGATGGAAGAATGAAAGGATGGGAGAGAGTTTGTTTTTTTTTACTGGGTTTGAAGTCCAACTTAACATCTCTACTTAACCTGCAACTGACGGCAAAATTACCACTTTGTAATATTTTTTAATATCTGCTCTGATAATAATCTGTTCGAAACGCTGAACCTGGTCCTTGCCGCCGCCGGCAGGGCAACCAGGTCAAAATTAAAATCACCGATTTTCCAAAATTAAAGTGGAGGCATATTATCAATATGACTAATACCATTAATTCATTAATTATAAGTTTTTTTGCGGCTACTTTGTATGATTTGTTTCCGGATTTAGATTCTAAAATCAAAATTATAGTCATTTCTTTGCTTTTCATCATTTATATTTTATTTAATCTCAATCAATACAACAAGGAGAACAAAATTAAGATAGAAATAAATAATGAAAATTTAATGCAAAAACCTTATTCAATTAAATTTGACGCAACAAATTTAGGCAATAAAAAAAAGGTGTTAAAGAAATCTATTAATTTTGAAGGTATTTCTCCACCCAGAGAACCACAAAAGGCAATCTTTAATATTGAAGAAAACGATCTATCCCTTGAGCCTTGCAAGAGAAAAAGTTTTACCGCAATTATAGATCGTACACATAGAAGTGATAGGATATTAGGTTTTTGTTGGTTTCAAAAATATAAATTTCAAACCTTGCAAGGTGGCTTTGCCAACTCTATTTATAAGAGACACGCGGGAAAAACAATTAGCCGTTTGGAATATACAATTGATAGATTCTTATTCCATCGGTTGAATCGTATTTTTCGAAAGTTTAGGGATCAGGAGTAGCGATCTGTATAGATTCAGAGTCAATCACCTGGATTTTTTCTTTTGTTTTACCATTTTTATCCGCTACGGAGTGCATAACTGGCAAGGTTTAAAGCCAGCATCAAGCGCACTTTTCCTGGACTTGAATACAACCGTACAATTTTTGCAGTTAAAATACCTGCAAGTAGAGGCATGGAACACATGACTTTTAGAATTGCCATGATATGCACCAGCCGGGCTGTTGTGCCTGTTTTCAGCCTTGCTCCCTGATGCCCTGCTTCTCTTAGCTTTCCGGAATTCCCATGGCGCTACCGCATGCGGATCAGACCAAAGTCCTGCCTTGTTTTGCCGGGCTTTTATTTCTAAATCAGCCAAACTTTTATCATTTGAATATTGCTTGTAATGCCACGCCAGGCCAGCTTTTATGAGCTCTGCATTTAGATTTTTTCCGTTGATTGTCAGCCATGCGACCGTGCGGCCGTAGTGGTCTTTGTTAACTGTTTTGATTTCTGCGCGTTGCCGGAAAGCCAGCTCTGCGGTGAAACGTTTTGCTTGTTTCCCAAACGCCTGCTTTTTCTCCGGAGTATCAACACCGTAAAGCCTTATTTTAACTTGGGTTTTGTTGTCCTTAAGCACGGTGATTGTGTCACCGTCTGAAACTCCGATAACTTCGCCGGTCCATGCTAAGGCTAAAGCAGGCAGGAGCAGCAGCATTGCTATAGTGATGATGATGTAGCTTTTTTTGATTTTCATTTTCCTTTAATATTCTTCCTCTTTGGTTACCGCTCCTAAACTCAATTAAGAGCACGTAAAATAGCACAGCCAAAGTCTTTAGCATACATTAGCACACGAATTGGAGGGATATATAGAGAACTAAAAAAAATATAGGTTATAAAAATTGTAAGAATTATAATTAATAACAGAGTGATATACAATTTTGCATTTTTATTACACTCTGATTTAACCCACTCGTAAATAGAAAATTTCTCCATTTTTGCCGCTGGCGCTTCATTTGTAAATAAAATACCTAATCGAGTTACCAGAGCGCCCAGGAGGATGTAACCCAAGAGCACTTGAATCATTAATAATATATTGCCTAATAAACTTGCAAAAAAACCATTTTCTGCCGCCGCCATATCACCAAAGCCTAAGGTGGTCATGGTAACTATGGAAAAATAAATCGCACGGACAAAGGTTTGGATATAGGCAAGCCAACCATCTCCCTGCCATAGCTTATTTATAACACCGTCCCAGCCAGGTATAAGGGCAAAAAGGTAGTAAACAATACCGAATCCAATTGCTAATCCAAAAAATGTTCCTATAATGCGTTTTGTCGAACTGCCATAATCAGAAATTAACCAGAACCCTTTAACAAAAAAAGGCTCTAACCATTTACCTTGTTCTTGCTTACTTTTAACCCATTCTTGCCACTTTTTGCGCCGAATGTTGTTTTTAAATGCTGCCTTGAGTCCTGGATCAATAGTGGCGGCATCCAGGCCAACGCCGGTAAAATCGGTTTTTTTATCAAATTCACAATCTGAAATTGTTGTCTTGCCACCAACATGGGCTAATGGAAATTTAGCCCCTTGAAG
>JAAERL010000045.1 GCA_024230435.1 Desulfobacteraceae bacterium
AATAAACTATGTGCAAAACCGGCCTGAAAAGCGCGGAGCGCATAACAAAAAAAAGTAAGCTAATCATATCACCAAACCTTTAAAACGGCGGTTGGAATTTCAGCCGCCGTTTTTTTGGCGTTGTTGATTTTAAGATTATCCAGCGAAAATTCCCGGTAATTTATTGCCGGGAGCAGTCACTTCCTGAAAATTCCTTAGAGTGCATTTTCGCACGAATCTGGGTGGTACCCTTTCCCTCAGGCTACTCACCCAAATAAACAGTTGATATTTAATCAAGATGAGATAAAATCTTTGATCGATCAACTCTTAGAAGCAGCATAAATTGGCCAAAGTCGAGGAGATGTTACAATGTCATTTTACGTTATAAATACGGACAAAGATGCAATTGATCCAACCCGGAAAGCTAAGGACCTTTCTACCAGTGATCTTTGGTTTGAACACTGTAGGGCATTTGCTGGGGACCATGCTGGTAAAAAAGGAAAGCATGCATCCGTTTTCGAAAAATTAGAAAAAAATGATATTATTTTCATGTATCATAGTGCATCAGGCTATGTTGGTATCGGAAGAGTGCTCAGCGAATGGGACAGAAAAATACATGAAGGGAATAATAGGCTTTTATACACTAAAGAAATTTATGAGTACAGAATCCCGGTTTGTTGGTTCTCTGACCGCAGACAGCACCCTTTGAAGGTCGAGCACGGATTGCCGCAGCAAAGGGGAGGATCATGGCATAAAATTGACGAAAAACGTTTTCCTGCCGTGCTCTTATATTCACAAAACTATCCAATTCAAACACTGGACGAGTATGAGAAAAATCTAAACAATTCGGTAGAGAAATCTTTGCTGGATAGCGATGATAGGAGGAGAATAAGGCTCACACAAGCCCCGACAAAGCCTGAAACATCTGCTGCCATTGTGACCATTTACAAAAGAAACCCAGATGTTGTTGCAGAAGTTCTCAAACGGGCAAATGGAATTTGCGAGCTTTGTAATAGTCTTGCACCGTTCACCAGGAAAAGCGATGGTTCACCTTATCTCGAAGTCCATCATAAGCTACCATTAGCCATGAGGGGATTAGATACTGAAAAAAATGCGCTGGCTTTATGTCCAAATTGTCATCGAAAAGAACACTTCGGACAATAAGAGACATAACCTTTTGCTTCACTGGATTCGGGCCAAAAAGGGGTTTTTTGCCCAAACTCTTATTTGCGGTTTTATGTGAAAAACCCCTACAGAAAAGTTCCGGAAAACATATCCTCGACAAGAAAAGAACCCCTCGATTTGAGCGGCCCTTGTGCTGTTTTTTGTTCAGCATATCAGTCCAATCACCTGGGATAAAGATTTAGCGAAAATTCCTTAGCGTATATGGGTGGTACCCTTAAAACCGTCAAATCGGACGGCGCTGGTTTCATTCGCAAGATCTGCCGTCCGTCAAACGTGCGGAGCCGAGCCGGTTGTATGACCCCCTATCGGCCCGCCTTGACCATGTGGCGTGGTTTGATCTGACCAAAGATTCAAATGTGCATGGAGTGCGCCGGACTCACCAGAAGCCGATGTCAACTCTCATTAAGTTTAGAAACTCAAAATTAGTCGCAGGGCTGGCGCTAATCTAAAGAATCCGAATAGGTGTCCCGCCGCAGGGTCTTAGCAAAAGGCATCGAGGCCGGGTGCCGTAGTAAAGGGCACAAGCAATCATTCCCCCTTGCCAACCCCTAAAGAGCGTCGTTCGGATTATAGCACGGCATAACTTCCCGGTAGGGCGCTATGGCTGGCTGGAAAAGATAAAAGTAGAAAAGTGAGAAGTGATTTTTAAAGTGTCTTAGAAGCCGAGGATTAGAACGTTTTGATTTATCAAAGGTTACCTTTACACGGTATCAGGAAACTCATTAAATAGATGCGCGTAGCGCTTCCTTTTCATATATTTTTTGTATTACCTCAGACGGTAGTTTGTAATTTAGCAAATTTTTAAAAAGAGAGCCTATAAAATTAGGTAGAATTCCTTTTAGCGGGCCGCAATGGGGCCGGGGTTTTGCGAGTCGGCCGGAGGGGACTGGTGGGTGTGCTTTGGTTTGAAAGGAGGGTGATCTGCGGGGCGCTTTTGGCCAAAAAAGTTGATCATGCGAAAACTGCTCTTATTACGCGCGCGTACGCACGTTGTTGTTTTTTCCTTTTTCCCTTTTCCTATAATAGGTAAAAATCCTTATTCTTACATTTTGAGGGGTTATTCTTACATTTTGAGGGGTTATTCTTACATTTTGAGGGAAGACAAATAATTCGGGGGGTTAGAATTGTTTAACCCTTTAAATCTTACATTTTGAGGGGTTATTCTTACATTAAAAAAATAATGTAAGAATTATTGACTTGACTTACCTTTTTAGAATAGTTAAGAAAAAGGCTTAAAGCTTACAGCTTTTAAATTTGTAAGAATAACCCCTCAAAATGTAAGACTTGAAAAAAATATAATGAAAAAAAGAATAAAATCCAATGCATTAGTGACAAAATCAAACAAGCTTATTGAAGCTCATTATAAACTTACATCTCAGGAGCAGAAGTTAGTCCTTGCTATTGTTTCATTAATAAATCCAAAAGATGCTGATTTTCAAGAATACATGATCCCTGTTGAAGATTATAAACGGATAATGGATGTAAAAGGAAAAGGGTATAGTGGGCGGCTACGGCAGAAGGCTAGAGCTTTGATGAGTACCCCGTTATCAATTCCAAGAGATCATGGTGGGCGACTGCTCATTAATTGGTTTTCCAGTATTGAAGAGTACCCCCAAAAAGGAAGCGTGGGAATTTGTTTCGATCCAAAACTAAAACCATTTTTGCTTAGTTTGAGAGCCAATTTTACAAAATATGAACTTCAATACGCAGCAAAATTATCTAGCTCCTATTCTATTCGACTGTATGAACTACTAAAACAGTACGAGAACACTGACACAAAGCAGAGGGAATTTGAATTTGAAGATCTAAAAAAAATTTTAGGCTGCCAAAATCGCTATAAGGCATACAGTAACTTTAAACTAAGAGTGCTCGAAGCGGCCAAGAAAGAACTTGTTACAAAAACAGATATAAGCTTCACATACAAAGTTCGCAAGCTTGGCCGTCGAGTCAACTGGATCATTTTCATAATAAAACCCCGGAAAAAAGCTTTCATTGACGATGGGCAGGGCGAAATTGATTCCGCAGATATTTATTCTCCGTCTGACGTTCCTGCTAAAGTTCTCAAATTCATACCTGAAAAACACCGATACCATCAAAATGTTTTGCGGGATATTATGACTTATGTTCATACTCATGGAATTGCTTATGTTATCCAAAAAGTGGCTTATACAGTCAAACAAAAGCCAAAAGATTTTGCGGCCTACCTCGGCAATGCCTTAAAACGAAACTTTGGCGGCGACTTCGATCCTTATCAAATGCAATTATTTGAAGAAGTCTCACCATCGGTAACACCAGGTATGCGGGTTTTATATGAGGGACAAGAATACACAGTTCATGAGGGGCCGGTCATTTACCCTAAAACCGGAGGGTGTCAGCCCCTTCATCCGGGTCCGTTAGCCATTTTGCTAAATGAGGGAAAAGTTCAGATTGTAAAAGACTAATCGATGCCGGCCTTTAGATAGTTGGGTATTCGAGGTGTGGAACCGATTCCTGCAATATCATGCATTAAGAGGGCAACACTAGTTAAAATTACACTTTTCCACAGAATTGATCCAATAGCTCCATTATGTTTTTCAGTTTATATTTTAGTAAGATACAACTATTTTCAGAAGCTGGAGCAAAAATAGTCAAGCCGTTCCCGAAGGAAATGCGAGGGGGGTGGAAGGTGGTAAATTTTATTTGCTGTAGACGCTTATTTGACGCGGCTTTGTTCGTCCTTAATGCATGATATTGCAGGAATCGGTTCCGCACCTCTTTATTTTCTTTAACGTACACTTTCGTTCCATTGGACTTCAGCCCCCTGCTTGCAGCTACCGATTTTTGAATAACGCGGCTGGTGACACGAGTATTGGGTTGAATACATCGGAACGGCGTTTTTGTTGCAACTTCTATAGTCCTGAAATAATAACCGATACCTTATTTTTTGACAAAATATCCAAATTTTTGGGCCAGAAAAACTTGCAATAGAAAACATTGGCTAGAAAAACTATTCTATTGAATGTTTTGTCAAAAACAACTGGCGCGGAAAACATTGAATGGAAGTATGTTTCCATTGAATGTTTTCCATTGAAAGATTTAAAGCAAAAACGCTTAGGGTTTAAATATGGCAAATTGGATTGATTTATTGGGTGCAAGTTTTTTGGGAGCATTGTTAATAAAAGTTATAGATTATATTTATCAAACAATCCTTAGCAGATCTAAAGCCAAAAAAACCGCAAAAGATATAATTGATAAGCACTTAGACCCAATTCTTAAATCTGCGGATGAATTGGTAGGGAAGATTAGATCTCTAGCGCAAACGGATTTTAAAGAAATAAAAAAGTTTGAGGAAAACGAAAAAGGCTTTAAAAAAATAGTGGATCATCTAAATATTGCATATTTGTTTGCTCAATTTTGGGCCAGAATACAGATACTTAGGAAAGAGGGAAACTTCGTAAATTTAGGAAGTGACAAAAGAGGGAAAAAGTTATTAGACTTTATCAACACATTAGAAGGCAAACGAACAAGAATTGTAACACGGGCATGGCAAAGAGGAATCGGAGAAGTGCTGTTAAGCCAATCGGCTAATAATAATCAAGGCATAATAACCTTTCCTCAATTCGTTAATGATTATTTAAATGATGAAACGTTTAGACGCTGGCTAAACGAGATTGTTATATTATTGTCCAAAATTAATCATACAAGTATTCGGCAAAAATTTCTCTTATATGGAGTAATAATCCATTCTTTAATTGATACACTTGATCCAAACCATTTGGTAACTAAAAAAAGGCCAGGATTGGCTAATAAACTTTCCCAAAAAAGCAAGCGCAATTTAAGATACAGAATTTTTAAATTATATTTGCCTTTTGTCAGTGGATTCGAGCGATACATTGAGACCAACTAAAATGAAAAACGCCCGCAAAGCTTTGGCCTCATAAAGAGACGACACACTTGTTGGGCGTATTCAATCTATTTTAATACTTACTTGATTTTATATGTAATACAAAATATTGTTCGTGTCAATTATTTCTCAAGAATCGTGCTGATTCTCTATGTATAGTGGTCTGCAAACATAGCCATATTTTTAAGCGCTTTTTACTTCTTTGTTTGGGCATATAACTATAGAGTAGAAAAACATATAATATTCTGAAGTTAATTGATATTTTGGGGTTTTTTGCCCAAACCCTCGAAAAGTCCGGTAGGGCATTTTTCTTTAAGATTATCCACCGGCGAATGGGCCAGGGAAGGTGTTAGCCTTCCGGCTCAAATTGACAGAAAAAGCCTTAAAAAGGTTCGCGCCTTCCTGGAAGATCGAGTCAAAAAATTCAGTGTAACCAATCATCAATCACTAAAGATTATAATAAAATAGCCAATAATATTACATATCACACGCTGTCGTTGTATTAAAATTGAACGATACGCCACTTAATTTCATCGCCCTCTCCACCATAGTTGCTTAGTTGGATTTTTCCTCATATCCAAATAAAACTCCAATTTTTGAAAGGCGCAAACATGATGCCTGAAATTAAGCTTTGGAAAGTATTTACAAGTCTTGGCGTACCAGGGCTTGCCTTAGGTGTTTTTTATATGCTCTTTAGACAATTCCAATGGGATATTCAGCCTGTTTGGGCAGGACCACTCGCGGTGCTATTCATGCTGCTAACCGCAGGGCTGATTTTTTATACACTAACCTTGTATGCACCTGTAAATAGAGGATCAAGCTCGGAGGAAACGCTATCTCAAAATGATTTGACGAAAGCTCAAAAAGATTACCTTTTCAAAGAGTTAGGCCAAAAACAACAATTAATTGACCGGCTTTTAAAAGAGCTTGACGCCAAAACAGTCAAACAACCCCAAACCTTACCTATAGAAACCGTAGAACAAAAAACTGAAAGTGATCAAAGTCCAGCAATCTATAAAATGGGTGCTGGTGATATAAATATCACCTACAACGTTGCCATTGAAGACCGCGATGCGGAAATTAAAAGGTGGGTTAAAAAATACAAAGAACTAAATGAACAATTTGAACGCCGGTCTGCTGAAAATCCATTAGTGGCTCAGGCAAAAGCAAAATTAGATGTTGGTGATCTGGAAGGTGCTGAAAAGTTATTACGACAGTCCTTTGAACAGCATCTTCAAAATATAGAAAAAGAAAAAAAATCCGCAGCATCGGACGCTTTTGAGTTAGCAGGTATAAAAGAGCTGCAGATAGATTATAAAAGCGCACGTTTGTACTATAAAAAAGCGGTGGAACTGGATTCAAAAAACACCCTTTTCTTGAATAGCTATGGCCTTATTCTTAATGAGCTTGGCGAGTATAAAAAGGCCATTGAGTATTTTACCCAGGCTCTGGCCATTGACAAAAAGACCTACGGCGATCAGCATCCAAACGTGGCCATTTATCTAAACAACCTTGGTTCGGCGTGGCGCTCTCTTGGCGAGTATAAA
>JAAERL010000046.1 GCA_024230435.1 Desulfobacteraceae bacterium
ATTTAGTCCTTCCGCTTATTTTTTACCGCGTCGGCATTGCAACGACGCGTCAGGTAAAAAATTACGGAGGGCTAACTCCCTCAAGAAGAGGAGGAAGAAATCAAAAGGTGGTCAAAATTGGCAAAATCCATGGATTTTGCACTTAAAATTCACCTCTTCTTCCATCTGAGAGGCTGCATTGACCCAAATTCACTGCCGGAGACCATTGACATGTCATATTATGGGTGGGCTTCAAACCCAGGTCATCTGGTCAGAATGGTCGGGTGGTAACCACCTGTAGCAGTCACTTCTGAAGGTTAAAAGGGACCATAAAAATCAAGTCTAGATCGGGTTTCACGAACATAGCAAGCAGTCCACAGCTAGGAAAATTTTCAAAAATCCTTGAATAGAAATGCTTGTTGGATGTACTCTTACATATTTTGGGGTGGGGAATTCATTCTGATACTTTTCAGAGCCTGAAATTGGATATTGATAAAGTTTCTTGCAAACTATTTAGCATCGTACAGTATATATATTACCTTTACTCTTGGAAGTAATTTCATAACTTCTTGTTTTATGTACATATGAAATAGATCAAAATATCTATGGTTTAGACCCTATGTATGAGGAGGCATTTTGGTAACCCAGTGTGCTTTGTATTTTTCCTGCACAAAAATATTGATTTCTACGGACAATGAAATCTGTCTCACATACTGTCTGG
>JAAERL010000047.1 GCA_024230435.1 Desulfobacteraceae bacterium
GCCTAAACAAAGTTATAGCAAAGGTGACAATGCGTCGAATGATGCAGCAGTAAACAAAGAAGCCAGTACAAAAAACAAGGGCAAATACAAGGGCAAGAAAAATGCTGGCAAATCAAAATCATCATCACGACCACAAAATAATGAAAAGCAAAATACTACAAACGAATCCAATACGAACAAGCCTGGTGAAAATAAAGATAATCAAAAGAATGATGGACATATCAATAAAGGGAAAAAGGACAAGCCAAACGACAAGAAACATCAACAACAAGGCAAAGAGAAAGGCACCAACATTAACAAGGGAAAATCAAAAGCACAAAAGAAGAAACAGAATAATTCTCGTGTAGATAATAAAGATGGAAAACAAGTGAAAGTGGACAGTGCAACATCAAAGCAATCACAAAAACAAGAGAAACATAAAAAGGTGTCCAAACCAAACAAAAACTCTGCCGGATCGTCTTCGGCATCTTCAAGCAACAACAAGAAGCAATCCATTCCGCCCAATCAGCCACAAACAACCAACGATTTAAATTACGCAGCAGGGCGTCCCATAACAGTTGTCCACATTGCCGAAAAACCCAGTATTGGTCAAGCCATTGCTGTCGGTCTTGGAGGGGGAGGGAACAAATCCTACGGAAGGTCACTCCCCGTACACGAGTTTGTCGATAATGCACCATTCCCCAAGGCACCCAAAGCTTCCAAGGTGACTCATGTAGTATCATCGGTCGCTGGACATGTATTCAATGTTGATTTCCCTTCCGAATTTCAATCGTGGGATACCGTGGATCCTGCGGAGCTTTTTCATGCTACAGTGGTGAAGAAGCCGTGCAAAGGAAGTGTTGTCAAGCATTTGCAAGAAATTACCAAGGGTGCGGATTTTATGGTGTTGTGGATGGATTGTGATAGGTGAGTTATCTTTATTTATATTATTTTTATTACATGTTTGGTTAGCATGTCACTCACAATCGTTGTTATTCATCAGAGAGGGAGAGAACATAAACTTTGAAGTTCTAGAATGTTGTATGCACCTGATGGCTGGCTCTGGATCGAAATTTGATCGAGTCTACC
>JAAERL010000048.1 GCA_024230435.1 Desulfobacteraceae bacterium
ACTTTTGTTGACGACCCAATTACCGGTATATTGCGGCAAGGAGCCAGAAAGTTGTTAGCTCAGGCATTGGAATCCGAAATTAAGATTTTCATAAGTCAATATAGGGATTTGACCGATGAAATGGGACGACAAAGAATTGTCCGAAACGGCCATCTTCCTGAGCGTGAAATTCAAACCGGCATTGGAGCTGTGCCTGTAAAAGCTCCGCGCGTGCGGGATCGGCATGCTAAGGCGTCAAAAAGAATGAAGTTCAGATCGAATATTTTACCTGCGTACCTTCGTAAAACCAAGAGCATGGAGCAGTTGATTCCCTGGCTGTATCTTACGGGCGTTTGCCCCGGAGATTTTTCCGATGCCCTTGCAGCTCTGGTTGGCAATGGTCTATCAGCCACGGGGACTTGGGGACAGGGCAACGGTGTCCCAATCCCCCCCGCTCGAATACCTGAAGGTGTGTTTTACAACTCATGTCTGATTGTTCCCCACATAAATCACCTTCAGATCTTTTTCGCTATATACACGCCGTAGCTGTAGTAGTCCCGGTGCTTTTTATAGAGGGCAATTTCAGCTTTCTCACATTCGATAATTTCCCTTGTCTGATCGCTCTCGCCATTCCGATCGAGGAAGGCATCAAAACCGTTCTGCAGGGGCCGGTAGTAATTATCAAGCCAGCAGTTCGTGGGCAAATAAAAATAGCCTTCAGGGCTATAGCCATGCCGTTCGAGGATTCCGATCTTTGCCGAGGCAACATTAACCTCAGGATACTCTGCATCCCAGTGAGACTGAAGCTCGGACGGCCGTTTAGCAGTCAGCCATGTAATTTCCGAAACGATGAGCTTTCCTCCAGGTTTCAGGAATCGGCTCCAAGCTGCCACACCGGCTTCAAAACCCATATTGTAGATAGCTCCTTCCGACCAGATGACGTTGAACTCTTCATCGGCAAAAGGCAGCGCATCCATGGAGCAACTCAAGGTGGTTATTTTATCCGCTACCCCATGTTCCTTCGCTCTGGTTTGAAGCTCCCCAAGAAACTCCGGAAGAAAGTCCACGGCGGTGATTTGGGCATCCAGCTCCTTGGCAAGCTGGATGGTC
This sequence comes from Desulfobacteraceae bacterium, assembly GCA_024230435.1. Classification (GTDB taxonomy): domain Bacteria; phylum Desulfobacterota; class Desulfobacteria; order Desulfobacterales; family Desulfosarcinaceae; genus UBA2230. The sequence continues at coordinate 1,090 of JAAERL010000048.1, forward strand.
GAAGCGCCCGTGCCGCAACCGATATCCGCAATCCTCAAAGGGCGTGATTTATCGAGTCCGGCCAGCTTCAAAGCCTGTTTTGTCTCAGCCTCGCCTCCGGGGCCTTGTCTGAAATTTGATCTATGCAGATCAATCAAAAGCTGCATTTGTAAATCGTCCATATTTCTTCCTCAATCTATACCCCTAATCAATCCTTCAAACACAGGGCCGGAATAGACTCACGGCCGCACACAGCGCCTAACAATGTAAATTGGGACAGATTCTTAACGTACTCTCTAACTTGCTTTTATTAAACAGTTTTCCTCAAATCACATATTAAAAATATAGTCAAACGTTATCAACCTGTTTCAATTTGGTTTTACAAAATCGCTGATATCTATCACCTGAAGACCGCTTTAACGATCAGCCACATAGGCAAAACCGCCGGAAACGGCTACTCCCCGAGCGTAATCGGACATATCGGCCGAGCCGATTATGGCAGGGGAAGCGAGTCCGTTACTTGTAAAAATTGCAAACAATAATAACAACCATAAGGAAACACATTTTTTTTCATTTTTTTTCTCCTTTCCATGTTAAAAAAACAACGTAATGGCTGCTTCGATTTTTTAGCGCGGAGGTACTCAGGACAAACGGAATCGAAAATGGAAGAACTTGTGACTGCTCCCGGCAATAAATTACCGGGCATCTAAACGCCTTGCGGCGTTAACGCATCGAAGCCCGATACGCAAAACATTTCTCGCTGCGTTATGATCACGATTTGCAACAAGGAGAGAAGCTGGGGCAGGTTGATAACGTTCCAAATGCGCCCCAAATGTTTCCCAAATGCGCCTTAAAATCGTAATTTTCTGTTCAAATATTTCCGCTGTTACAAGATGTTATATTCTTTGACAAAAATCGCCTTAACCGCGTATGCGCTTTGTCTGGGGTTGCAAATTTTGCAACGAGCTAATCGCGAAAAACGCACTTTTTTTCCGATTTTTTTCAAATCAAATCTAATAATGGCCTATCTATTTCAAATTAAAACTAATTATTATTCGTACTGATAAAACGGCATAAATATTGCTTATTCTATGATCGATATACTATTTTACTGCGCTCTTGCGCTTGCTCAAAACACCAAAAAATAGCAGCATCGCAAACAGTTATTATTAACCCGGCAATTATTCTTAAAAACTTCTAAGGTTTATAGAACATAGCCTGTTTAATAACCTTTTAACGTCTCATATTAAGGATCAGAATCATGAAACGAAGTATTCGATTATTATCCACGATAACGGCATTGTCGATGATTCTCAGTTGTTTTGTTTTCGCCCAGGATGCGATATGCCAGCCGGATTTGAACCAAAAGGACACGATCGAAATTGCTGAAGCTATATACAAATCAGCCCTGTCATCTTTCGATGCTGAAAATCCCCCCGATGTGCCGGTCGAGGATTTGGAAGAGCTTGCCGCCGGCAACAAGGCGTTCGCGCTTGATCTTTACCAAGTCTTGTCCGAAGGGCAGGACAATTTATTATTTTCGCCTTACAACATTTCAAGCGCGCTTGCCATGCTCTACGCCGGCGCGAAAAACAACACCGAAACACAAATGGCGGACACTCTTCATTTTACGCTTGCCCAAGACAGCCTTCACCCGGCCTTCTACGCCCTGGCCAGTATACTCGCCTCCCGGGAGGAAGAAGTGCTTGAAGATGACGACCAATTATTACAACTAAATATCGCAAATGCGGCATGGATGCAGGACGGATTTAATTTTCTCCCAGATTACTTGGATGTTCTCGCCTCTAACTACGGATCAGGATTGAATCTTCTCGACTTCACAAGCGATCCAGAGGCATGCCGTGAGGTGATCAACACATGGGTTGCAGAACAAACCGAAGATAAAATCAAAGACCTGATTCCCTCAGGCATATTAAATACCTTAACGAGGCTGGTTTTGTCCAGCGCTATTTACTTTTACTCCACATGGGAATACGCTTTTGATGAGGAACAGACACAAAGCGGTACGTTCCAGCTTGCGGATGGAAGTTCGGTTCAGGCGGACATGATGAATCAGACCCAAAATTTCAATTACGCGGAAGGCGATGGCTATCAGGCAGTGGAATTGAAATACTCAGGCGAACAGCTCTCCATGATTCTTCTGCTTCCGGAAACCGAAGGATTCGATGAATTTGAGGCGGCGCTTGACCAATTCGATGAAATTGTCGGCAGCATGCAAGAAAGGGAGGTCAAACTCACCATGCCCAAGTTCGAATACGAATACGATATCAGTCTCAAAGAAACTTTAAAAGCCATGGGAATGACTGACCCGTTTTCCATGGAGGATGCTGATTTTTCAGGCATTACCATTGAAGAACCTATCTCGGTAGCAGAGATTATTCACAAGGCTTTTATTTCAGTAAGCGAATCGGGTACAGAAGCGGCGGCCGCAACCGCGATAATTGTCGCAACTGACTCAGTGCCACCTCCTCCCGTTGAAATGGTGTTGGACAGACCTTTTATTTTCTTTATCCGAGACATTCCGACAAAAACGATATTGTTTACCGGGCGGGTGATGAATCCGAGCTAATGTTTATGTTTTGTTGTATATCGACTTTGACCATAAAAACCTCCTGTTAGCACATATAAGATTTTATCTGGCTATCTTTATGTTATCAGGAGGTTTTTTTATTATCTACGCGAAAATATTTTTTTATATGCTAATTGAGGATAATTTCAACTTCTTGTTATTATGATATATAACAGGTTGATAACCTGTTTCAAAATCATTTATATGCGTCAAGGGCAGACTTGACAATACTTATCATGGATGTCCCAAATGTACGTTTGCGTTTGACGGGTTCCAGCCGCCGGATGTTGCGGATGTATCCGCGTTGGGGGAGTTTGCCCAATTCTTGCTGGATGTCAGAACGAAGCAATTTTAAAGAATCAAGGTTTGCTTCGGAAAACTCGTATTCGTTTCCGGCAACCTTGAGCCTTACCATGCGCTTGACGGTGGCAAGCTCAATGATTGCGTTTTGAACTGCGGCTAAATCTTCTTGGGTGTAAGACATGCAAGACTCCTGAGAATGATAATCTTCAAGATGCCTTCAGTCTTAACATGGGGTTTTGGGTGGTTTTTCGTAGCTTTCAATAACTTTCGATATTTTCGATTATCTTGGTGGTATTTTGCGCTAATCTTTCAATATTTTTGAAATTTTTCCCTTGACAGGTTTTGGAAAAGGATCGTTAACTTAATTTAAGTTACAGATCTGTATTATAGTTTAAACGGAACACACACTTTGTTAAGGGTTATTAACGACAGGCCAACAAAAGGTATCGGCATTTAGTGCAATGTCCTGGTAATTGGCACGGTTGCCAGCTCAAAACGCCGCATTCGAGAATGATGGACCCGCAGGATTGAGTTCCTCGGAGCTATGTGAGATTTTGGGCGGGTTCAAGACAATGGCCTTCCAGGAAAAACAACTCTGGATCTTTATTGATAGAGCATATAATATCAGATAGTTGTCGGATCGAGGATCGTGACCCGGCCTGCTTAACTATCTTTTCCCTAACCATTGCATCGACATCTATCCTGACTCTGGGAGAGGCTTTGTTCAGTCATTATTTAACTTTAACATTTGCGTGAGCGGCCCGGTTGTTTTTCCAGCCGATCAGGCAAAATCATAAAGCGCCATTCAACCTTACATAGCATATAGAGGAGGCAAGAATCATGACCAAATCAATTGCACCAGATAAAAAAAGTTATCTAAATGATAAAATTTTAAATTTAATAGAACCTCTAAAAAAATTCGCAAGATCTAATGACCCCGAAATTCAAGACACTATCTACTTTAGCCTATTTTTAGTGGTATACCCAATTGTAGTTACTATCTGGTATCTGTGGACTGGTCACATCCTTGTATCAATACCATTGATACTAATGCTTTGCTGTGGTCTTCTTTCATACAGAGCGGCAAGAGCAATAGAGAAACGAAGGGAGGGCTGAAATGAGCATTTGGTCTTTTTTAATAGCAGCTATAGCGGCAGTGGCCGCTATAGTTATCGCGTTTTTTATTTTATGGAAGAACAATCCAATAAAATCTGCCTTCGCTGGTTTAACTGCCTCACTGATTGTTCTAACGGGCGGACTCGGCTCTCAAAGTATTAAACTCAAGGCGTCTATGCCCAACCACGATGTTTTTGGATTTCCGATAGTGGTTAAAGAGTTTGTTATAACAGGAACGCCGGCAATTATTTGGATAACTGCCTTTTTAGCAATAGCAGCTCTACTCGCATGGTTCGGGCAACTGATCGCTAATGAACGAAAAACAGGTAACACAATAGTCTAACAAAGCTAATTCAGCCGATGCAAAAAAACGCGCTGACAAGCTTTATGGTTAGCGTAGTGTTATACCGTTTATGGACCGCGCAAGATGTTTTGACGTGGCCATTTGATTTGATCCGGCTCAATCTCACCCAATGTTTTTTACTTGACAATACTTATCATGGATGTCCCAAATGCTTTCCCTACTTCAGCGATATGATTATACGGATGTCTGTTCCACTCCATTAAAAAAGATACCAAGTTTAAATGTTAGGAACGTACCTTAAAGTCCCCCCTAAATAACTCAACTTTCGGCTCCCGCCTCTTGTTTGCGAAAACCGAAAGTTGAATAAATAAGTGTTACGTCAAAACAACACTGCTTTGAAAAGTCTGTTTAATAGGGCCACTTACCTGTGTAGTTTCCTCCCGGCGAGTAGTTACATACATATAGATATGCATTTACAAAAGGACTCTGCGCAACAGAACTGCAAAACGCTATACCACAACCCACTTTTATAGTATCCCGCCAAACGATCTGCGTATAATGTCCGCACGTTTTGCCGGACTCGCAGTCATTGGTATCGTAATCGTAATAAGCAATCTCGGCGCCCCAGGACTGTACAGCGGTCGCCGATGTGCTGTTTTTCGAGGTTGTCATATAAAGATTTTCACCCACATAGCCCAGATAATTTTCACTTCTATCCGGATTATGATCCCATATGCATTTTTCAGCGTAATCCTGGGCAATTTCAGCCAGATCTTCGTCCCATGTCATTGGTTCAAGGGCGGGGTCCGGTACGGGTTGCGCAGAGTTACGCACCTCGTTATGCGCACAGAGAAAACGATCCTCATCACTGGCGTCGGAACCAAGGTAATCACAATCAACGACTATTTGAACAACGGTGATAATTACCGAGTCACTCGCAGTATCAGCGCCATCATCAACAGTTAATTCAATAATATATTCACCCGTAAGATCCGGCGTGAAGTCAGGTTTGGATGTTGTTGAGTTGGATATTTGGGCGGAACTTCCATCGGGAATAGTGGCAAAGCGCCAATCATAACTCAAGCTGTCGCCGTCACTATCACTGGAATTACTGCCGTCAAGGGTTACATCATTGCCGAGAGTTATTTGACGATCTGTTCCTGCATCAGCACTTGGCGCCCTATTTTGAGTATCCGGAGTATCGGTTCCAGATGAATCGCTCTTTTTACCGCCTACGCAGGCGGTTAAAAAAAATATTAGTGCTAAAATGACAATTAACCTTTTAGTAATGCTTATCATATTAATTTCCTTTTAGACAAAAATATAGGAGCTATAACCAAAAGCTGTGTTTAGAAAGTTAGGTGGTGTATCCACCGGTTGATTGTTTGCGAAGCAATTAACCGGACCAAGGACCAAAAAACAGAAACAGGAAAGGATACACGCATCATGACAATGATAACGTAATCGATCTAAAAAAAAAAGACACTTTTGTTGACGACCCAATTACCGGTATATTGCGGCAAGGAGCCAGAAAGTTGTTAGCTCCGGCATTGGAAACCGAAATTAAAATTTTCATAAATCAATATAGGGATTTGGCCGATGAAATGGGACGACAAAGAATTGTCCGAAACGACCATCTTCCTGAGCGTGAAATTCAAACCGGCATCAAAGCCGTGCCGGTAAAAGCACCGCGCGGGCGGGATCGGCATGCTAAGGCGTCAAAAAGAATGAAGTTCAGATCGAATATTTTACCTGCGTACCTTCGTAAAACCAAGGGGACGAATCCGGGGAATCCGGGGACAGGCAAGGACGAATCCGGGGGACGGGGAAAGGGGGAATCCGGGGGACTGGGAAAGGGGGAATCCGGGGACAGGCAAGGGAATCCGGGGACAGGCAAGGGAATCCGGGGGACTGGGAAAGGGGGAATCCGGGGACAGGCAAGGGAATCCGTTATGGCAAAAATGCGTGAAGGTGAGTCAAGGGTAGACTTGACCCTATTCAACTTCGGCAGGGAACCTAATTAAGGGGTTGGCCGCAAAAGGCCATGAGATTTGATTGGAAAATGCCGGGTTCCAAAACATTATAACGAATTTTCCATCTGATTCGCCTATGTCGTGAACCACAAAAGGGTTGGCTAAAAACCATAGATTTGTAAACACACCAATTGGACACGGCATGGCGCCGATTGTTTTCTGGGGTCTTAAAAGACCAAGGGCAACTTTGATAATTTTTCAAAGAATATAGCCTTAATCCTGATGGGTGACTGGAGCGGATCAGTTTCCGTATCCTAAATAGACGAAGGATCGGATGTGAATCGGAGGGAAATACGCTAATTTTAAAAAGAGCAAAGAAGGACCCACTTTGTTCACGGGGGTGCTGTTTTTTCTCTTGATACGCTCTTTAATGGGTGACCCTTTGATATTGTGTGCTGATTTGTGTGCATGTTATTGGAACAGAGCCTGCACCCGTTAGAATAAACGATCTTGCTCTGTCACACTCAGATTTAGTTCCTCAATTCAACGCTGCTGGTTTTACCCTGTTCATAATCAGCAAGTTTAAATGTTGGGAGCGTCCCCCAAAAACGCACTATGTGTATGAGGCCGGAGCTTTAGACCGTCCAGACAAGGGTAAAGCGGCGGTTATTGACGAAAAAATACTGGAAAAAGAACGGGAAAACGATTTTGAAGTAAGCCGCATACAGAACTTCAGATATAGAACCCGCTACTTTACAGACTCCGGCGTTATCGGAAGCCAGGAATTTATCAGGGAAAACTATCAGCGGTTTAAACACCTGTTCCAGTCCAAAAATGAAAAGAAACCCAAACCGATTAAAGGCCTTGACGGTATCTACTCTTTAAAACGGCTGTCAAACACCTCCTAAAAGATCAGACAACGCCTCTATCTTTTTATTTTCGATATTGTTTTGTGGTCATCAGCCTAGACAGCTTTAAGAACGATTCAAAAAAAACTATATGATGCCATGATCGAATCAGAATCGTCATTTTCTATTG
>JAAERL010000049.1 GCA_024230435.1 Desulfobacteraceae bacterium
CTTCATTTATTCTCGACGGATGAGACATTTTGACGGTCATCGTTATTTCCACCTCATATGAAGTCGGCTGCCCAAATTTTAGTCCGGTGCCCAAACTATTCAGGTCTACTCTACACCACACTGATGCCACATGCTAAATCTAATAATAGTCGTATGTATCGTACTCCTACACGCTGCAGAATGAAATCCTTTTTATTTGTGACCAAGAAAGTTTAATATGAAATCCTCTGTGTGAGAAGCATATATCTTTATTGCATCGCAAGACGGCGCTCACAGACCAGCCAGCATTCGGTCTCAATCAACTGTTGGCCACCAGCATAACAATAAATACAAACCCTCCTGGATTAATATTTCCAAACATACCTACAGACATCAGACGCGCCAACACTACAAATAACTAGATATGGATCCTGCTAGCCGTCACATAAACTTGGACAGTCCAAATAAATAGTTTAGCGTAGGAATTGATATATAGGTACATAAAATTAATTTCCCGCCATTTCCGTCTCAACGCAAAATGTCTATCGCGTAGAAGCAAGCAAATTGATATCAATTATTCAACTAATTCGTCGACCAATTGATATCTCTTTATTTGAGCCATAAGACATTATTGTACCATGCCCAACACGGCGGATACTACTTCGGAAACGATTGTAGATCATTTTATCATTTGATATCGTGGTTGAACTCGCCATACATCAGTTTTTATGGCCAGCGCCGCCAGCACCCTATTTACAATTTAGTTTTGGTCATTTGCGCGGTGAAAGCATGATAAAATTCGTACAGTCCAAATTTATGAACAGTCCAAGTTTATGTGACGTCTAGCAAGGCCGATACTGTAGAGCTCAGAGCAC
>JAAERL010000050.1 GCA_024230435.1 Desulfobacteraceae bacterium
AGCGCTAGCTTGCGCTAACAATAATACTCCTTCAACTTGACTAACTTAGCGCTATCCTAGCCAACATACATGCTTAGACCTGATAAGACCGGCCCCGAGCGAAGTTTCCGCCAACAAGAAACCGGAAAGGGATTGGATTCCAAGACGGGGTCGAAAATCAACCTGAGATAATACAAAATGGGCGGAGCAATAATATACGTCTTTCGAAACTGGAAAATGAAGAACGACGGAATTTGTATCTTGAAGCTAAAAGATCCAAATTCTGTGATGAGAAGGCTACCATCACTTCAAGGGTAGATTTGGCTGGGAATTGCCAGTTAGAGGAGATGCAAGAATCGTCAAACCAAATCGGCCGAATTTCTCGTTGGAACAACTGTTCGGATCCGCGGGAGTCATCGGGGAACCGATCGGACAAGCCGGTTTGCTGAAGGAACCAAAACAAACAGCCAGAATGGCCAATATGTCCGTTTGGAAGAGAAAAAGGTCGAGTCAAGCCTCCGAATGGACATTCGGTTTACACTGGGTGTACGCGATGTCCCATCTGTATTATATCCCTATCACGAAATAAAAATCTGGCGAGAAATAAAGAATGCGGGTTTTGTTGTGGAGAAAAAAAATTACGCATGGAGTGTGTGATAATATAG
>JAAERL010000051.1 GCA_024230435.1 Desulfobacteraceae bacterium
AGACCGTGGATTTGACATGAACAAGATTTGATGTCAATTCACAAAAATAAAAAAGCTCGCGGAAAAATGGCCAAGAGGGAGACAAAAAATCCAAAACTCTCTTCTATCATGCGGAGCACGGTGCGGAGAGTGTTAGGACGACGCCACTGAGAGCATTGGTGGTAGCTTTTTCCAAACTATCCGTGACAAAATCACTTGTATTTTTCTCGAGATAATCTGTCATAATGTATTAGGAAAAGAAGAACATGTAAGTTGTGTATCAAATCACAAAAAAGCAGTTATCCAACCAAGGGAATACCTTGATCTCCAATCTTGATGTAGAAAAACACGCCTCATACATATGCATCGAAAATGCATTTTTGATCGGAATATTGTACCATTTCCCTTGATCTTGATCGGAACAATTATTACAAACATTTGACGCCGCGAGAGGATAATAATTTAAAATTTAAAAACTAATGCTTCACAAACATTCACAAACAAAGAACGAAGGCCACAGCAAAGAAACATAGCTGAGAACCACAAACTATGCCCGGGGCTTTCACCAACTGCCAAAAACGCAAAAGCGACAGACTCAAAGCCAGAGTCGAAGCGATATGTTCCACCCTTTCTCACGAAGAGCGTCTCGCAGTTGCCAAACGCAACAAAGCTTGGGCAACCGTAATGATTGTAGCCGGATTCGGATGCTTCATTGGTCTTACTGCTGGATTATGGCATTTACTACGAGCAGAAGCGCTCAGATTTGGAGTAGGTAGTGCTTGCATGTGTTGGTTTGGTTCGTGGAGGTTGTTTGCGGAGGCCAAGCTCATTTTGAAATTTGATGAGGAGCAGGAGCACCCTTCAGAGGAGAATGAGGAGGTTGC
>JAAERL010000052.1 GCA_024230435.1 Desulfobacteraceae bacterium
CGGTGCAAAAAGCAAAAATTAGAGGTGCGTCACGTTTCGTCGCATGCTTGAATTCCTACAAAATTGCTTGAATTCCTACGGTGAGCAGTTTCTACGTGAATTTTGTACCAGTGGAAACTTGCTTATGGAGAAAAAAAAATTGGGAGCGGAGAAGTAAGAGATTTCCCCGTGATCTGTCTGTGCGTCATCTGAAAGCATAGAAAACTAATCAACTTTTATGTAGCCACCTTTGAGATATTGTACTAAGTACTTATGGCAACGATGCAACTAATACCTAATATAATTGACAACAATTAATTATAATGAGCCTGTTCTAAAAAATGAGAGACAAGAAACAATTACAATTTCAATTAAATATTTAAAAAGCGCATAAACGGCATTTCAAGGAATGTGGTATACATGAAACTGCATATAATATCAAACCTCATCAGGACATTTGAGACAGCAAGAACAGTCTTCAACCTATGCGATCCGACTTAAAAGATGTGCTTGTATCCTATCCGACTGAGCAGTGCCAGTGTGCTTCTATGCAATCGCCACCAACAATAATGGGCCACTAGAAGCGGCTCATGCGCTTATTGACGACGATAGATACGATATGGGCTTGTGTGGTGCTGCGGGCCAGCCCAA
>JAAERL010000053.1 GCA_024230435.1 Desulfobacteraceae bacterium
AACCGATTGGTCGTAGGTTCAAATCCTACCTGGGGAGTAACGATAAAGGAGAAAAAATGGTAAGTAATTCTGATAAATTACAAATAGGAAACAGATACTTTAATTCACGACTAATGTTAGGGACGGGAAAATATAGAAATGTGGATCATGCAGTCAATAGTATAAATATTAGTAATTGTGAGATGGTAACTGTTGCTATTAGACGTCTACCAACAAATCTCAATAATGATAATACGACGTTCTTGAAATCTTTGGATTGGAAAAAACTATGGTTATTACCAAACACTGCAGGATCACAAACAGCAGAAGAAGCTATTAGAATGGCTTTTTTGGGGCATGAATTAGCTTGTCAATTGGGGCAAGAAGATAACTTTTTTGTTAAACTTGAAGTAATATCGGATCCAAAATATTTATTACCAGATCCTGTTGGGACATTAAAAGCTGCAGAATTCCTTGTAAAAAAGGGATTTACTGTTTTACCTTATATCAATGCAGATCCAATGTTAGCACTACATTTAGAAGATTTAGGATGTGCAACAGTAATGCCATTAGGTTCACCAATAGGTTCGGGGCAAGGTTTAAATAATTTGGCTAATATTAAAATCATAATTGAAAATGCAAATATTCCAGTAATTGTTGATGCAGGAATTGGTAAACCTAGTGAAGCCACAAAAGCAATGGAAATGGGGGCAGACGCTGTTTTATTAAACACAGCGGTTGCACAATCCAAAAACCCAGAAAAAATGGCTTGTGCAATGAATTTGGCAGTGCAATCAGGTAGGTTAGCATATTTAGCTGGTTGTATGGATAAGAAATATTATGCTAATGCAAGTTCACCAAAAACGTTTATTAGTAAATTAACGTAAAAATTCAATTAGTATGTTTTCAAGAACTAAAACATACTAATTGAATTTTTAAGTCAAATGAATAATTTTCATATAAGGTTAAATAATTAAAAATTAGAATCTCAGTTTTAATTATTTTCGTTAGAAATATTTTCAAGTGGATTATTTTGTAGAGCATCATCATCTGAATTCAATAAATCAGGATCAACATCACTATAATCAATTTCTACTTTAATATCATTAGTATAATCAACTAACGAACCTTCTTTTTTAACCCGTTTAACAATTAACCTTGTTTTTGGGTATAGTGGAGTTGTTAAACACTGTTGTGCTAAAGTGTCTTCCAATAAACGCATAACAGCTCGTCGTAACGGTCTAGCTCCATAGACAGGATCATACCCTTCTTCTGTTAAAAGGCTTCGAACAGCAACATCAACTTCTAAAGTAATATCTTTTTCTTGTAATCTTTTTTCTAATTGACTAATCATAATCCCACAAATTTCCCAAATATCAAATTTAGTCAAATGGTTAAATACAATGATTTCATCAATACGGTTTAAAAATTCAGGACGGAAGAATTCTTTTAATTCATCATTTACTAATTCAGTAACTTTTTCAAAAACAGAACTATCTTTAATAGGTTCCGGAGTTGGTTCCCAACCTAAACACCCATCGTCATCAATACGGAAAGCTGGTTTATTTTGTTTTGACCTTGGTTTAATACCACTTTCTCGTTCAATAATCTTAGCACCTAAATTCGTTGTCATAATAATTAAAGTATTTTTAAAATCAATTACACGACCTTTTGAATCTGATAAACGTCCGTCATCTAAAATCTGAAGTAATAAATTAAATACATCTGGATGTGCTTTTTCAACTTCATCAAATAAAACAACAGAATATGGTTTTGTTCGAACAGCTTCCGTTAACTGACCTCCTTCATTATAACCAACATAACCCGGAGGCGAACCGATTAATTTTGCAACCGTATGTTTTTCCATGTATTCAGACATATCTAACCGAATCATACTATCTTCCGTACTAAACATATACTCAGATAATGCTTTAGTTAATTCAGTTTTTCCAACTCCGGTTGGGCCTGCAAAGATAAAACTTGCAATAGGACGGTCAGGGTTACGTAATCCTACACGAGCACGTCGAATTGCTTTTGAAACAGAAACAATCGCATGATGTTGTCCAATAAGACGCTCATGTAATGTATCTTCCATTTTTAAAAGTCGTTTTGATTCCGAATCTGAAATTTTTGTTACTGGTACACCAGTCCAATTTGAAATTACTTCAGCTACATCATTTTCTAAGACAGTATCCACATCTTTTCGAGTTAACCCAAGTGCTTCATTTGTTAACGCAGCTTGTTTCATAATCGTAATATGTGTTCGAACTTCCATTTCATGATCTACTAATTGTTTAGCAATATCAAAATCGTGTTCTTTAATACTTTCTTCTTTATCACGTAATGTATCTTGTAATTCTTTTAATAACCGTTTCATGCCTAATGGTAACCGACGATTCTCTAAACGAACCCTTGATCCAGCTTCATCTAAAACATCAATTGCTTTATCTGGTAAAAATCTATCCGCAATAAATTTGTCTGCTAAAATTGCAGCTTGTTCAACAGCTTTATCATGGTAACTTAATGTGTGGTGCTGCTCAAATTTAGATCTTAAACCTCGTAAGATATCAATAGTAACACCAACACTTGGTTCTTTTACATGAACAGGTTGAAAACGTCTCTCTAATGCAGGATCTCGCTCAATATATTTTCGATACTCATCAATCGTTGTTGCACCAATACACCTAAATTTCCCTCGTGCTAATGCTGGTTTTAAAATATTAGCTGCATCAACAGCTCCTTCCGCTGCACCAGCACCCACTAACGTATGAATTTCATCGATAACTAAAATTACAGCTGCATCATTTTGTGCTTCTTCAACAATTCGTTTTAACCGTTCTTCAAACTCACCACGGTATTTAGTTCCTGCTAAAATTGATCCTAAATCTAAAGCCATGATTAAATGACCATCTAAGAAATCTGGGGCTTTTTCAGTCAGAATTAATTGTGCAAGGCCTTCAGCAACTGCTGTTTTACCAACTCCAGGTTCACCAATTAAAACCGGGTTATTCTTCCCACGTCTTGCTAAGACTTTAATAACTTCATGAATTTCTTTATCTCGACCTATTACAGGATCTAATTTACCATCTACTGCTTCTTTTGAAATATTTTCAGAATATTCATCTAAAGTAGGTGTTTGGCTCCCTTTTTTTTCACGTTCCAATAAGAACTTTTCAGCTTGCGTTAGTGGTCGAAGAATTTCTTCTTGGTTTTCTTCAATATAAGCTAAAATCAAATTACGTAACTTTGGAATATCAACTTTAAGTTTATCTAGTGTACGCATAGCTACACCGTCTGATTCACCGATAAGAGCTAATAAAATATGTTCTGTACCAACAAAATTTTGCCCTAAATCTTTTCCTTCGTGAACGGCCATTTCTAATACTCGTTTAGCCCTTGGAGTAAAAGGAATTTCTGAAGCTACAAATCCTGTACCTCGGCCTATGTATAATTCAATTTCTCTTCGTGCTTTTTTTAACGTTACTTTCATTTTTTTCAAAGCACGAGCACCAATACCATGGCGTTGACCAATGACACCTAATAATAACTGTTCTGTACCTACGAAATTATGTCCCATTCGACGGGCCTCTTCCTG
>JAAERL010000054.1 GCA_024230435.1 Desulfobacteraceae bacterium
ACGCTTATCCTTCATCCGGTTATGCTAGCACTTGAAGTTGGCACTTTGAACTTACCATTCATTAAGGATTAAAGTAGACTTAGTCAAACAACTAGTAATTTTACTATGGTTTGACTAAGTCCTGCATTATCTTTAAGTACCTAATTACTATGGTCGTTGATCACAAGAATAAGATTAAAAACTAAAAATATATGAAAATCATAACACCTCGTCAGTATCTAATAGATCAAGAAGTGATTCTATTGTGACAAGGTTTGCCTTATCGTTATTTTCTTGCAGTTTTTAATAGCCGTATTGCAAATGCTGATTAAGTAGGCACACACATAATGCTCCATCGGATATCAATCGGAGTGGATTAAAAGAAGATGCTAAAATATAAATTTGATGGTCACATCTTCTTATTTTATTACATTCATGGGTAGATGATACTTTCTCTAGGGGCGGAAGTGGGGTGATGAAATCGATTAAGTTTTGATTTCATTCGTTGCTAACAAATTGTCTAAACAATTGTATGTTTGTTGTGCAACTTGAATTATATCTGTTCTAGAAATAATATTCGAACATTTTCGACACTCCGCCACACTCCCACGTTAGTTATTGGAATAGTGCTGGCATTATAAGGTAGATTGAAAGAGTTTAGTTTAGTTTGTTATTACGTTCAAAGCTTGATAATGCAATTATCAATTTTTATTTTCATTCCGCTAGTTTTTCTGTGTGCGATGCTTCTGTTATGCGCTTCGGCACAGCAGCCCCCCACGTCAAGGAGGGGTTGAAACGCTGACGCGTTTCAATCAAAAGGCCATCCGAGAGCATGGAATTTTCGCCAAC
>JAAERL010000055.1 GCA_024230435.1 Desulfobacteraceae bacterium
TGTCCACAGTCTTACAGGCGGTTGTTCTTCAGATCGGGAAAGTGGCGGCCGCGGTGGTGTGGAATGCTCCATGTATGGTGAATGGGGTGGGCAAAATGAAGAGCGAAGCCATGGAAATACGGATTACGTCTTCGACACGATGCGTCCGGAATCCGAAGGCTGGTCCAAGCCCATCCGCGAGATTTTTGCTGAAAACGGTGTGACCATCCTTTTTAAGGGACATGATCATTTTTATGCCTATCAGCATCAAAAAGATTACGCGCCAGACCTGGCCGATGTCGCATATTTGACGGTTCCTCAAAGCAGCGTGGACCAAGGTAGATATGGACTCGCCGCAGAAGAAGGGCATGTTGCAGAGTACATGTATCAAAATACGGAATCAAGTATAATTCTCGCCAAAGGAGGACACATCCGCTGTAAGGTTTCTCCCGAAACAACCACTTGTGAATATGTTCATACAAGAGATAGAGGCGTAAACCATTCCTTTTCATGCTCTGCTGAAACCAATGAATGTGATACTTATGGCAATTTATATGCAGCACCGTAGAAGCTTGTGTAAATTTAAAAGCTGAACATGATCATCGGCCTAAAGGACGAATCCGGGGACATCCATGATAAGGGGGACGACGAATCCGGGGACGAATCCGGGGACAGGTTGATGGAATCCGGGGACAGGTTGATAACGTTATTTTCTATTGAGAACTGAAATTTTCTCTCTACCGAAAAGACTGGTTTGCATTACTTTTTTCTGTCTCCATAGACCTCCTTATTTAAATACATTCAAATGAATCATAAAGTATTCGTATATTTTTTGTTATTCGCATTAAGGCATTAAGTGCCTGTCCCAACGATTTTTTTCTTAAGTGCCTGTCCCAACGATTTTTTATTCCCAACGATTTCGTTTTAAGTAATACATATAGCTAAGCCAGAGCCGTTTTTAGCTAATTTTAGGAATTTTTTTTATTCGAAATTCTTAAAATTTGATCGATTTTGTTTTCTAATTTTTTGTTAGACGTTCCAATCAAATAAAGCAGAACAAAAAAATTAATAAAGGGGATACAGGCAAGTATCGTATACTTATTAACGTCTTTGCCTTTATTTTGAGATAAGCTTCTGCAAACAAATATTAATGGTATACTTAATAATATTAGTGGTGAAAAGGCTATTATGAGCTCAATTGCCGACGTTCCTATCATAAGCTTCCTCATTTAAAATAAAAATTATTTAGCATGGAAGATTTGAATATTCCAGTGCTAAAGTACGGGAGATTCCTGCTTGATCGAGCGACTGATGTCGTCTCTCCACGGGGCTGACACAGCATGCCCAATTATTCAGAAGGTATGCAACTTATAGCACAGCTCTTAATTAACTTGCAACCAGTTAATAGACATCCGTGCCTACAAATCCCTTTTTTTTAGGTTAAAGTGGAACTTCATTTTCCTTAACGTACAATTTCGTTCCGTTGGACTTCAATGTGCCTAAGCGAATACGTGAATAAAGAACTCAGACGCTTTCGAGTTGGTATTGAATCTGGAATATCATGGCTCAAGCGTACCTTTGGCTTGAAACGTTGCACTTGTAAAGGATTTCGCTTTTTCAAATGCTACGTTTTAGCATCGGTGTTAACAACAAATTTAATTACGATGGCAAGGAAAAAGTTAGCAGTCACCTGACAGCTTTTTTTGTCAATAGTTTAAAAAAACTAAGGACAAGTGTGTCCAAAATTCAGGTTTTACTCCTATTTTTTGTTCTGGTGAAAAGAGATGTCGATTTGGCACATTTGATTTCCGGCTAATGAAAATCTTTTCTAATTATCTCTCTACAAAATCACCAATTTCTGGATGAACACTAATCTATACATAAAATGACTGAATTTATTCCTTTTCATCAACAAATGTATATTTAGGTGTGTGAAGAAGCACCCATTAATGCCCCTTCACCACCATCATGAGTTAGGATGAATATATAAAAAAGCTTTGAGTCAATGCGATTATTTTACGATAATCGCTATGTATGATCCAAAGAGGCCAAAAAACGAAAAGAAAGAAAGTCATATATGACTTTCACACAACGTCAGACAATGAATATTATGTGTGACATAAAGTCCCTTAAATACTTGTTATTATTTGTAATAGTAACGAATAGCAACTCAGTGTTTGGCCATTGATACTTTCCCAAAAGGGGTGGAAGAAATAGATTTAAATATTTCACCCTATATGAATTTTCTATTTCTTCCAGTTCTTCCAGCTTAAAATGAGCCGCTGCAAGCCCTCCCTGTTATACCACATGAGGCGCAGACGTAGTCTCCAATAAAACAAAGGGAATCACAAACTGTAAACGAACAACATCCAATACAATGTTCATTCCAGCATTTCATATTGGCATCCTGTTTTGCATCCATACAACAAAATGATTTGGAATCCCCATACCCAAACCCACGATAATCATTCCCAAGACAGATTATTCCAGTATCATCTGCTGGTGAATCGATGGATCTTGAAACTATATTTGAATTATTGCTTTCAATAAACATTCCATAAGTACTTAACATAAGGATCAAAAATTCTTGATTATCTTCAATAAACAATTTAGCATCATTACTTTTTATCCAGCCTACCTCAGGTTCAAAAGTAGCTTTTTGAGATACTCCACTAACATGGTCGGTAACACTAATAAAAGTCAGGGCTTTATTTTTCTTTAAAGTTATATGTGTTCCGCTCAAACCTTTTAAACTCATGATTTCAAAGTCGTCCAAAACTTGAAAATCAATTGTGCCTATATTGTTTTGTTTTTCATCCAACAGTTCAATTGATGCATATTCTCGAGCTATCGACAAAGTTCGAAATGAATCAACGTTGTTATGCTGCCACGCTTGCTTTGCTTGCTGATGTTCCGGCAAGTCGGAGCTTTCAAGAACTTTAATTGATCTTGTGAACTCATATTTTTCTTCTTGGTTATCTTCAGCCATAACAACGTTAACAATGAGTAAAAAAATCAAACCAACTAGAATTGCACACTTTCTCATCTATCTAATCTCCTGAATTAAATTAAAAGTCAATTTTTAAAAATGAACATACTTTTCCACTAGAGATAATTAGCACTACAATTATCTCGTAAAACAAAATTAATACCGTGCGCACAGTTGGTCGGTGGATCAGGATCTATGATGATTCTAAGATATAACGAGACCGCTTATAAACCAAACGACTTTTTTTATCAATAAGAAAAATTCTGATTTTTTTATACTCGGTAATCAAATTTTGAAAGATTTCAATAATCCGCAAAATAGAGGGCCTCATTTCAACGATAACTCTGGGAGGGATTATAACTATAAGTTTTGAACAAGAAATATCAAAAGATGTATTTTCTGAACCCAATTGGCTAATTTTTACACATAGTGGAAAAAAGTTTGTCCTAAAAATTAGCTTATGATCAGCGACAATTCTAATTCCCGCGTAACGGCAATTAGGGAAGAAGTTGGGGACGGGACGACAACGGTGTCCAAAATTTGTAGACAAAAATGGCCATATTTCCATGATAGAAAGAACTGTGAGCCGTATCCGGGGACATCCATGATAAGCATTTTACGTTAGCGGCTTATGCTGCTTAGACTTTAGGGTTTAAAGTAAAAATGAAAATATAGAAAATTAAAGAAAAAGTAATGACTGCAAATTTTGAACAGTTGTAATTTGTTAATAGCAACAAGGCCATTACAGGTACCGAAGGAAATGACATCCTTTTTGGCAGTAAGAGTGATGATTCTCTGATAGCCAACGAGGGCCTTGACTTACTATGTGGTGACGAGGCAACGATGGCCTGGAAGGCGATGATAGTATGGGGCCGGCTGTGAGGGCGTCGATTATCTGACCAGCGGCAGCGGAGACGATTACTATTTATTTAATTCGGGCTTCGGCGCAGGGGTCTTTTATAGAGTGCTGGTAGGCCAGGATAAGTTCTTTTGCGTGGGCGCCGGAACAGATGTGACGGATTGTGTTTCTGAAATGACTTGCGTTGCGCATGCCTTTGGCGAACCAGGTCAAGCGGCTGCGCAGGATAAAGCTGGCTTTGGTTTCTCCGAGGTAGTGTACACAGTCTTCAACGTAGCGAAGCATGAGGGCGATTCGTTCTGAGTCTGAGGGATCTTTAATTGGGCTGCCGTTGAGCATGTCGCGGATTTGAGTGAAAATAAATGGGTTTCCGATTGCCGAGCGGCCTATCATGACGGCATTGCAGTCTGTTTCGGTCATCATGCGCGATGCGTCATGTGCTGTTATAATGTCACCGTTTCCGATGACTGGTATGGAAACAAGCTGTTTGATTTGCCGGATAATGGACCAGTCAGAGTGGCCTGAAAAACCTTGCTTTACTATGCGGGGATGGATGGCTACGGCTTGTACGCCGCGGTCCTGGGCGATTTGTGCAAGTTCAAAAGCCTGTTGCCCGGATGGGTCCCAGCCAGTTCGCATTTTAATTGTTAATGGAATATCGATGGCGGCGCGAACAGCTTTGAGTATGGCTTGCGCGCGTTGCGGGTCGCGCATTAGTGCGGAGCCGGAGCCGCTTTTTAATATTTTTTTTACTGAACAGCCAAAATTGATATCTACGATGGCTGCTCCCGAGGCTTGCACCTGGGCGGCGGCATCAGCCAGAATTTCAGGGTCGTATCCGAACAGTTGTACAGATAGGGGTGTTTCTCTGGGGCAGCTTTCCAGCATCAAGCGGGTTTTGGCGTCGCCATAGACCAAACCGTTGGAGCTAATCATTTCCGAGCAGACCAAACCGCACCCTGCTTCTTTGGCGAGCAGGCGCATTGGCAGATTGGTAATGCCGGCCAGGGGAGCAAAAATCGTCGGAATTTCAAGGTGTAAGTTGCCGATTTTCATTTTTATAATCTTGTTCCTGAAAATTGATCTGAAACCGTATCAGTGAGCTGTATTTTGCAGGTGCTTTATCATAGCGAAACTGTGAAAACAATGAAGAATGGTGATTTTTCGATACTGGAAATTTCATCGGCAGCGGGACCTTAACTTCGGTGAGGCCGGGGCGGGATTGGCATAGCAAAAAAGGCAGTTGTGGGGGCAAGGGTGCCTGGCATAACTGCCGATATCTTTGGAAAAACTGCATCCGCAACCTGCGGTTCTCCGCTGGCCGGTGTCTTTTCGGGTTGAGAGTTTGCCGCCATAAAGCTCCATCAGCCTTTCGGCGCAAATACACGCACCCGATTCAATGCCGGAGTTTTCGGGCAAGGCGGCAAGCAGCTCTTTTTCGCAGCACAGGCCCAGTTGTATTTTATGTAAAGACAGTGTCTTTTGCATGCCCAGCAGTATTTGAATTTTTTTTTCAGTGGAAGGATCGATAAAGCGCATGCCGTGTTTGGCCGTTCGTTTTTGAACTTTGCTATATAGATCCACAAAGCTTGTGATGCATCTTGAGATGCCCATTCGAGCGGCGCTGGCGGCAATGAATTCAAATTCATTCAAATTGTCGTTCAGGTTACCGTTTTTTTCTTTGTAAAGGCAAATTGGATCAAACCGCCATTGAATGGCTTGCGGACCGAAAAAGGCGCTGAGACGGTCAAGTTGAATCAGGCGTTCTTTTAAAGGCGGCACACAAGGTTCCAGTGTGTAATTGCCTGAATTTATGGTAAAATTGAAAAATAAATTGTACCCCGTCATTTTCAGGGCGCGATGGTAGCGCCCCTTGAAAAATGGCCCGAAATTTTTGGACCAAAAAACAATGCTGTGCACATTTTCAAGGTCCGCGGGCACGAAGGTCTTGGTCCCGTTATATGGATTAATTACCTCAAAGCGCCCTTGTTTCAGAGACTTCATAAACCAGGGCATGTAAAAGGCCGGAATATCCGTGCGCCGGCTGGCTGATAAGATGGCAGCTGGCATTTATTTTTTTTTAAGGTCGGTTAATGAAATCACCTTTGCGCCGTCGGAAGAAGAATTTGAAGCGGCGTCTTGTTCTTTTTCCTTTTCATCGTTTTGTTTATTTTCAATAAGCTCAAGGTGTACCTGTTTTCCGTCCATGGTGAAAGTCTCACCATTTATATAAGCGTTTCGCAATATCCAGGTTACTGTCTGCATAGGCATTTGAAGCAGCAGCAAGGTTACATGATACCAGTCGCGCTTGACGTCGGGTTCGATGGATTCGATTCGGGCAAAGCTCAATGGTGTGTTTTCGTAATGTATTAATACAATATCATTGATGGTGGCCATTTTCATTCCTCTCAACATATAAAATCTATCGAAAAGATGATGTCATAATTAATTTTTAAAGTAAAGATTGGCATATCCGAAAAAGCATGGTGGTATTGCTGATATGAAATTGAATGTATATTCATAACAATAAGGACGACTATCCGTTCGTGAATAATTAGCCAGTAGCATGCGCTATTTACCAATAATTAAAAAAATGTATCTATAACAATATATTATATGTGGTTGGCGAAAAATGAACCGTATTGCTTTTTATCCTTGACACGGGTGCGGATGCTCTGATACTGAATGAATATTCATTCATAAGGGAAGTGATTTAATGTATTATACGATATTAACATTATGCGCCATCCGGTTCGGCAACGAAATTGCCAACGGAAAGGCCCACCTGGAAGCAGCAGATAGGAGGGGTTATGGTACGCAAAATTAGGCAGGCGGCAGTGATCGGGTCCGGAGTCATGGGCGGAGGGATTGCAGCACTGCTTGCCAGTGCAGGCATTAAAACTTTATTGTTGGATATTGTTCCTTTCGATCTGAAGGATGAGGAAAAATCTGATCCAAAGGCACGCAATAAAATCGTTCAAGACGGCTTCAAGGCTATGCGCTTTGCCAGTCCGGCGTTGCTAATGCAGTTCAAAGACGCTGACCTGATTACCATCGGCAATCTTGAAGATAATTTCGATAAGTTGGCCCAATGCGACTGGATTGTCGAGGTTGTTGTCGAGAATCCAAAAATCAAGCAGGATCTGTTCAAGCGCATTGAGACCGTTCGCAAACCCGATGCAATTGTTTCTACCAATACATCCGGCATTCCTTTGCAAACCCTGAGCAAGTCAATGAGTGAGAGCTTTTGCAAACATTTTCTGGGCACCCATTTTTTCAATCCGGTCCGCTATATGAAGCTGTTTGAAATTATTCCGGGCGAAGATACCCTGCCGGAAGTTCTTGCGTTCATGGCCGATTTTGGTGAACGTATTCTTGGCAAAGGAATTGTATGGGCCAAGGATACGCCAAACTTTGTTGGAAACCGGATTGGTGTTCAGGGCATCGTAAAAGCCATGCAGCTTATGCAAGAAGATGACCTTACCATTGCCGAAGTGGATGCTTTGTTTGGCCCGGCATTGGGCCGGCCTAAAACAGCCATGTTTAAAACAACCGATCTGGTAGGTCTGGATGTATTAGCCCACGTGGCTAAAAATACCCATTCATTGATAGCCGATGATCAGGCCAGGGATGATTTCATTCTTCCGGATTTTTATCACACAATGGTCGAAAAGAAATTGTTGGGAAAAAAGACTCAGGCCGGTTTTTATAAAACCGAATTGACCCCGGAGTGGAAAAAAATACGGAAAGTCATCGATACAAAAACATTTGAATATAAAGAATACGGCAAACCCGAGTTTACCTGCCTGGGGGCGGCAAAAAAGGCTCCGTCTCTGGAAAAGAAAATGCAGGCCATCGTTTTCGGTAAAGATAAAGGTGCTCAATACGCTTGGCGGGTGGTGTCATCAAACCTGATTTATGCGGCCAATCGTATCCCGGAGATTTCCGATACCATCGTGGAAATAGACAATGCCATGAGGTGGGGATTCAACTTTGAAATGGGACCCTTTGAAACCTGGGATGCTTTAGGCGTTTCAAAAACCGTAGAGCGTATGGAAGGCGATGGGCTTACCGTTCCCAAGCCTGTTAAGCAAATGCTTTCAAAGGGAATCAATACTTTTTACAAAACTGAAAAAGGCCGCCGGTTCTATTACGATTTTGATGCCGGGGACTACAACGAAATAAAAGTCAGCAGCTCAATGCTTAACCTGGTGGCGCTTAAAGCTGATAACAAAGTCGTTCAATCGTGTAATTCCGCCTCTCTGATAGACATTGGCGATGGCGTTTTCTGTTGTGAATTCCATACTAAAATGAATGCGCTCAACAACGAGATTATTGATTTTATCGATTCTGCGCTCGATTATATTGACGCCAACGGAGTTGGGCTGGTTATTGGTAACCAGGCCGGTGGAATGCCGGGAGCATTTTCCGCCGGCGCCGATTTGAATTATATTAATAAATTGGTTTCCGGCAAACGCTATGATGATATTGATGCGTTTCTGAAACGCGCTCAAAACGGTTTGCAGCGCGCCCGGTATTCGAGTTTTCCAGTCGTTGCGGCTCCATATGGTTTGACCTTAGGCGGCGGATGCGAGGTTTGTCTGGGCTCTGATCGTATTGTGGCCCACGCTGAATTGTACATGGGCCTGGTGGAGATCGGGGTTGGTTTACTTCCCGCTGGCGGAGGATGCGTCAATCTTTGGAAGAAATTTGTTCAAAGTCTTCCGGACAATGTCAGTGACGCTGATCTGGGCAAATTCTTTGTGCCTGTTTTCATGAATATCGGCATGGCCAAAGTATCCTTGTCCGCAGCCGAAGCCAGAGCCAATGGGTATCTGGGTCCCCAGGACCGAATTGTGTTTAATTGGGATTACCTGATTGGTGAAGCCAAGAAAGAAGTTCTCAAAATGGCGGCCGATGGATACGCCCCGCCGGTTAAGCGTCCGATCAGGGTAATGGGTGAGGCCGGACAGGGAATGATTGATGCAGAGCTTTATAATATGAAGCAGGCGGGGTATGTCAGCGAGCATGACGCTTATCTGGCCAGCCGTATCGCATTTGTAATCAGCGGCGGGCAAACCCGTTCTTATGCCAGTGTGGATGAGGATGTTCTTTTAACTCTGGAGCGTCAGGCATTTATCGATTTTCTCAAGCAGGAAAAAACCATCGCTCGTATCGAGCATATGTTGAAAACCGGCAAGCCACTGCGTAATTAGCAATGGAAATTATATTATTTCCATCTGTTAGCAGGCGGATGAAATAGTAACTGTTACAGAATTCAACCCCATGTTTTGGAGGGACATTATGAAAGAAGCCTATATTGTAACGTCGGTCCGCACGCCGGGTTGCAAACGCAATAAAGGTGCTCTGAAAGATACTTTACCCCAGGACCTTTTAGGATTTATTCTCAAGTCCGCGGTTGAGAAAACCCCCAATCTCAAACTAGAGGATGTTAAAGATATCATGGTCGGCTGTGCTTTCCCGGAAGCCGAGCAGGGTCTGAATATCGGACGTATTGCACCCCAGATCGCCGGATTCCCTGATATAGTTTCAGGGGCCACAGTCAATCGTTTTTGCGCCTCAGGGCTTGAAGCGATTGCTTTAAGCGCATTGCGCGTAATGGCCGGGTGGTCTGATGTTGCTATCGGTTCCGGTGTTGAATCAATGAGCTATATCCCCATGGGCGGAAGTATGCCGCGGCCTCATCCCGCACATTCACGTAAACATGCAGCGTTGTACGCCAGCATGGGAATTACGGCGGAGAAAGTTGCCAATCGGTATGAAATAAGCCGTGAAGATCAGGATGCTTTTGCATACGAATCGCATATGAAAGCCACGGCTGCTCACAAACAAGGGCGCTTTACGGAAATTGTGCCTACGCCAGCGGCACGCTACGTGGTTCAGGCGGACGGCACGTATAAACAGGAAACATTTATTCAGGACTTTGATGACGGCGTTCGGGCGGAAACCACCAAAAAAGGTCTGGCCGGGTTGCGTCCTGTTTTTGCAGCCAATGGTTCGGTAACTGCCGGAAACTCTTCTCAAACCACCGACGGCGCAGCAGCAGCCGTGCTGATGAGCAAAGAAAAAGTTGAAGCTCTGGGAATAAAACCCGTTGCTAAACTCAAGCTTTACACCACAGTCGGCTGCCGGGCCGATGAGATGGGCGTGGGGCCCAGGTTCGCCATTCCCAAACTGTTGGACCAGGCCGGGTTGAGCATTGATGATATCGGAGTCTGGGAAATCAACGAAGCCTTTGCCTCTCAGGCATTATATTGTATTCGCGAACTGGGTTTAAAAAAATATATGGATCGCATCAACCTCAATGGCGGCGCTATTGCTTTGGGCCATCCGTTAGGTTGTACCGGATCAAAATTGTGCGCCACATTACTTGCTAACATGCAAGCCAAGGGTGCAAAATACGGTGTGGAATCCATGTGCATCGGCGGCGGTATGGGCGCAGCCGCTTTGTTTGAGCTTTGCGATTAGACGGATAACAAATTAGCACCCCCCCCAAAAAACCCTGCTGGCAGGGTGAGTAAATCGGGTATCATGATAATACAACCGGAATTGCTGCCGCGATTCCGGTTGTATTTATTAGCGCCTTAGAAGCCAGTAGCAAAAAATACTGATAATTTTGCGGCCCTCCAATGAAAGCTGACCCATTAATGCCAGCCGGACCAGCGAACCGTAAGCTCAACAGTTGTGCTTTTAAGCCTTTTTTCAAACGGGTCTTGCATATCTTTTTGCACAAGGTTTTGTGCGCCTTCTGACATTTTTACGTCCTGTGACAAGGATATTATTTTTTCGCCGATTAACTTTTTCAGCGCTTGCGCAAGCAACTCAGCGTCAACACGAACACCGTTTGAGAGTATTTGCGGACCAATTTCTTGTGCAACCATATTAAATAACTTGAGGGTAATTACGCCCTTTGAAATTTTTGTTTTTAATGGGCTTTTTTTTTGGGAAATCGTTTTTCGTAAAACCGACAGGCGCCCTTTTTTCCGAAAGGCCGCTCCAACCAGGCCGGGCATGGCTACCGAAAGAGCAATAACATCCTGGTCTGCAATAATCTGTTCATCGAAACAGTCTGCTGCGCGTCCGTTTACAAATACTGTTTGCAGCCTATTTTCGATATAATCTGATTTGATACCAATATGCTGGCGCAGAAAATCTTGCAAACTGATGCCTACGGTTGTATCCAGCATGACGCCACGGCCTAACAATTTTGAAAAAATGCCGGCCGCCGTTATTGGCAAGTTCAGGATCAGGGTATTCGCAATTTTCATATAGCGATGAAAAAGTTTTTTTAAAACACATTTGGTTTTAGCAGCGAGTTTCTATTTTATCACTCTGCTAACCCGTAAGCATTGCAAAATCTGCCCGATCAAGCGGTTGAGTAAGACCTTTTGCCGGATTTGGGGGCCGTAATCCGGCTTAAAAGTTGTTATCGTATAAAATATGCCAAAAGAATATGCCAAAACCGGCAGCGCCTGGTTAACCGCAAGGGCAAACCGTTGACTGCTTATAATGTCTTGTTAGAAATTGAAGAAGTTGTCCAAATCTTCATCTTTAACGCCAAAGGTAATATCATGAGGCGCCACTTTTTCAGATTTAAAGTAATCCGGCAATCTGTCGTCTTTGGATGTAAAACCGGCTCTGACGTTAAAATCCCGTTCAACCTTAAGGATGGTTTTACCCAGATGTGTTACATCATCGGCGGTAATGGGTTGTCCTGAAAACCCACCGATAAGATCCAACAGGGCTTGAAAGGTCTCCGGCTGATCCAATATGGCAAAGGCGATAAACAGGCACATGCCCGTTGCGTCAATGGCAGCGGTAGCGATTTGCAGGTTGCGGGACAGTTCAATCTGGCCTTCGGGCTTTAACGGATCAACACTGCCGCCTACGCTGAGAAGGTTTGTAGCTACGGCGTAGCCGCTGGTATGATCCGCACCCATGGTGCTGGTCGCATAGGTTACGCCAATGCCCTGCACAGTTCGGGGATCATAGGCCGGCATCGCCTGACCCTTTACAACAGGAACGCGTTCGATACCGAATACTTTTCCGGTGACAGCAGCGCCGTTTCCTAATATTCGGCCCAGGGCAGTTCCATTTCCTACTTCTTTGATTAATCGGATGGCTTCTTTAGCATCGCCGAATTCAGCGATGCCTGCTTCCATAGCAACGCCGATGGCGGCTCCCATTTCAATGGTATCCAGGCCGAAATCGTCATCCAGCCTGTCCAGTTGGGCAATGGCATCCAGATCATCAATGCCGCAGTTAGCGCCATGAGCCCAGACGGTTTCATATTCGGGTTGCTTGGTCAGGAAATTACCATTTTTATCATAAAAGGAGCCCGAACACCGGATAATACATCCGCGATGACAGCCGTGGGTGGCCGCTGCTTTACCGCCACGGGAAATTTCCAATTCCGCCTGAGCTTCACCGCTGATTTTCGATGCCCCGTCAAATTGGCCGGATGTAAAGTTGTTGGTGGGATAAGCCCCGGCTTCATTGACTACATTAGTTAACACGTTGGTGCCATAGGCGGGCAATCCTTCACCTGTTACCGGATGTTTGCGCAAACCAGCTACAAATGCCTTGTTCGCGGTTTTAAATTTTTCCGGATCTTCGGGCCGCCGCATTTTTGCGCCGCTATCATCAATGACAATAACTTTGATTGCCTTGGCTCCCATCACTGCGCCTACACCACCTCGCCCGGCGTGACGGGTGGGGCGCAGTTCCATGTCGGTAAATGCGATGGATGCGGCGCAAAGCTTCATTTCTCCGGCCGGGCCAATGCAAATGCAGGAAATTTTGTCTCCGTGGGCAGCTTTTATTTTTTCAACCAGCTCGTAGTTTCCCAGCATTTTTAAACTGTTATCAACGCTAATGGCCGCACCGTCTTTGTTGATGATAAGCTTATAAAGCGTATCTTCCTTGGGTTTTCCTTCGACAATGATGGCGGCGTAGCCAAGGCGCGCCAGCATTTGCGATGCCTGACCTCCAGAATTGGCTTCCTTGATTGCGCCAGTCAACGGGCTTTTACAACCTACTGAGATCCGGCCTGACATGGCGGCTGCCGAGCCGCTTAACAGCCCTGGAGCGATAACTAGTTTATTTTCTGCGCTCAGCGGGTGACATGATGCAGGTACTTCCTTTGCCACCACCGATGATGTCATAGCTCGTCCCCCCAAGCCTGCGTAAGCGCCAAGAGATTGCGTTTTGATTTCAGGACCGTTTAACCCGCTCATGTTAATTCTGATTATCTTATCCATGGTTAGCACTCCTTAACTTAGGCGATTTGTGTCAAAGAATATACTATCTTGTTAGTCTTATTTTCCGGCCTTTTATTTTCCGGGTTCTTAAGTTGTGCCAAAGGTTCGAATGCGTTAAGTATGCAAACTTTGGCCCGCCTTGAAGACGAAAAAAAATCCTACGCAATAAGGTATCTGTTAAGATGCTATATTTTTTCCGCCAATCGCCTTAATTGAAAAGTTAATCGGCATTATTTCCAATAGGCCGCCGAGGAATTATGAAGGTTTGAAAAAAGCAAACTATAATTTGTAAGTATGGGTAATTGATAGGTTGTGTCAAGGAAAACTAATTCTGAGGCGCAAGAGTGAACCCGGATTATAAGATGCAAAGATGATTTGGGTAAAAAGCGACAGCCTGCTCTTGCTTGCCGGCTGTCCTTAAGCTTGCAATGCCCTTACCCCTGCAACGAAAACTAATTCAGGCGCTTACCAAAAACGAGCGGCTGCCAATGTTTGAGCATGTCAATTACGAGTGTGAAAAAGGCCTGCGCGATGCGGCTGTGATGATCTTGCTTACCTTCGGCGGTTTGCGGATCGGCGAAATAGCCGGTCTGCGGCTGCACGACATCATCATTGACGATGCCAGCGTAATTGTGCAGTTGCCCGATGATATCGTTAAGCATAATTCATCGAGAATCGTAGATCTATGGCAAGCGCCGTCTCAACTGCTGTGGCGCTGGGTGCAGCTAAGGTATAGCGGCCACGGTGCAAAAAAGACAGCGCCGGTGTTTATCTCCTGCTCTCGCGCAGGCCGGGTAAAAGATCGCAGCCTGCAGACAAGAGATATCCGGCGGCTGGTGAGCAAGCTTGCCGCAGCGGCGGATATGCGCCAGCTTTTCCGCGAAAAACGAAACAGGCGGATCAGCAACGAATTTAACGGTGCAAACTTATCAGAGCTTGCTCAGCGCTTCGGTTTATCGCAAAATCATGTGCGCCGGATCATTAGCGCAAACGGCAGCTAAAAATGGGTATTCATAGCAGGGCCGAAAACTGGAAACGGGCCAGCAAGGCGCCGCGCCGGTTCCCGATCCTGCTATTTTTATCCATCGATATCTGAAAACGGTTGGATAATTTTGCAGCCGCCGGAAATAAAACTTCCGGCGGCTGCAAAATTTAGACCTTTAAAATTACATATTTGATTTTAATTTTTCTGCCGTATCATAAGCAGCCCTTGCGCCAGGGAAGTCGCGTAATTTAGACTTGGCGTTCCCAAGACCGATGTGTGCGTATGCGTTGTCTGGTTTTAATTGGATTGCCGTTTCATAAGCCTTCTTTGCGCCAGCGAAGTCGCCTAATTCATACTTGGCGTTGCCAAGACCGATGTGTGCGTCAGCGTTGTATGGTTTTAATTTGGTTGCCTCTTTAAAAGACTGCTTTGCGCCAGGGAAGTCGCGTAATTTAGACTTGGCGTTCCCAAGACCGAATTGTGCGTCAGGGTCGTTTGGATTTAATTTGGTTGCCTTTTTATAAGCCTTCTTTGCACAATCGTATTCGCCTAATTCGTAGCTGACTAACCCAAGATTGTAGTGTGCGTTAAGGTGTTTTGGATTTAATTCGGTTGCCTTTTTAAAAGCAATCTTTGCGCCAGCGTTGCCGCCTAATTTGTGGCTGGCGACCCCAAGATTGAATTGTGCGTTAAAGTGTTTTGGATTTAATCCGGTTGCCATATCAGAATATTTTCTTGCGCCCTTGTAGTCGCCTGACTCTATCATTGTTTCCCCTTTTTTGTAGCATTTATCAGCGAATTTCAGCGCGTCAAATTTAACACCCTCCTTGTCTTTCAAAAATTCCACAATATCGTTGCGGCCGTTTTGCGCCGCTTTTAAAAACAGATTTTTTATAACCTGATCGCTGCCTCTGGCTCCTTCATTTATCAACGTCACCGCAACATCAAAATGTCTATTGTCTACCGCTGTCTGAAGTGGTGTTTTGCCGTTTCTGCCAATATTATTCACATCAATGCCTATGCCTTCAACATTCAGCGACTGCAGCATAATATGGTTACGGCCGTTTTGCACCGCTTGAAAAAACTGATCGCGTGTAGCCTTAGCGTCTTTGGCTACTCTATTACGATCAAAAGGCTTTAATTTTAAAAAAGGGTTATTATTATTTTTAAAACAACCAGGCTCATCAACATAGGCTTGGGGGGCAAAATTTCCAACCCCCGGTTGTAAACGTCCTATGCTTGAAGAATGATTGCGGTTATATTGTTCTTCATACTTGTTTTGCTGATGATTCTCAATTAGCGGATCATAAAGTGCCATGTGAAGTAAATATCCTTTCTAAGTTCATGCAGTAAGCGGCCAGCTTGTTTTTCTAACCATTTCAGCTTTATGCGAATTGCTGTTCGATTTTCAATCATTACAGAGCGAGGTAAACAATCAATTTTCGTGCCAAAAAATATATAGTTAGTAAAATTAAACAATTAAAAAAAAAGACGAGTTTGATATGTACATATCAATTGCAAAAAAAATTGGCGGATCGCCAACAATGTTGATGCAACATAATATGCGGAATAAGTTCCGCATCTTTGTCAAGATCAACATGATTTACTATTTGGATAATTATTTATTCGACAAAAAAGGTTTTCGCCAAAGCCCAACCAAACACTCCACCGGGATAGTAACATATATTGCCAGATTAAGTTGAAAAAAATTGGGAGCTATCGGGCATGAGTGAAAATAAAAATAACATTGGCATCCCCGAAGATATGAGGATAAAGCGCCGGTACACGATGAGCGATGAAGCCTTGGAGCAACGGCGCAAAGCGGCGAAGCAGCCTAAACCGGACCGGACTCGGTAAACGCAACAATTGGCGCTACGGCAGCTATGCTCAGAATTTTTTAACTAAAATAAAGCCGTGTTTGTCATCTTGCGCAAAGTACCCGTGCAGGCTTGCCGATGAGGGCGCAACCGAGCCCGGCGGTGACTGTTTGGATGCTCAAGAGCTTTTGCACATTATTCGTGTTGTGCACAAGGCCCTCATGGAGCCTGACGCGCAAGATGATTTTTCGCATAGAAAAGGGTGGAGTTAGTTATCTTTTCTTCCTCGCCTCTCAAACTTCAACAGATGTTCCGGCAA
>JAAERL010000056.1 GCA_024230435.1 Desulfobacteraceae bacterium
AATCTAATAAATATAAATAAATTGTGGTTCGTCGGTCGGTCTCTGTCACATTTTGTCAAAATCCGCTGTGATAACCTAAACTTTTTTCGTTTTCGCAGTCTAAGTGTAGATCAAGTTTCTTTATGTTCAGGTGATCATCAGAAATAGTAGAGGTCTCCATAATGAAATTCGGAATGGGATAAAACCATTTCCTTTGAGATTTTTAGCCCTACAAGTTTCACGGGCAGAATTGCCTCACGCCATCCCGCACGCAACTTTACAATACCATTGCATTTATCTACCATCATCTGCCCTTCAGGTTTACACGAACGTTTTGCAAACAAGTTATTGTAGAGGGTAGAACTGCTTCTCTTCGTTCTCATTCCAAAAAGCAAGCAGGCCAACGTATATATGTAGCTCAAAACGGGAAGGGATAATATAATACCTTACCCTTTCAGATTTATGACTCCTCAGGTTTGCATTTGCTTCCACAAAAGTATCATCTGCCCTTGAGGTTTACACGAACGTTTTGCAAACAAGTTAATAGAGGGTAGAACCGCTTCTCTTCGTTCTCATTCCAAAAAGCAAAGTACCTCTAAGGCCAACGTATGTAGCTCAAAACGGAAAGGGATAATACCTTACCCTTTCAGATTTATGACTCATCAGGTTTGCATTTGCTTCCACAAAAGT
>JAAERL010000057.1 GCA_024230435.1 Desulfobacteraceae bacterium
CGCTGAATTAAAAGGCGACAAATATTACCGCCTATCTGTGCCACCTCAACCACGTCACTTGTCCTCAAGGCGCTCCCCGATCATGAATGCATTCCTTATAAATTGGCGCGAACACTATTATTATTTTTTGTTGATATGTGCTGGCGGGGACAAAATAGCGGGAGATCATAAGTTCTCTCTATGCATCAATCTCCTTAAATCACAGATAACTGATTGGTGCACTGCAGGCTGTATCCAATTTAAGCTAGGGCAGATACCTATCTTTTACACCGGGTGAATTATCCAATTTTTACACTGGAATTAAGACAGTGGAACGTGTCTTAGAGTACCTACCTATTCTATATCATTTCCTCACATCCAAATCCTTTCCTCACATCAAAATCCTTCTCGTTCCAACCAACCGCCACCTGTGCCCAGGGAATCCAACAGCATATCCAAAATCCTGCTTCTGACAATCTTGCGACATTTCCTGATGCCAAGTCCCGGAACACGCGTCGCATCACTTTCCCCGTGGAAAAATATCGTACCAAATACGTCACAGCAGAATAATTAGTACGATACAGATAGACATGTAAAAAATTGCGAATGAGGCTCTGTAAATACATAAAAATGTAGAATCA
>JAAERL010000058.1 GCA_024230435.1 Desulfobacteraceae bacterium
CGTTCCCCTTACACAATCTTACGATAACCTTGAGAAAATGAAAACTTATTGGAGCCTTTTTGACAGTTGTCAATCCTGTATGTCTTGTGCCTCGGTTGAGCCAAGTCAAATCGAAATGAGTGAAACCTCATCATTTTGAATTAACGCAATTGCTAATACTGCCTTTTGCTGTTCAACGAGACGATTTTAATTTTCAGTCCTCGATGAGACATTCCCACGGTTGTGGATCAGGAAAGTATTGCGCAAATCAAAATGACGCGTGCAGCTTTAATCGTGAGTCTTGGAAAACTCCGAACTGCAACATTGAACTAACACTTGCTATTTGCTAAGCTTCGCCGATGAGCGAGCGATCCTGCGAGAGCCATAGTTTGCGATGACTACTAATGGCCAACCTGCGAGCGATTTGGCGATGCCAATTTCATTGGAAACCAATCACGGTATGTAACACCTCATGAATTACTAATACTGCACCGCGCCTGAGTGCCAGGTGCAACTGTCTTGTTATTCGAGACTGTTCGAATTTAGCCAACGGCTATGAATAACCTTCGCCGATGAGATGCAAATCTCCATGTCAGGTTTATCTGTCTCATGCTAGGCAGAATCGAGTGCCGCATGCGAAGCGCGTCATCCTGACGAGTAGAATAACCTTCAGCGGAAGATATCGCACCGCCGCGTTGAGTAACTTACGCGATGCGTACGATAAGTACTGTGTGTACGAATACTTTTGAATTCTCTGATTGAGATATTTTCCACGAATGAAAATTAATGCGCGCCCCCCAGCGAGAAATCTGGGAACGCGGCTAATACAACACATCTCACAAAATTTGTATGAAGCATTCGAAAACCAGATCAGGTGCCATTCACGATTGAACTTCGGACATATCGATTGCGCCAACGAGTCTGCCGAAATATCCCCGGCTCGATTCGGTAGCATCAAATCAACGAGCGCCATGTTAGCGTTTTC
>JAAERL010000059.1 GCA_024230435.1 Desulfobacteraceae bacterium
GACATGAGAGAACAAGAAATCAAAAGCAACAAAATCATTGTCGCAATTTTTTGCCACAAATCAAGCCGAGTCTCACCGAGTGACACCTCGAGACTCATCACCATCAGACCTATCGCAAAACTATTTTTTGCAACGCCATTTCTTGCCGTCGCCTCCAACGAATCAAATCAAGCAAGCTTCATTCGAGACAGCCTTTTATTTCAGTTATTTTTTGACACCGCAACCCAAGCATCTCTCCAGGTTATTTACCTTCGATGGTACCTACGGCGATTATATATCCCTCAGTTCATTCGGATTACGCACAAATCGCACGGTAACCTTCCATCTCAAAATAGTTAGAGATATTCCGGATTATTGTCATTTCGAAATTTTGGCATTCACAAAAAGCAAATACGCTGGCATTTCTCGAGGTAGTGTGAGAAATCTACATCACGCAAAAACCAACAACTGTTCACAAGGGAGTGTGAGAAAACAGGAAGTTCCTGCGAAGTTTCTCCGAAAGTTCCTTGAGAAGTTTCTCTGTGAATTGAACAGTTTTGATTTTAAAATCGCTCTCTAGATTTAATTAATCTAAAGAGCTCACTTTTCCGACAAATTGACTTCTACGAATTCACCTGATTGTCTTAAATATTGCTGCACTGTAACAGTTGAAGCAGCATCGTTGATGAATGAAAACTAGCACCTCCACTGGCCTTTCAGCTGTTATACTTCCATGTAGATGCTCATCAAAATCAGAAGAAACTTTTTTGACAGTTGACACTTTAGGAAAAGCTTGACTGTATCTGTGATGGACTGACAAAGGCTGCCATCAGTCAAATACTGGCAAGGTGAAAGGGGCACAACATAATACAC
>JAAERL010000060.1 GCA_024230435.1 Desulfobacteraceae bacterium
ACCATCTTGTATGTCTTTTTTCCCGTCTTCTGCGTTATGCCAAAGCCCGAATACGTTAAGTATGCAAACTTTGGCACGCCTTGAATACGAAAAAAAATCCTGCTCAATCTGGTATATTCTTTTCCGCCAATCGCCTTAATTCTTCATTCCGATAGCTGGTGTTATAACCAGGACCCTTTTTTTGAAATGCACTCTTAAAAAAAAACCGCGATCGCTAATTTTATAATTTTGCCATTTTTTCAACATGTTATCGTCCTTTGTTACAAGCCTCGAAGCCTCATAAACCCATACCGGTCGTAAGTTTATTATTTTGAAAGTTTGTGTTTTTAATTGCCGGTTTAATATCAGTGAATTTAAGTCGTAATATATTGAGTTGTTGCAAAATTCACGAATCACTAAATGCGACCTGAAAAGTTTAACCGTATTGTAAGGTTAACCGGAAGTCTAAAACTGGTGAGGGCAAAGCTTGATTGCAAAACTAAAATTACATAAAGATCGTACTACTATTGTGAAGGCACAAATTGGCAGCACACGCATAACTTAACTAATATGGTGCACTACCAAACAAATTTTTGTCAACATTTTTTAGACAAATGTAATGGTCAACAAAAAACGGGCACAAAATTAAGCCACTTTTTTTTGCTAAAGTTTTGTTAAAAAGGGCCGATGAGTTTTATGCCCGCATTGCAGTTGATGTTCAACACATTGGCACATCTTACCGAAATATTACAATCTGATCTTTTCTCAAATTCTAAAAGACATATCAAAAATGAGGCATTTTGCTCCATCTTGGCCGAGGATCATTTTACCGCTGTGAATCAAAAAATAAGCAAGGAGGCAAAAAATGAAACATAAATCTTTAATCGTATTTGCAGTTGCTGTATTATTCATTACCACTGGGGTCGGCAGCGCAATTGCCGGAGGATCATCTGCTACTAGCGGCGATGGTTTTCACTGCTATTTGTTTTTTGACTTAGGCGATGGGGAATTTGCCCAAGTCATGGTCAATGACAGTGAGCCCGGCAAAGTTGAAGAAGAAGTATTAAAGGCGATAGATAAGTACGAGCAGGAAGAGGCGGGTTTATTGGATATGTCTATTGGCAATATTGACTTTGGCCTTCCCGATAACAGACTTGTGTGTGCTGCTGCTGTTAACTCCTGTCCAACACTTGTCCGTACAAGCCAATAGTATTTGACTCGCTCACCATGATATGAACACCCGTGGAATTGCCGTTTAAGCTGAACAAACACTTTATTAAGAGTTATATACAGCAGGCTCAATAAAAATATCGGCATTTAAAGTGATATCCTGGCGCCTGGCACGGCTGCGCGCTCAAAAACATCACATATAAAAATAGCCCCGCAGGATTGACTTTGCCGGAGCTATGTGAGGTTTTGAGCGGTTTAAAGCAATACCTGTCTCAAAAAAAACAGCACTGGACTGTTACTAACGATGCCCAACCGCATTTAGATGCGTCAAGGGCCGATCCCTAATCCTTTGCCTATCATAAACAATTAACGAAGTCTACGTGTCAGGCGTAATCCCTAAAACGTCCTTATCAGCAAAATTGACTAATCATAAATAGTTATGTATTTAAAAGCAGCGCATCACTAAATAGAAAAAAAGTTTAGTAAGTATCGGGGCGGGACAAAATGCCGGAATTGAATATAGCGCTTGCTATTTATGGAGATAAAATGTTTGGGCCCCTCGAAGCCGGTCATTGACGATTATAACGATCGGTAACGGCATTAGTTACATTAGTACTGAATAGGCGTAAAAAATGCATGCTTCAATAAATAAAATTAATATTCTTATAGTGGATGATGAATTTGTCTTTCGTGAATTGAACAAGAAACAAATTAATTCTTATCTGAAGGATAACGTGAATTTTGAAATTTTTGTTGCTGAAGGACTTGAAAAAGCATTGGAAATAGCAAAAAAAGTGACCATTGATGTCGTTTTTACGGATATGCAAATGGATAATAAACGTGATTGCGGATTGGCGTTAACTCGCAAAATAAAATCAATAAATATGAATACACATGTATTTATCACATCGAATGCTATTTTGAACTATCTTCAAGACAGGTCCGATGCTGCCGGTTTATCGGGCATCTTTCAATTACCGCTAAATGAAGCAGATTTAAAAATCGCATTTGGTCATTATATGCATGGACACAAATGATAACCTGAAAAAGGCGACGATTCACGTTACTGGTTCTACAATGTTGAATTTCTTCATAAAATTTCTGGCTGACTTCCTGCTTTAATGAACTCGCCTTCATAATTACGAGCCCTTTTGATCATCGTGGACGCACAGAAAAACTACCACTGCGCAAATAATGATGTTCAGATGCACCCCATTGCATGCCTTGAATTACCGTGTTGAAAACTTTTTTCCATCCATGGTTATAAAAATCGTGAACTATAAAGAAAATCCAACTATCAGCCGGGCAATCGATTACCCCTTATTCTTATTGAATGCCTCAATATCCCTGACAGCCTTAAACAACCGGCGCCGCCGATCCAGCACTACACTGCAGTCACCGCTTTAAAAAAAAATAATAAAACATATGCGGCATGAAGAAAAAACGCATGGCCAATGGATCTCCACTTAAAATTATCGCCAGAAAACATCGTATTCATTTTCATGACATGGTGCACAATATCGTAGTTTAATCCAGAATCAAAAATGTTATTCAAAACAACCACAAAAGAATAAAGTGCTATACTCCAAACCAACCCGGTTATAAAAAATCTGAAAAACACAAGCGGACCTTTCGTAAAACCCGAAGAATCATATTATTATCGCCTTTAAAGTAAACAGCTAATGGGTAAGGATAAAACCGCGGCAACAGCAATAGTCATTGCTATATTTTGACGCTGGCTATGTAAACCGGAAGAAATTTAAAAGACAAATAATCCCTTGCAAAGGCAAAAAAGCCCATGAAATTAGGTGATGCCTTGCATATACACTATACGCATCGGTTACTTTTTTTTGTGACCTGATTTTCCGAAAAGCAATATTTTAACATTATCAGGATCTCGTCAGAAAAAATAAAAAAGGATATTTTTTAAGAAAAGACTTGATATTTTAGTTTCTTAAGTCTAAGTAGCTGTACAAAAAGTCAAGCTCCTACTGCGTTGAACTCTTAATCGCCGCTTACACAATCGATTCCATTAGAAAAGTCTTTCAGGACAACGGCTTGCAAACAGTTGGTGAGACTTTTGATACATGTCAACTACCCCGGCCTAAAGGGCGGGGCGAAGCTTGTAAGAGTAAGTTTTTTGCGTTAACCAAGGCACGGACAACCGTGACGTAGCTACGTTACAGCATAAACCAGGAACCTTGGGCCTGCTTTGTTGGCTCCAGGCCTGTGGCTGCTTGCGCTAAAGTCGCCAGGGTTGACTTGGACCCGTGAAACCGGAAAAATTGAAGGTAACTTCAATGCAGCAAGTATTGCCGATTGTTACATCACGCCGATGTCTGCAACTATCAACAAAAAAAGGAGGCGGTGTTTGCTCTCCGGAATAAATGCCGGAGTCTGTTCACCAAATTTTAGACTACGATACAGAGATTTTTATATGAATTCCTTATTAAAGGCAAACCGGAAAAAGCGGTATTATCTTTTCAAGTCAACAGCGGGCGGCGTTTTACCGGTAATTTTCATAACAGCGCTGACGGCATTACTGATCTTCTGGAGCCTTGTGAAAGTAAGTTCTTCGAAAACTATCGATATCCGGGTCAAACTTTATAACCTTTGCGAATCGCCCTACACGCAACTGTCAATGGATTTTGATCTATATAAAAAATATGAAATCACCTTTACGACAAAAGACCCGAATTTTACAATGTTGAAAAATGCGCGTTACACAGGAATACCTTTGCCTAAATTGCTGTCCGGGTCCGCATGCATTACCCCGGATAATTTGAATTTCATTATACTGGCAAATGATCAATATGTTCTGTTTGACGCGTTGGACAAATCGGGCGGCATTTTTTCGTATGAACTCAATTCAAAACCCATTCCCTTAAAATATGGCGGTCCCCTGAAAGTCGTGTATCGGAACTTTCCGAGCCAGGAAGCCGCGATTTGGCACGCTAGCAGCATTGTTCTGGGAACCCTTGAAAAACCAGCCCTGCGTCTTATAACAGAAAAAGGCAAAACAATCTTTTATGATATTGACCGCTTAAAAACCATAAAAAACAAGCTGAGAAGAATCCCTTTCATATTACCGCGGGGCTACAGAATAAAAAAAAGCATGACGAAAAGCATTAATGTACGATATCTTCCTTTTTCACAGCTTCTTCAAGCGGACAACATAAACAATACATATTTCACCATGGATACGTATACAGGGCATTCATTTGAGATCAACAAGCAAACGCACTTGAAGCAACTGTATCTTGTTTTCCAGTTTAATGAAAAAAATATACCAATTCAACGGGGAGGCCCATTCATTCTGGCGTTTAAACATAAATTCAGCGATTTGTTTGCAGATATGCAACCATACTATTTCATCCACACCATTCGGATGCAAAAAGGGCCGAACCGGCCATAGATTTTTTTTGAGAATTACAGCATTGGCGTTAATCTTTTTGAAACTTAACATAGCTACAGCAAGTGCAGTCAACTGCCCCGCCCCTAAAGGGCGGAACTTGTATGAACACAGCTTTTTACGCTGGCTAAGGCACTGGCGCCACGGGCAACCGTGACGGTACAGCAAAAACGGGGGCTTTGAACTGCTTTATCAGCTCCAGGCTCTGAGACAAGCAGTCAAAAAGGGTAAAGTAAAGGGGTTAAGCCGCCGGCTGCTTGCGCTAAAGCAGCTAACATTGCCGGGGTGGACTTGAACCCGGGAAGCGGAAAAATTGAAGGTGACTTCATCAATGCAACGAGTATTCGGTATAGGCAAAAACAAAAAAGCACTAATGCCATGTAATCGTGCAAGGGCAAAAAGACTGCTTGATAGCAACCATGCAGCAGTATTCAAAAAGTATCCGTTTTCACGTATTTTCAAAGACTGGGAGGCAAAACCGGCTCAATTAGCCGGACTGCGCATTGATCAGGATTCAAAGACAACAGCAATTTCACTTGCCGTTAGTGGAATAAAGACAAATCGAGACGTTTTTGCATTAAATCTGAATCATCGGGCAAACCTAATTCAAAAAGCTTTAACAGACAGACGAAGTATGCACAAAGGATGGTGTAACCGCAAAACCCATTACCGCAAATCACGCTTTTTAAACCGGACGCGACCTGAAACCTGGCTACCTCCATCGCTTCGTATTACCAGTAAGTATTGTGGGTTATTGCGCCATGTGCCAGCGGGTACAACTATTTACAGGAAGCAGACGACGGGCAGGCTCCGGCATGCATGCCGGAGCCTGCCCGCTGAATATTTGATCAGGGCTCACAATATCCTTAGAAGCGGTTTCAAGGCGTACTTGAGAACCGGATCAATTTTACAACATCTTATCAACCAGTGCAAAACCTGGGATTTTTAACTGCCTTGATGTCAAAGGTCCGTGGCTGACGGCCACAGCTTTACTGTTGGCTCCTTACCGCTGAACGCCTCAGGCTTTTACAACATTAAGGTATATTTTCGCAAATCCCAAAGAGATGGATGAATTGTATTTTTCAAGCATAAAAGTCAAACTGACCCTAATCTTCTGTCTTATTTACACTATTTCCTTTTTCATTATTTTTCAATTCACCTCAAGCCGAATCAAAGAGACGCTTGAAAAAAACATCCTGGAAAAAAATTTACAAAAAACCATTGAGTTGAGCGGCAAAATGGCCGACGCGCTCAAATGGGGTAATTGGGCTACTATCGAAGTAACCTTGAAAAGCCGTTTTAAACAGAATCCTGATTGGCTTTTTGTTCTGGTCAGAGATAAGAATGGTGAACTTGCCGTATCCACAGACGATACCTTGATCGAGGACGCCGGCTCACATTATCTGCCAGAGTTCAACATGGCTTCTTCAAAGACCATGACTCTGTCTTCTGATCCATGGAAAAGCATTCAACTGTCCATTCACTATCAGTTGACGACCATTGCCGGAGATATCATACACAACAATGATATTATCAGCTCGAAAGGTGAAACAATTTTCGATGCTTACATTCAGATTACCCGGAATAAGGAAATTCTGGGATCGGTCAGAGCCGGATTTTCCCGCCGTGCACTGACTAAAGACATCAGGCAATTGAAATTATTCCTGATTACAATAGAAATTGCTGCGCTTTTGCTTTCGTTTTTTTTAATGATTGCGGTCTTTAGCAACATGCTCAAGGACCTGACAGAGCTGGCCCGGGAACTTTCAAAAATCTCACATGCCGACAATCCCAATGAGTTGCTATCCCAATTACAGGCCATTAGCATTGATAAAATTAATGTCAAAACACATGAATTAAAGGAATTAAAAAAGGCCTCGCTGCGATTCCAGCAACAGTTGGTGTTGAATATCGAGCAGGCTGAAAAATATTCACACATGGAACGGCATGCCCGCACAATGGAGGACATTGCAAAGACAACCCAAATGCTTGCCCATGATATCCGAAAGCCGCTATCAATGATTTTAATGATTATGCAAACACTTCAGGACTGCACCGAGCCGCGGGAGATACAAGCGATATCCAAAAAATTCCTTCCGGAAATGCAATCTGCGATTACCGCGGCCAACGACATGATTGACGACATCATGGAAATCGATCGTGCACAGCGGCCAAAAATAAAACCTATAGATCCGTTGGTTGTCATAAAAAAGTCTCTCAGGGAAATCTCTCGAATCTATCCCACGGCGCAAATTGATATTGAATATGCATTAAACCACCGGCATATGATCAATGCTGATGAATTAAAACTGCAAAGGGTGTTTTCCAATATTTTTTCCAACGCCGCCCAGGCCATGAACAAAACGGGCGCTTTGCGAATATCGGCTCATGAAGATACGCACAAGCAGATGACAACCTTTTGTATTGAAAATAACGGCGCCTACCTGCCAAAGGATGAACTGTCGAAAGTGTTTGATGCATTTTACACAAAACACAAAGAAAATGGCACCGGCCTTGGGCTGGCCATTTCAAAAAGAATCATCATGGCTCATGGCGGCGAGATTTGGTGCGAATCATTCCGACCTGAAATGGTCGTAAAATTTTGCTTTACAATTCCCATTGCCGCGCAAAATCCAGCAAATGCTTACTCTGTTGGCTTGCCCTTGCACTTGAATGAATTGTCTGATGAATACGAACTCAAATCGAAAAGCCGCATTACAGCACAAGGCATAACAGTTTCCGATCCCAAGCAATTATCCTCGGAAAAAACGATTCATAAATACTATAAGCAAAACGGAAAAAAACTCAAACTTTGTATTCTCGACGATGAACTGATTTACCAAATATACCTGGTGGAATTAATAAAAAAGTCACAGCTGCTCAATTGCTCTATAGATATCAGTTTAGCCAAAAACCATGAAGAAGTTTCAACGCTTTTTGCCCAAAACACACCTGATTTATTGATTTGTGATATCGATTTAGGCCCAGATTGCCTCGATGGTTTTCAAATTGTCAGCAAACTTCGAAAAAGCGGATACAAACAAGCCGTTTGCATGCATTCAAACCTCAGTCTCCTGCAAGACTGCGAAGCATCGATTAGGGCCGGCGCTCAGGCAATATTACCCAAGCCAATGCCCCTGGAACATCTCATCACGTTTATCTTTGACTCGTTACCGGCGATAACAAGTCAGCCGATAGCAGGCGCTAAACAACCACCATGCCCCTGGCCCGGACCTAATCGGCTTCGCTCACAATAAACGGATTGCCTTCGCGCGTTGCCCGGTCATTGAGAATTTTGCATATTCACATTAATATCAGCCGGTAAATACTATGAAGGATCATTTGCACAAAAGCCGAGTCTCAAGCAATGCAGACTTCGAAAATAGGCTCATGTTGAATTCCAAATCACGAAGGGATCTATCCAAATGTACGAGGTGCAAAAAGAAGACAAGCCAAAAGGATAATTTTAAAAAAATAATAAACTATGAAAAATAAAGCTTGACTTTTAAATGCGCCTCCGAAAAAATTATTCATAATACTCAATAATAAAAAATCCAATATAATATTCGAGAAGTTGATTCAACCAACAATTGGACTGATTCAACAATCCAGCCACTAACGAAAATGGAAACGATTATCGAACATCGTTGGACCGACAGGGATTGCACAAAGCTTTTTCCCAAGAACCAAGTTGAAGAGCTTTTCTTTAAGAACTTATCGACAAGGCGCGTTCGGTAGTTTTTTTAAGCCTGTTTTCGAAACGCTCAAAAGCAAGCGCAGATTGAAATTATGATAATAAGGGCGTGAAAAATGCGGATGCACCACTTATGCTCGTCCTTAAATTCGTTTTCGTTATGTTGCGTCAATATGCACAGACAACGAGTATACACCCATTGACGCGCCTTGAAAACGAATCCAAATCCGGCGCAATAACGTCTATATTGTCATCTTTCAGGACCCTTACGTATTCGCACCTTTAGCATAACACACAAGACGGGAAAAAAGGCATGCAAGATGGTATATTATTCAACACAAATCGTCTTATACTTCCGAGGGCGACGATAATCTGTTTCGCCATGTTTTCGCCCGGTTTAGAAGAAAAACTAAATGCCATAGTAAAAGCAAGGAGATGCTCCGAA
The DNA here is from genome assembly GCA_024230435.1 of Desulfobacteraceae bacterium. Classification (GTDB taxonomy): domain Bacteria; phylum Desulfobacterota; class Desulfobacteria; order Desulfobacterales; family Desulfosarcinaceae; genus UBA2230. Next base: position 8,701 of record JAAERL010000060.1, read on the forward strand.
ATCCACTTATTCTTCTAATTCTCAAATGAGACGATGGTTTTGAGGTTATACTAAATTAACAATGCCAGATCCAGAAACACAACATGAGCCTTCTTTTTACAAGTCAATTTTCATGCACAAGTATATTTCACCATCTTATCTGCTGATAAATAGATAAAATATCAGACAGATATATTTGCGAATAGTCCTTATTTTCATGCGATAGACTCAGATCGCACCTTCTATCTAAATTGCCAACCGTGTCACGATCCTAATCGGATTACATTAAAACTAAAGGAGATTGATGATGAAAAAAAACTCAAAAAAATTGTTTTTTTTTGTAATGCTCCTGATAATTACGCTTTTGAACACTTCACTTTATGCCTTTAATGACCCGGAACAAAACAAGGCGGATTATCGTAAAATGGCAATTGAGAATCCCTCCAGCTCTGCGGCTCCAATTCTGGCCTTTGAAGGTTTGGATATCAGTGATCACTATTTGGATTCATTATTGGCGTCGATTGTGAATGATGAAACCGGAGATTTTAATTTAGCCCAGGTGATAAGGATATTATATTTCACGGATAAATACGATGAAAAGATACTGCCTGTTTTAAGCGAACTGAATTACTGGCTGACCAAGGGCGAAGACTTATACTGTTATTGGTCTGAAAATCACATGATACTATGGATGTCCGCAGCCTATCTTATGAAACAGCGCGAAGGCTGGCAAATGGACACTGCCCTGGAACAAAGGCTTTCCCACTACCTGAAATTAAAAATCGAGTATGGATTCTATGAATTCTTTTCATCGGTCTACTTTACGTATTCACTTGCCGGGCTGCTCAATCTTGCCGATTTCGCCAAGGATGAACAGATCAGATATGAAGCTGAAAAGGCGGCAAAAATTCTGATGAAAAACATATTGCTGCTGACTAACGATAAGGGAGCTTATTTTCCCTCTGCCGGCAGAAATTATGTCTCCAAATATACATCGGCATACAACCATAATCACACCACGATCATTGAACTTGTCACAGGTTTGGCTGAACCGGATACAAGAGCCGGCTACATTGGCGGTTTTATTTCAACCTCTAGTATAGACCTGGCAGATGTTGCAAATAGCTGGCGGAATACACTAAACACAACCTTGAATTTTGGGCACAGCCAGTCGGATAAATTAAAGGTTCACGCTGGATTTGACAGGCTTGACCGAACAATCTTCCAGTGGAGTTCCGGTGGTTATTTCCACCCCGATACTGCAGCCGACACCAGTTACACCGTCAACTATTACGATTTGGGAAAAAACAAACATCTTGCGATATTCGGCAGCGCTACCGGCTTTCCGGACAATTGGCTGGACAATTTGGCTAAAATAGGGGCAACCTTTGGCCGCAGTTCGGATATTTCCCACGCAACGATTGATATTTTTAAAAACAAGGGCATTGTGTTGACCTCCCTGCACAATTATTACGGTGGATACTTTGGCTGGCAGCAATGGCCCTGGGCAGCCACAATCGATGATATTGCCGTATGGACCCAATCCGGGCAAGTAAAAGAAAACTGGCGGGATCGCGGCGGGATCAACGCCAATTCACATCTGCCATACATCGATCAGGTAGACAATGTTGCTTTGATTTTGTACTGGCCCAATGCGGAAATACGCATTGCTGATACCTTTAATCAACTCGATACCAGTGTCGCCTTATATTGGCCCGCGGATAGATTTGATGACTCCTTTGAATACGGTAAATGGATCATCGGGCGCAAAAACGATAGTTACGTGGCAGTTTACCGTGACGGAACCGGCGTCAAAAACGGTCATTACTATTCCGAAGCAAATCGTGGAAGGCAAGCCTGGGCCGTGGTCGTAGGAAATGTGGACATGCATCACAGTTTTGACAATTTTGTCAATGTTATCAAGACCTCTAATTATCGAATCAATTATTCATGGGATTGGTCAAAATGGACCATGGTATATGACGTAAAATTAACTGTCGATGGCATTAGCATAAGCAAACGCTGGTGGTAACGCCAGGTGCTTGCATTGTGTTATGACCAAGTTACACCTGAGATTGTGTTAATTTGGAATAATTGTTCAATCGGCTACTTTTTGCATACGCAAAAAAACAATCGCTGACTAGCAAAATACGGCTTATACGAAGCACTGATTTACCCGTATATCCCGCAACAACTTCCCATTATCGGCCAGTCCTCTTTTACGGTAAAAGCGGGTCAGGAGCCATCGGGATCGAATTGAATACTTTTAAAATCAAAATTCTTCAATTCCGCTTCAATTTCTTTCATGGAAATCTCGGGAATAGTTTTGCGCTCCGGCCTCAACTCTTTTGCTTTGCGCAGGTAGACATGCGCAATTTGCTTTGCGGTGAGCTGTGTATTCCAATGCACCAATACGCGTATACAAAACGGCAAGCCGCCGGGCACCTGCATTTCATGGCCGCACATCAAGGCGGCATCATACCATCCGAGTTGACGCGCTGCTAAAGCCGGATAGGTGGCGTTAAGGCCGGGGGTGGTTGTAAAATAGGCGCTGGCCACATCTTCTACTTGAATATTGTTGGCCCGGATCATGATGTAAAGCATTTCGCGTGTTGCTTCCAGGATAGCTTCGCAGGTATTTTCTTCTACGGTTGTCGCCCCGCGAACGCCTCGGCAAACCAAGTTACGGCCCGATGTCTTTTCAGATGATTTCATAGCTTAGTTTCCAAAACCTTAAGTAAATCTTCATTTCCGATGAAGTTCAAATCCGTAAAGACGTTCTATAAATTGTTGTGACAGGTACGTTTTTTCCACATCACATATCGGTTTTAGGTTGATCATCGCCAAAAGATGCTGTTTGAGTGGATTGTCAACAGCGATTAGCACCTCTTGCAGCTCGGAACTCATATTGCCGTCAAGAATTTTGTTCCAGCTCATCGGTTCCCGGAAAATGGCCAAACGCCCCTCGGCGAACCCAAACCTTAAAACGAGTTGATCCAACCGCATACCACGAAAAAGCCCGCCCGTCTGCAACAAAATTTTACCGGTTTTCAGACCGCCCCCGGAAACAGGGTTCCATGAAAACCGGATTCCGGTAGACGATGCTGTTGCATCAACTTTATCAATCGTTACCGGATCAATAGTGGGAATCAACGACCAGGGATGCACGGCCAAATCATTGATGAGACCGGATCTGGCCGTTTCAGATTGCCATAAAAACTCGAGTTCCCGTGCTCCGGCCAGCACAGGTCCCAAGTAATCGTGATTTTCCATGGCGTGTAAAACCGGCATCATAGGCAAATGCAAGCCGAAACGAGCAGCGTGTGGGTGCTCGCGCAACCGCTGCGCATGCACCAGGCTTGCTCCGTTACCGCAACCTGAGCTGTATGGTTTTTCACATAACAAAGCACCGTAGTTCAGCGCCTTGGGGCTATAGTGGGCATGAATGCCGTCGCCGGTGTTATTATCGCGGGCCGTCAGGCAGATTAATCCTGGGCGGTAACGTTCAAGAACCTTTTCCAATTGGTGCTCGTTTATGACCTGGCAGCCGGTTACGGTACGCCAAATCCCCGAATATTTGTGTAAAATTTTTCCGGCCAGGGTTTCAGCGCCAGCCTGCTGTGTACGGGTCACGATGAGATGATCAAAGAAAAAAGGCATGGGCATTTTCCGGGCCTGGTCCGCAAGCCCGGAAATAACATTGATATAGTTTACAGCAAAACGGCCGGCTCCAATGATCAAAACGCAAGATTGATTGTTCACGCCTTATCACCAAAGGTTAACTGCTTGACCGCCCCGGAAACGGCCTTGATGGTTTGATCGATTTGCTCAACAGTGGTCATCCGTCCAACCGAGAAACGAAGTGTTCCCAGGGCATATTCTGCAGGGACCTTCATAGCCGCCAGGACATGGGACACATTTACGGTTTCCGAATGGCAAGCCGCTCCGGCTGAAACAGCCACCTGGCCGCCAATCTTTTCTAACATTTTATCGGCTCTTAAGCCCTTGAACGCAATGCTGAGGGTATTGGGAAGCCTTTGTTCAACATGGCCGTTGAGGTGAATCCGCTCTTGTCCCACCGCCTCAATTATCCCTTTATGCAACCTTTCCCGCAAGAATTTCAGATGGGCTGTTTGCTGCTCCAAATCATGCAACGCAATCTCGCAAGCCTTGCCCAGACCGGCAATTTGCATCACGTTTTCGGTTCCTGCGCGACGTCCCCTTTCCTGTCCCGCCCCGTGAATAAATTTTTCAAGCGGAACCCCCTTACGAACATACAAAGCGCCGACTCCTTTGGGAGCATAAAGCTTGTGCCCGGCCACGGACAGCAAATCCACCCCCAACTTATCGATTTGGACGACAATTTTGCCAACACTCTGGGCTGCATCGGTATGCATAAAAATTCCCTGGCTGACGGCAATTGCGGCAATCTCACTAATTGGCTGAATCGTTCCGACTTCATTGTTGGCGTGCATTATGGTGACCAGCACAGTGTTATTTCGGATGGCTCCGGCCACGGCGGCAGGATCAACCAAACCGGTTGAATCAACGTCAAGATAGGTCGTTGCAACCCCTTCTCGTTTTAAATAGCGGCACACCTCCAGTACCGCGGGATGTTCGGCCGCACTTGTAATGATATGACGCCCTCTCTGTGCCAAGGCGCGGGCCACACCACAAATCGCATGGTTATTGGATTCCGTGCCCCCCGATGTAAAAAAAATTTCCTCAGATCTGCAATTGAGCAATCCGGCAACCAATGCCCTTGCATTATCCACCGCTTGCCGGGCATTTTTTCCATACCAATGATTGCTGGAAGGATTGCCGAACTCGTTTTCCATATAGGGCCGCATGGCTTCTACGACCTCGGCAAGCAGCGGCGTAGTACCATTGTAATCAAGATAGATAGGTGGTTTCATACGGATTGCTCTTGGTTGTCATTGCAAAATGGTAAAAAAAACATTTAGATTATAAACTTTAGGGCGTTGAAAGATACAGGCTCTAAAGTAATCTAAAAAAAACAAAACAGCTACGGCAAATTCGAAAAATCGAATTGCCTTGGGACAATATTATGGAGTTTATCATCCCCTTACTGGCGGGTATCCTTATATTTGCTGCTTATTTTATTGTGTTTTTTTTAAAGGGCCGTTGCCAAGATGGACAGGTTCGGTTTCAACGATGCGGCCAGGGCGCTGGCTGTCAGTGCAGAAGAGAAAATACACCGGAAAAGCAAAATGTTAACTCTAAGAACAAGGATGATCAAAGTTGCTGACAGTTGTGGAGGCGCACCGGATTGGATTTTTTTTCAAAGTCTTGGATTCCTCAACGCCCCTAAAACGATTTTTTACGCCGATCGTCTGAACACGCGTTAACGGCTGCATTCTCAATGTCTGTATATATGCGCAAATTAGTTGGATGACCACGATCAAGCATAAATATCGATCAACCGGCCTTGCATGGATTCTTTAATTGACCGTCCATCGGCCCCGTAGGCAAATCCGTCTACCTGTTTTCCGGGTGACGGCATGCGGTGGACTTTATGATGCCAGCTGGTTTGCCGCCGCTGAAACTGATGGTTCGAAAGCTTATTATCCTGCTGATTTAAAGAATTATTCTGCCTGATTGCCGGAACCGTAACAGGGGCAACCAAAGGCAGCTGTATCAGCTCTAACGTAGCGCTCATACCATTATCTTCCTTTAGCTAGCGGCTCACATGTTTTTCAGGGCGTTCGCGGGGGAAAACGCCCCCATGCAAATTATTTAATTCTATTTTTTTTCTGCTTTGAATACAAGTCGTATTTGAAAAGCAGCCCCGAAAAATCAGACCAGAAGCAGTTAGGGTTTTAAAAAATACCAACATACAGATATTACTGCAAATTTAAATCTTATAGCTCCCATAGTCAGCGTTTAATTCACAGGGGATAATTACATATGAAAAAAATTGTGCAAAGTTAGTTTTCTTATAGTTTTATCTTAGTACAAAGCTAACAGACCGGGCAATTTTACCAGTCTTATCATCATGGCACACACCTTATGTCTTATTGCCGATAATCAATACGGTAAAAAGGGGCCTGAAAAATTGCAGCACATTACGGCCACCTGTAAGGGCGGTCATTATCGCCCCGGTTTCGGTTTGAGTGGGGAAATACCGTCATCGGCTGAGAAATCGCCAGCACCTTATCCGACTTGAACGTCACGATGGGAAGCGCCCACACAGAGTACCATAAGCCAATCCGGTTCTTTTGATTGTCCAAAATATAAGCGCCGTTAGGTTCGATATTATATTCCGCTCCCGGTTGGTCTTTCATACGATCTACCCATGTTCTGAGCTGTTTTTCCGTCATAATAACCGGGCGCCAGGAAGGCGCTTCCAATGTGTATTTTTTGCGCAGCCCCACGATTGCCACGGGCTTGGCATCATGACCGCTGATATAGTACGAATAGTTATTATCAACTTGATATTGCTCAAAAATACGTTGAGCACTGACTTTACGGTCAAAGTGTTTGCCACTGGTGACACATCCGGTCGCAGCTCCAAAAAAAACCGGGATAATTATCCAATATATAACGCATATACCGCGCATCATTGCTGATTTTCCAGACATAAGTCACACCTCACATATTTGGGGGTATTGAAACTTCAAATCGCCCCATTTTTCAATAACGGGTGATTACCTCTTTTCAGGCCGTTATTGAATGCACGTTAACCGTATATTCTTACATACTGTCGGTATCGTTGTTGATTCCTGACAATTTTAAAGCTAAGGTAATTACAATACCTTAAAAAATTAAAAAAAAGAATCTTGCTGACAATATAATAATACCAGAGTGAAAAACAGGATTTTTAAAAGGATTACAGGAAAACAGCATGGCCCTCATGAATAGAAAAAATGCCTTCATATTCGGCCAAATCATATTGTTCGCAATTGTGTTGGGCCTGTTGGGAAATCCGAATGCATCGGCTGATATTTACCGGTGGAAAGATGCCGATGGAAAATGGCATTTTACTGACAGCCCTCCTTCCGAAGAGCAAGTGGAACGTCTGGGTTCGGAAATCATTCAGGAAACATCACCGCCGCCCCAATCAAATGATAAACCGTTGGTGCAAGATCAAAAGCTGCCGGACAAAAACCCTTTGCCTTCAAACTCGGCATTTTCCTCCGCCTCTGGAAAAAACGGCCTGTTCTGGAAAATAAGCAAAAACGGTCTACGTCCGAGCTATTTATTGGGAACCATCCATTCCTCGGACCCTAGAGTGACTCAATTGCGCTCTGAAGTTCAACAGGCCCTGGACACTTCGGATGCGTTTGTTATGGAAATGCTTTTGGATACGAGCGTTTTTATGCAACTGGGAAACAATATCATGCTCAACGGCGGCAAAAGCCTGGATCAACTATTGGGCCAACCACTTTTTCAGCGCGTAGTAAATGCTGTGGCCGGTTACGGGTTGCCGGAAATGGTCACCATGCAACTGAAACCATGGTTTATTATGGCCTTATTGAGCATGCCCAAACCAACCGGCGGTCAGGTGCTGGACATGGTTCTTTTCCAACGCGCCAAAAGCCGGGGCAAACCCGCAACCGGCCTGGAAACCGCCCAGGAACAAATGGCGGTATTCGAGTCAATTCCCCTTGACGATCAAATCTCATTGCTTAAAATGACTTTGGACCAGTTGCCTCAACTTCCGGGGATGTTTGAAGCCTTGATACAGGCGTATGTAGCCGATGATCTGGAAAAAATAGAAAAATTGGCCGATCAATACAAAAACCAAAGCGATATAAGCGCCCTGAAGCGCTTCATGTTCAAATTAAACGATGAACGTAACACACGCATGGCGGTACGCATGACTTCCTACCTTCAGCAAGGAAATACCTTTATTGCCGTAGGCGCTTTACATCTGGCCGGCAATTCCGGTTTGCTCCAAAGCCTTCGGCAAAATGGGTACGTTCTTACACCTGTGCGGTAAATCAAATGCAAAACACTGTTTCCCGTTGAAAACACCACCTGCTGGTCCACTACGGGCAATGACACCAGACCGGACTCCATCTCAAGCTAAAAGTCTATTGTTGGAATGACAAATCCCCAAGTCGTCAAGCGTTAACAAAGACATAGATTCAATATAAAAGAGCCATCTAATAATTGCCTTAATTCGCGGTTATTAAGGGGCTTGGAAGCTATTAACCTTCTTTAGCAAAAAAAAGTTATAATGCGTCACTTCAAAACGTTATTTTCCTTGCCAAAATCATTCGGCAATGACTGTAAAATGGAGATCAATCCAATTACGCTAGCCTTTAGAGGTCAACAGGCCAAACTGGAAAAAACCTTTTTACAACAATATATTGTCAAATCATTACCTCAAATACGCGTGGCAATGGTGCTCGGATTGCTGTTAATTATTTTATTCGGTATCCTGGATATCGTTGTGGCTCCCGAGCTAAAAGAGCCTTATTGGCTGATTCGCTTTGCCATTATCAGCCCTGCAATTGTGCTGGGTTTTGTGTTCACGTTTTCACATCGTTTTTTAAAATACATGCAAATCACAACCATTGCGCTGATGCTCATTACCGGATTAGCCATTGTCTATATGACCATGATCGGCAACGGCATAACAGCCCGGACATACTACGCCGGCCTGATTTTGGTTATTATGGTCGCGCATATATTTTGCCGTATGCGTTTTATCCTGGCTTCTCCGGCCAGTATCTTTTTAATTATTTGTTATTACCTGGCGGCTTATTACAATAGCGCGGTGCCGTTGACAGCTTTAATCAATAATATGTTTTTTTCCGGAGCGGCCAGCATCACCGGTATGCTGATCTGTTACATGATCGAATATTACGCGCGCAGGGATTTTTTTATGGAAAAACTGCTTGATGAGAAACATCAACGCGTTGAGACTAACAATTGCTTGTTGGAAGAAAAGGTTGAAAAACGTACGGCCATGCTGGGCAAGGCCAACGATGAATTGCGAAAGGAAATTCAGGCCCACCAGAAGCTTGACTGGGAAAAAAAATCATTGGAAGGCCAGCTGCGTCAAGCTCAAAAAATGGAGGCTGTGGGTACTTTGGCCGGGGGGATTGCACATGATTTCAATAACATTCTGGCAGCCATCATGGGGCATACGGAACTTGCATTGTTGAAAAAGGGTGTTTCCGAAGAAATGCAAAATTGCCTGAATGAAGTGCTCAGCGCAAGTGAACGCGCCAGAGATCTTGTAAGACAGATATTGTCCTTTAGCCGAAACAGTGAAAGTGAACTTAATCCTATTCAGATCAATTTGATTGTTCAAGAAGCCTTACGATTGCTCAGAGCATCTTTGCCCGCAAATATCAGCATCGATAAGGATATCCAGGCCAAGAACAGCATCGTTGTTGCCGACGCAACCCAAATTCACCAGATATTGATGAACTTATGCACAAACGCTGCTCATGCTATAGGCGATAAAAACGGCTCACTGAAAGTTTGCCTTAAGAGTGTGGATATTTCGCTCAATGAGCTCAATGATCAATTCCTGTTTCCCAGTCAGCTCAGACCCGGCGAGTATGTGTGCCTGTCTGTTTCCGATACCGGCCATGGCATACCGTTGCATTTGCATGAACGAATATTCGACCCCTATTTTACGACAAAAGATAAGGAGGTGGGAACCGGTCTGGGTTTGGCTGTCGTATGCGGCATAGTCCAAAATCACGGCGGAATCATTGATATGCGAAGCCTGCCGGGCAAGGGAACTACGTTTGAAGTCTATCTGCCCAGAGCACATGAATTGACAAGGGAACAATTTTCTCCTCCGGCCATTATCAGTACCGGCAAAGAGCACATTTTATTGGTCGATGATGACAAAGGATTATCCGAGCTGGGGGCAAAACTGCTGGCAACCCTTGGATACCGGGTAAAGTTCCACACTGAACCGGTGCAGGCCCTGTCGGAATTTCGAAAGTTCAAAACCCGGTTTGACCTGGTTATTACGGATATGATCATGCCCGAAATCAACGGGGAATCCTTATCCCGGGAAATTTTGAAAATCCGCCCTGATATCCCGGTGATCATCTACACAGGCTTCAGCGACTCGATTAACCAGGAAAGGCTTGATGAAATCGGTGTAAAAAAAATCCTACGAAAGCCCATCACTATCAACAGGCTGTCAAAAGCGATACGCCAAGTTTTGGGAAGCCAGGCAAGCTAATACAGGAACTGACTCGCGCCACCGGATCCATATATTCTGATAATCAAACGGGACGGCGTGCGATGGCAAACAGGTTTCCTAAATCTTTAGCAATAACTTCGATATTCGCCCCAAAAGACGTCTGACTGAAAATTAGGGTCAGGTCCCGGTCGTCACTGTGAATCCGGCAATCGCCTAAGAGCTTTTTCGCTAAATTTTCTATTTCCCAGACAGGCTCTAAGATATGATCCATAAAATAACGATCGGGATTTAACGGCGAAAAATTACCAATAATTAACATGCCGCCGGGCCGTAATTGGCGATAGCATCGATTGATCAAACCCGGCATCTTCCAAGACCCTCAGATAATCGCAAAACCCGGAAAAATAGATAATATCTTGTGATTGGAAATCATGGACAATACGTCCCAATGACTATTTGATTACATTCTCGCACATAAACCTCAACCGGGTCTTATATGAGTACGAGGACCAACCTTTTAACATGTATATTCAAGTGCTTGTGTATCACACATTAATGCAAACGGCGTCAATCTTGCCATCGTAATCCACCTCAAGCAATGTAATAAATCGATTAATTCCCGGACGGGCCCGCAGACCAAATTCATAATGCGGATATTTTGTCTGGATTTCAGGACTTGCGGACTATATTTTTTTAAAAATATTGTAAACAAATTTTCAGGCAATACGTCTAAGTAGTGTAAAATAGTGAAAAGGAGGTTCCTCATGACAATAAAAAACCTTGTATCGATTTTCATAGTGAGCGCTTTGGCCGTTTTTTGCGTGATACCTTCATCCTGGGCAGGTTCACCCCAAAGCCACCGCTGGGAAGGTGTTGCCATAGGCGTTGGGGCAGCAATTTTAGGCAAAGCCTTCATTGATAGCCATCACAGCAGCTATCGGCCTGACCCGCGCCCTGCACCTGTATACGGCCATAAGCCGCCAAGGGTCGAACATTATTATTATGAAAAACCGGAGCCTGCCGGGCATTGGGAAACACGTAAGTACTGGGTCGAGCCGGCCTACAAAAAAACCTGGAATCCGGGTCACTACAACAGGCGCGGGCATTGGGTAGAAGGCGGCTGGGTGCAATTAGAGGTTGAGCCGGGCTATTGGGTCAAAAAAAAGGTTTGGGTTCCGCACTACTAATTGTTAAGAAAAGATCCGAAAAAAAAGATCCGGGTGGTAAACTTAGGCGATTGGGCAAAAGAATATACCATATTGGGCTTAGATTTTTTTCGTCTTCAAAGCGCACCAAAGTTTGCATACTTAACGTATTCGAACCTTTGGCATAACGCACAAGACGCCAAAAAAAGACATGCAAGATGGCATATTATTTAACACAAATCGCCTTATATTAGCGCCCATTCATAAATGGCTAATTTGCCTGCTTCACCGATAGACACCATGCTAACAAAGTTTGCAATTTTCACGGTCCTTATTTTACCCAAGATCAGGGGGATAGCTGCCCAGAAACTTGACTGCAATGGTCATCTTTTTTAATTCCGCCATTACGGCGGACACGTTAGGATCTTGTTCAGAGCCCTCAAAATCAAGAAAAAAGCTGTAATTGCCCGGATCAGTTCTAATCGGCATGGAGGCAATGCGTGTGAGGTTGATGTCGGATTCTGCAAAAAGCCTTAGCACCTTATGAAGCTGTCCGGCTTCATGGGCGGTGGAAAAGATAATTGAGGTTTTGGCGACATCGGGAGTCATTCCATCACGAGATAAAAGCACAAAGCGGGTTTGGTTGGCATCGCCGTCCTCAATCCCCTGATCGAGAACTTTCAAATCGTAAAGCTCCGCGCTCAAAGCGCTGGCAATAGCTCCAGCGGCACGCGGAGATTCACGGGCGATCATTTTTGCTGCGCCTGCAGTATCGTAATAGGGTCTGGGTTCAATTTTCCGGGCCGATAAAAATTGCTGGCATTGGGCCAGGGCCTGGGGGTGTGAATAGGCAACCCGGATTTCATCCAGTTCAAACTCGTGGGGGGCTAAAAGGCAATGCCGGATGGGCACTTTGGCTTCACCGATCACCTTTAAGCCGGTTCGGGTAAGCAAATCATTTACTTGTGTGACCGCACCTTCTAATGAATTTTCAACAGGCACAACGCCCAGATCCAAAGCCCCTTGCTCAACCCCTTCAAAAACGTCAGCAAATTCAAGACAAGGAATATAAACCCCCTGGGGGCAAAGACGCCGGGAGGCCACTTCCCCATAAGCGCCATGCTCTCCCTGAAAGGCGACCAGTTTCCGGTCCTGCTGCTGTAAGCGTTTGCTTTCCCGGATGATATTTTCCAGCAATTGGCGGGAAAAAGAACGCTCAACCAAATCAAGGTTCATCCGCTCGGCCCGTTGCAAGACGTCCTGCTCCCGCTTGGGGTCAGCCACCGATGATTTGAATTTTTTTGACCGCATGGCCAATCCCATGCGCTCTTGCAGCAAGACCAGTAATTCACGATCTATTTTATCGATTTTACGCCTTATTTCATCCAGTTTCATATTATACTTTCCCTTCTGGCAATTCACAAAAATATAAAAAGAACGAACATACAACCAAGTCAATTCTCAGTGCAAGCCAACGGCTGAAAAATTTAGCGCGAATTTACACATTAGGGATTTACTTTATAAGTGTAATACTTTAATTGGTAAACACGCAAGCTTTGGTGCTGGAAAAATCAAATATAGAAATGTAACTTTTGAGCAATCCGCGGTTCGTTAATTTTTTGAAATAAAAAGCGCCCGTCAGTGATTTGGCTATTTCGCCGATGGGTGCTGGAAGACTCTGATATGGCATATAAAAAAATAATCATCCCCGAGGTTGGCGAAGTATTGTTGGAACGAAGTCATAGGGCAAAACATTTAAATCTTTCCATGCGTCCGTTCAAGGGCGCCCGGGTAGCTGTGCCGCGAGGTGTCCCGTTCAGCAGCGCTGAGCAGTTTGCCCGTTCCAAAGCCGAATGGATTCGAACACGAGCCAAGTCCATGGAGCAGATTGAACTGCGGGCCAAGGTTTTGCGAAATGTGCTGCCGTTTGAAAAAGAAAAGGCCCGGCGGCACATCATTCACCGGTTGAAAACCCTGTCGCGTGAACATGGTTTTTCATATAACCGAGTCTTTATCCGCAATCAAAAAACCCGGTGGGGAAGCTGCTCGGCGGCCAATAATATCAATCTGAACATCAACCTGGTATTGTTGCCTGCCGAACTTATGGATTATATCATCCTTCATGAGTTGGCTCACACCCGTGTCAAAAACCACGGTCCCGAGTTTTGGCGTATGCTGGAAAAAATAATCGACAATCCCAGACAATTGGACTGTAAGCTTGATCGCTACAGAGCATTGCCCGCTGTTGATGCTCAGTCAACTACCCCGGCCTAAAAGGCTACGCTTGCAAGAGCAAGCTTCTTTACGTTGACTAAAACAGGTACCACGAGCAATTGTAGCCGGGCTGCTTTGCCAGGTCTGGGCTCTGAGGCAGGCAGCTAAACTGATTTAAACCGGCGGGCTGCTTGCGCTAAAGCCGCCGCTAACTTTGCCGGGTGGACTTGAACCCGCGAAAGCGGAGAAATTTAAAGGCAAACGAGTATTGCCGATTATTACATCACGCCAATGGCTGCAACTATCAATTAGAAAAAAAGGAGGCGGTGTTTGCTCTTCGGCATAAATGCCGGTGTCTGCCCACCGAATATTTGATAAAAATGGATAAAAGCTTCGGTTACCGGCAAATTATTCAAATCTGCATTCCCCTGATGATGAGCATGGCGGCGGTTACCGTTATGGAATTTACGGATCGGGTTTTTTTATCCCGCTACAGCCTGGAGGCCATCTCAGCCGCCATACCGGCAGGCGGGGCAGCGATGTTTTTCATTTTTTTATTTTCAGGGGTATCGGGATATGCCAGTGTTTTCATCGCCCAATACATCGGGGCGAAAGCTGAACACCATATTGGCAAAATCCTTTGGCAAGCCATTTATTTTTCGCTGGCATCAGGATTGGCATTTATCGTATTGGCGATTTTCGCAAAAACGTTTTTCGCTTTTGCAGGCCATGCCCCGGAGATACAACGCCTGGAAGTGATTTATTTCCGCATATTGTGTTATGGGGCTATTTTCCGTGTGACCGCAGATGCACTGACAGCCTTTTATATCGGCCGGGCTGCCACCCGTCCCATCATGATCGTTAACATGATGGGCATCGTGCTAAATGTTCCCCTGGATTATGCCCTGATAAACGGATTCTGGATCTTTCCGCAATGGGGAATCGCCGGGGCGGGTATTGCCACGGTTGCCTCCTGGGCCTTTACCTGTGTGCTTTTTGCCGCATTGATCTTTAACAAAAACAATAATCGTAAATTCCGTCTGCTGTCTGCAAAATCACTGGACAAAGAACTTTTCATGCGTTTGATCACCTATGGCCTGCCTAGCGGACTTCAGTTTTGTTTGGATATCGCTTCTTTTATTTTTTTTGTTTTCCTTGTAGGGCGCATCGGAAAATCGGAATTGGCAGCCTCGAACATTGTCCTGTCCATCAGCTCATTGGCCTTTATGCCAATGCTGGGTATTTCCCAGGCCTTAAGCACATTGACCGGCCAGGCCCTGGGCAGGAAAAATCCCAGCCAGGCGAAATCCGCTGTCCTAAAGTCAATCCATCTTTTGCTTATCTACATTATATTCATCGACCTGTTATATATCTTTGCCCCTCATTGGATCATTGAAATTTTCATGCCCGGCGATCAAACCGCAGCAGATCATGAAACCATAGCCGCTACAGCTTCTGTACTGCTTCAATTTGTGGCGGTTTACGTGTTTTTTGACGCCCTTTACATGGCCTTTGCCGGGGCTTTGCGCGGCGCCGGCGATACCCGCTTTATTCTCTGGAGCACCGGCCTTGCATCCGTATTCATCATGATGGTTCCCAGCTTCATTGCCATTGAAATTCTTCAATTGGGGCTTGTAAAGGCATGGGGGTGTATAATGGCCTATGTCTTATCTTTATTTTTAATCTGCGGTTTTCGTTACTTGAAAGGCCATTGGCAGGGGATGCGGATTGTAGAAAAAGAGATGTTGGAATGCAAATAAAATTATATTGGCCAACCTTATAACCATTTGCGCTTGCTCAATGATGTCGACCTGCCAAAACGCTCACATTTGCCTGTCGTATTTTTTAACACAAAGAATAAAATATTGGGCAAAAGAGATGCTCATAAAAGTATAAGCTGCATAGATCAAAAAAACCTGGGCAGCCTGAAAGTCATAAATATGGACACACAAAGCGGCCGAAATCATAACTGTAGACACTTTTCCGGCGAAATTAGCGCCAGTTACAATAAATTTTAATTTCACCAGGTACAAATGCATAATGGAAATTAAAAAATCCCGCACTCCAATGACCACCATGAAATGGAGGGGAATCTTGTTTTTAATGTACAAAAACAAAATCACGCTGAAAATGCAAATTTTGTCCGCAGCCGGGTCCAGAGCCTTTCCCAACACAGTGACCGTATTGAACTTTCGGGCGATAAAGCCGTCAAGGGCGTCGGAAACCATGGCAAGCACTATGAAAGTGGTTACCCACATCATCTGACCACGATTCATGAAAATAATGATTGGCGCCGCCATGGATGCACGGCAAATGCTGATGATATTCGAAAGCGTCATAAAACGCTCGGGACTCATCAGAGAACCATTGTAATGCGAATTTGTCATCCGGCCGATTAACCCATTGCTACAAATGCAAACATTGAAATTTTATTCAAAGACTCAAACACATAAGCCATCTTAAATCACGGTGCATTACGTTAAATACCGTCTTTTTTCGTCAGGACTTGGGCGCCGTCGCCGCTGAAATAGCTCCTGCGGCATACTCAATGGCCGAAATCAGAGTCACGCCAATAATTAGCCAGGAAAGAGCGTCAACCGTCCATTTGCCCGTAAAGGACCAATGCAGCGGCCCGAAAATAATTATTACGGCTCCAACACCTTGAAAAATAGCTTTTATTTTTCCGCTTCGCTTTGCCGATACGGTTTTGCCGAATCTGGTCAGGGTGATCCGGCAATAAGCTACGGTAATGTCCCTTAATGCCATGGCCAGCGGTACCAGAGGAATTACCAGCCCGGCCATTGCCAGCCCCCAGTAGGTAATTAATCTGGAAACGCTGTCAGCGTATGGATCAAGCATGGCTCCCCATTCGGTCACAATGCGGTATTTTCTGGCAAAATGCCCATCAAGCAAATCGCTAATTTCGATTAACCCAATCAACCCGGCATAAGATAAAACGTTAAAATAACTCCACTTATCTGTATAAGCAAGCAAAAGAGCCAACAAAATAGCAAGAGGTATTCGAACAACCGTAAAAAATTGCACCAAAAGAAAAATACCTTTAGGCTGAGGTATATTACCATTTATCATTAAAGACTCCCGATTAACCTGTCTGCTGTAATTGCTTAATGCCCATCCACAAGTGACCAATTTGCCCGATATCTTAGTTGTGTGCGAAAAATTTTATCCTCGCTATATCACCCCTATGGCATATCAAATACGCTGCCTGTGACAAAAATTTTTCGCTCGCCTCGATCTCGAACAAATTTTCCTGTTTCGCCGATGGACAATACTTAGCAAATAATATTCGCCGCACTAAAATCGCGCATTTGTTATACATAATTTTCTCAAAATTTCAATCTTTTTGAAACTCTTTCAACTATCAGATTCCTTTACAACGAGGCTCAGTATAAGATAGAATCTCCCAAAAAAAACAAAACTTATGGATGGCAACCCTTTATGAAACCATTTTCCACCATCTCAGCCGAAACAAAAAAAAACATTCGTTACGTGTTAACGGACATAGATGACACCCTGACCGTTGATGGCATCCTAGTCTCAGATATCTTTATCGCTATGGAACGTTTGAGGCAAGCCCGTATATTAGTCGTGCCAATTACCGGACGCCCCGCCGGATGGTGCGACCACATGGCGCGCATGTGGCCCATAGACGCTCTGGTGGGTGAAAACGGCGCCTTTTATTTTTATTATGATCAACAAGCTAAAATTATGCGCCGGCGGTACTGGAAAACACCCCTTGAACGCCATAGCGATGCTGCGGCCTTAAAAAAATTAGAATCATTGATTTTAGAGAAGGTGCCCGGTGCAATGGTATCGGCGGACCAGCGCTACCGTGAAGCCGATCTGGCCATAGATTTTTGTGAAGATGTGCCGCCCTTGCCAAAAGATAAAATTCAGCAGATTGTTCGCTGCTTCCAGCAAGCAGGGGCCCGCGCTAAAATCAGTTCAATTCATGTAAACGGCTGGTTCGGCGACTATGATAAACTGTCTATGACCCGTCTGCTCTTTGCAGAAATCTTTAACTCGGATCTGGAACAAATAAAAAATCAGGTCCTGTATATTGGTGATTCGCCCAACGACGCCCCGATGTTCGCCTTTTTTAAAACCGCAGTAGGAGTGGCCAATGTCAGGGCATTCATAGACGACATCGATACCTTGCCGGCCTGGATTACAGAAAAAAAAGGCGGATACGGGTTTGCTGAAATGGTCGAAATTCTTTTAGCAAAATAATAAGCAATAGTATGGCGCCGGGCAGTTCATATATTTCGCGAGGCTTGAAAAACAAGTCATCGTGCCCGATTTTCTCCGCTTGCTCAATATAGCTCTTTGCTTTTCAAAGTCAAAATCTCGTTCCATGGGATCAAAGGACAAGGGTAATCAGGAACTACCTCGGCATATACGCGGCGGCAAAAATCATCAAATTGAGCATAACCATCGTCCAAATAAGACGCCAGATTATTTTCCAGGCTATCCGAATAAATATTACCGGCAGCAAATCGCCTGTGAATATCCACCAATTCGGGTAAGATGTCACCATTTTCTCTTATAACCAGTTGTTTAAGTTCCTTTTGGACCTTTCGATGACATTTTTTCCCATTACAAACAAACGCCGTGCAAGGATGCTTTAACATTCTTGCACGGCTTTTATATGTCATGGATATTTTCAAACCCTTGTTGCTGTAGTAAACCGCCATATCGTTAAGTTTGATAAACAGGTTAGACAAAAATTCATGGCCCAGGGTTTTTTTTCTTAACTCAAATCCTCTGCCTATTCTCTCCAAAGGCTGGAACTGCAATTCCTGTGCTCCTGCATTATTCGCCCAGGATGCCAGCCAGGGCACGAAATCAAAATTATCAGTGCAAATGGTAACAACGATTTTCACTTCCAATCCCTGTTTGACCAACCGGGCAATGGCATTTTCAGTTTTGTGGAAACAGCCGGGTGAATTTCTAAAAACATCGTGGTATGAACCAGGACCATCCACGCTGGTTACGATTCTAGCATTAATGTGCTTTAGTAGGAGTAAATGATCCTTATTTAAGAGTGTGGCATTGGTGGATAGTACAGTTGCAAATGCTTTTGACTGACAGCTTTCGAGCACATCAAGGATATGAGGATACATTAAAGGCTCTCCGCCGCTAAGTTGAACGGATTTAACGCCCAGGTTGTGCGCTTCATCAAGCAGATCCATAACTGTTTTTATATGCAAAAGCTGATTGCCGCCTGACGAAGCGTCAAGGTAACAATGGCTGCAGGAAAGATTACAGCCATCTAAAAGATGAATCAGTAAATTTCCTGTCCTGGCAAGAAATTCAGCAATAGTTTCGGGTAGCCGTGGAACCGCCTGGTCATGCATATTTTTAACCAATTTTTTTTAATTTAATAATTCTGATTATAATTAACTTCCAAGTCTCTTAGGCGATTGCCGGAAAAGAATATACCAGATTGAGCTTCGATTTTTTTTCGTATTCAAGGTGCGCCAAATTTTTGCTGATCAGTTTGCATACTTTACGTATTCGTACCTTTGGCATAACGCAGAAGACGGGAAAAAAGACATACAAGATGGTATATTCTTTAACTGTAAATCGCCTTAAGTCATAATCTTCGTGTCTAATCGTACGTTTTTTTCGAGACGCTTAACCTGGTTTTTAATTTTATCTATTGATTCGGTAACATGCCAAATCGGCGGCCGCGGACCCGTACCGTATTCATCTCCTTCCCAAAGAATTATTTCCGTGTTTATGGATGATACACTTTCTTCAACAAGTTTGCTTTTCAAATCAGCGGCGAAAATCTGTGTAACACGCTCTACAAAGTGTTCAAGCTTTCCTGAAGATACTATTCTGTCAATTTGTGAGGGATCAATCTTCAAGCTGATTAAACCGATTTCCTGAGATTCTCTCATGTCGCCTCCTTTAGGGCCTTGGAAAATTTAAATCCGCTAATCTTGCTTGCTCTGATCTATATTGGCTTTGAATCCGTTTTCTTCGTTGCGGCAATGCGCACAGACAATCAGTATATAATCAGTATGCACCCATTGACGCGCCTTAAAAACGAATCCAAATTCGGCGCAATACCGGAACATTAAAATTTTCCAAAACTCTTACTTTTAGGTTGATATTCATACACCAGGGCAATAATCAAAACCATACCCCGGAATACATGCGATTGGACTGAATCAAGATATATTGAACCAGGATATACAAAATCAAGATATACAAATTTTCGTAAGAACGGCTTATTTTGACTTCAACTGGACGGGATGCGAGTATCGATCCGGAAAAGTTAATCACTTGTTAATCCATAGATACTAATTTATTTATATATATGAAAAAAAGTTAAATAGCTATTGCCAAAACCGGTTTTTAAAAAATTATGTATTTTTTTTGCTCCGACTTGTCATTTGCAATCTATAAATGATAGGAAATCGCAGCATCAATGTTGCAGATTAAAGGAGACCCAATGTTACACGAAACAGAAATCAAAATCAGAGGCTATCACATAGATGTTTTCGGGCATGTAAACAATGCCCGCCATCTTGAATTCCTGGAAGAGGCACGCTGGTCCATTCTCGAAGAGCGCATCGGATTGGATTGGCTTTTTAAAAACGCTTATTTATTTGTTGTGGTCAATATCAACATCAACTACCGGCGGCCTGCTTTTATGGATGAAAGCCTCATCATCGAAACAACCCTGAGCTCGCATAGAACACGCAGCGCAATTCTTACTCAAACGGCAAAATTAAAAGGAAGCGATAAAGTCGTAACCGATGCCAAAATCACTTTTGTGATTTTGAACACAAACACCCAAAAGCCCCTTAAACTGGAAGGTCCGCTGCTGAAAACGATAAGAAAAATGCAAGCCTGATTATAATGGTTTAGGCTCTTGAGAAGAGAAAATCATTGTGGCAGTTCACCAGATCCATATTGGGGCATCGGCCCAGGCATTAGCTTAAAAGACGGCATTACCGGCAAGCGCGGTTTGATAAGGCATTTTGGGCTGTTTTTAAGTGGCGCGCTTCCGCGCGTTTGCTTTTCCAGATCTCTTTGAGGCTCTCGCTGCCCAGGCTTTCCATTACTTCTCCGAGAAGAAATGTACAGGCAATAGCGTTTCAGAACCGGTAACAAAGTATCGGTTAAATGCATCCCATTGGTTGTATGGTTAGCAACGATGCCTTTTTGATAACACAACGCGAGCATCTGCGCCAATTGGGGATGAAGCAATGGCTCGCCTCCGCTAATGGCCATTTGACAAACACCGCACTCACCTGCCTGAAAGACTGCCCGCTCAATATCTTCATAGCTGATATGCTTGCCACCAGGTGAAGAACCGGCATAACAATGAGGGCATTGCATGTGACATTGTCCGGTTATTGCACCGTTACCGGACTTTAAAGACGGCAGAGGCGCATCGGGTTTCGGTCTGGCCCATTGCAGCAGACGAGGATGAATCGCTGGATAATCTTAAAAGTACGAATCAGTGAACATGGTATCACCAGTGCCCGCCAATCAAGCATTCGCGTACTGCCTCTGCCGGATTGGTCTAGGTCTGTAATCCAAGGCCTTCTATGCAAAAAATGAAATTGATGGTATATACAAATTTTTTAGGAAGTTGAAATGTCTCTAATTGTAAAAATGATTTTCGGCGCACATCTTTACGGCACAGCCACCGATGACTCGGATGTTGATTATAGAGGTGTTTTTTTGCCCACCCGTGAGCAAATCCTGCTGGGTAAAATACCCAAAAGCAAAAGTTTTTCAACCGGTAACGACGTTTCCAAAAACAACCCGGATGACATTGACCAGGATTTTTATTCCCTTCATCATTTCATCAAACTGGCCTGTGAAGGCCAAACCGTTGCAATGGATATGCTGCACGCAATCGATGAAACCCTGATCGTTAATTCCGAAATCTGGCAGCAAATAATCCGTCAACGTCATCGTTTTTATTCAAAAAATCTCAAGGCTTTTATCGATTACGCCCGCAGGCAGACCGCCAAGTACGGCATAAAGGGGTCACGATTAAACTCCGCCTCCAAAGTACTGGAATTGCTGAACACTAAAAATCCCGAACATAAATTACGCACAATATGGGATCAATTGCCCAGAATTGAACACTGCTGCGGCAAGGGCAAAGACCCCAACGGCATGCGATTGTACCAGGTTTGCGGGAAAACCTTTCAGGAATCCGCTGCAATTGGATATGTGGCCGCCATCATTGAAAAATTCTATGACGACTACGGGCACAGGGCAAAGCTTGCGACGAAGAATAAAAATATAGATTGGAAAGCGGTTTCGCATGCGATGCGGGCTGCAATACAGGTCAGAGAAATCCTGACACTGAACACAATCAGGTACCCTCTAAAGGATGCGCCTTATTTATTAAAGGTTAAGCAAGGCCTGTTAGACTATGGCTCAGAAGTGGCCCCAAAACTGGAATCATTAATGGACGAAGTTGAAGGACTCATCGACAAAAGCAGCCTGCCGGAAAAAACCGATACGGCATACTGGGACCAATTTATTTGCGAAACCCTTGAAGCACATCACTTCAGAAAAGTTAAAAAATATAAAAAAATATAAATGATAAATTCAACCCAAACGATTGACCATACCCTCAAGAAGACCTTCGAATTCAACGCCTTTAAACCGGGTCAACGGCAGGTGGCCGAGCTTGTGTCATCCGGCAAATCCGCTGTAGCAATATTCCCAACTGGTGCGGGAAAATCCCTTTGTTACCAGTTACCTGCCCTTCATGAGCCCGGCATGACCCTTGTGATTTCCCCATTGCTGTCTCTTATGAAAGACCAGGTTGAGTTTCTGCAGTCTAAAAACATTGCCGCTGCAAAACTTGATTCGGGCCTGCCTTCCCGCCAGTATCGTCAAATCCTGGAGGCGGCGCGGCTGGGGGATTTGAAAATATTGATGATTGCGGTGGAGCGGTTCAAGAATGAACGTTTCAGAACCCAGCTACGGCAAATGAACATATCGTTACTGGTCGTAGATGAGGCCCATTGCATTTCCGAGTGGGGGCACAATTTCAGACCCGACTACCTGAAAATTCCCCATTTTCAAAAAGAATTCAACATTAACAAAACGCTGCTGCTCACTGCCACAGCCACCTCCAAAGTGATCAGCGATATGTGTGAAAAATTTTCCATTTCCCAAGAGCATGTGGTCAAGACCGGATTCTATCGTAAAAACCTTTTCCTGCGAATACGGCCTGTTTTGGAAAAAGATAAAGACAGCTTGCTGCGGCAAGTGCTTGCAGGCAAACCTGCTGGACCGGCCATTGTTTATGTAACCCTGCAAAAAACAGCGGAAAATGTGGCCCGCATGCTGCAACAGCATGGGTTTGACGCCGAGGCCTATCATGCCGGTATGAAAAACGAGCAGCGTGAAGACATTCAGAACCGGTTCATGGCCGGTAAAAATGGTATCGTTACCGCTACAATCGCTTTCGGCATGGGAATTGACAAGCAAGACATCCGCAAGGTAATTCACTACGATCTGCCAAAATCCATGGAAGGTTACAGCCAGGAAATCGGCCGCGCCGGGCGGGATCAAGAGCCCTGCTTATGCTGCATGCTGGCCAATCGGAGCGGCATAGCGCTATTGGAAAATTTTGTCTACGGAGACACTCCCGCCCGCCGGGGCATCTACCACGTGTTAAACCTGATCAAGCAATCGCAGCAACCTTTCTTTGAAGTCCGCGCCCACTCACTTAGCAAAGAATCCGATATCCGGCTGCTGCCCCTGAAAACCCTGCTGGTTTACCTGGAAATGGAAAAAATCATTTCCCCCCAATACACCTATTTTGAAAAATATTCTTTCCAATACATCAAAACCGCACAGGAAATCATCAACACTTTCCAGGGGAAAAGAAAGCAGTTTGTACACACCATTTTTAAATATGCCAAACCGGCAAAAACATGGTCTCATTTGAACATAGACGCAGTGATCGAAGAGTCCGGTTCGCAGCGTCAGCGTGTTTTGACGGCGTTGGAATACTTTAACGAAAAAAGATGGATTCATCTTCAGCCCAAGTTAGCAGTGGAGGTATTTACCATTGACAATCCGGGCTTTAACATCGGCGCTACCGCAGACAAGCTTACAAAACTCTTTAAAAATAAAGAAAAAAAAGATGTTGACCGAATTCACGCCATGCTCGAAATGTTTGAAAAACCACAATGCCTGGCGAAAAGCTTATCCGCATTTTTCGGTGAAAATCTGGATACTGACTGCGCCCGATGCTCGGTCTGCTTGCAGCACCCGCCAATTATTTTACCGGCCCATGAACTGCCGCCCCTGGAAAATCATGATGCGGCGGCACTGTTGCAACCCCTTAAAGAAAAGGCGCTTCCCGATCTGTCAGCGGATCTTGCCACACGCTTTTTATGCGGCATCAATACACCTCGCTTAGCTCAATATAAAGCCAAAGAAATGCCCGGTTTCGGAAAACTGGAGCAATATTCATTCAAAGTCATCGAGCAGTGGGTAACGGCAAAGCTATAAGTGCCTTATTCTCAACGTTATCTGCTGTTCATTTTTTTGGCATCCAAATTCAAAAATGTGTTTCATTTGTTTCTCCAGATATGCGCTTAAACCGGCAACTGCCTATATTTTCTAAAATTTTGAAATATTGAAAAAAAATTATTTTTGGCGCCAGTTTTGCTGAACATTTGCTATCCTATTGTTAAAAACCAAATAATGTGAATCCATAAAGGAAAACAAAAACATGAAAAGCATAGCGATATTTATCGGTTTGTTCATGGCCGCCATAATGATAACCTGCTGCGGCGGCTCAGGCAGTGGCGGCGGCTCAGGCAACTCGGCTTCGACAGGCACGACCGGTGGCGGCAGCACCGGTGGCCAAACCAATCCGGTGTGTGTTCCAGCGGCAATCACGGCAGATGTTCAGGCGCCGGTGTTTGTTCGTAACCTTAGCGGCCAGACAAGCTGGTTCGCCTCGCCCATAGTAGCCGACCTTGACGGGGACAATGAAAATGAACTGATTGCCGCTTACTACTCTGTTTATGTTTTCAGCGCAACCGGCGACTTGCTTGACCGGGCCGATGGCAACGGAGCGCGTATTTACGCACCCCACGTTGTCACCGATTTAGAAGGAGACGGCATCTATGAAATTGCCTGCGGCCAAAGCAGCGAAGTATATGTCTATGAGTGGCGCAATGGTGAACTTAACCTCAAATCCGGCTGGCCCGCAGACACTGATACTGCCGGAAATTCTCCCGAAATCCGCGGCATGGCGGCGGCAGATCTGGACGGTAACGGTACAATTGAAATCGTCGTAACCAATACAAACGGCAGCGGGGCCCAGGTGTTTGCCTTCAACAGCGAAGGCGGGCTGTATCAACCCGCGGGCGTATCTTATCCTGCCTGGCCGCGCTACAATACCCTGTCCGGAACCGGCGGAGACGCCGGCCGTAACGGTCCGGGCCATAACGGCTATGGCTGCTATGGCTTGAACGTGGGCATCGGCGGCATCGACGATGACCCGGAACTGGAAATCATTGTCACCTATGACAACCATCATATCCAAGTTTTCGATCATGACGGGGTAGCCCACAACGCATCTGCGTATTTTACCAACCGGTCCAGCAGCTACCAGGGCAACCCCTTGACCTGGGGGCAATTTATCCGCTGGGCTGACCCGCTGGTGGAAAAAAATCACTACAACCTTCATACAGGCGACTGGCCTCACCCGGACAACCAGGAGTGGCTTCAGTGGACCCAATCGCCGCCAAACGTGGCGGATATAGACGGCGATGGCGACAACGAGGTAATCGGCATTCCCAATGTGGAAAGATACACCCCCTATGTCACCCAGGCATATGCCGTTATGGTGCTTGAAGGCACATACGGCGACGGTCAGCGCAGCGCCCGCAGATTGACCGGATGGGAAAACCTACCCAGGGGCGATGCGCCCATTGATGTTGAAGGTTGGTATCCGCCCAGCACGCCGCCCGCGCCCGCAACGGTGAACATTCAGGGTGATTCGAGGCCTGAAATCGTAGTGACCCTTAACGATGGTTTTGTATATGCCTTTGACGCCGAAGCCACGGAACTTTGGCGTTACAATTTCACTCATGGCAAGCCGATAATGTTTGCTTCAGAAGTCATGGCTGCGGACCTAAATCGGGACGGCTCACCAGAGTTGATTTTTTCAACCTTCGGTGATCCCAACGAACTCGACTCCGGCCACCTGGTGATCCTGGCTGCCAACGGCGCTGTATTGCATGATATTGCCCTGCCCAACGCCGGTCAAAACGGCAACGGCAACGGCGCTCCCGCCGCCCCGGCCATTGCGGACCTGGATGGAGACGGACAACTCGAAATTATGGTGCAGACCTTTGAACATGGCATGGATATCTTCACCGTGCCAGGGTCCGGTTGTGACTGTCTGTTGTGGGCTACAGCCCGTGGCGGCCCCCTTCGGATGGGATCACCAAACGGCAATTAAAATCGTGGGAGTTGGTCTTTACCGTGGTTAATTAATCCGTCCGCGGCTCAGCGTAAAACCCATCGGGAGAAAGCTCGGGAAATAATTTTCCATCTTTGTCGAGATTAAAAAGATAGTAACGGATTTCCGTGCACAGGTCGCAGTGGTTCAGGTAGGATTTCCTGTTCGGGATGTATCCCCAATTGCGGCAGGCAAAATTATAAAGCCCGCGAATACCTTTAAATATCAGTTGTTCGAGCAAAAGGTATTTACCGGGATCCAACGGTTTTCCCAGCTCTTCCATTGGAAAGGCCAGCCCGGAACAAAGGCCTGGAATATAGTTGCCATACAGGTCGATGTGAAAATGAGTGGTATCGGAAAAAACCCGTGAGCAACTGGAGATACTGTCAACTAAAATGTGCTGTACCCGCTGCAACGGATACACCGGACGAAAGGTATCAAGGGCCCGGCCCCCCATATGAATCCAATACTTTTCGGGAATACTTTCCAGGTAATTGGGCCCGAAGACCTGTTCAAATTCGCTAAGACTATGAGTTTTATTTTCATCCAACCGGCTCAAATCGCCCGCAAATGAATCGACCCAGGGAAAAACCTTTACTCCGTTGCTACGGCAGGCATCAATGACGCCTTTAACACGCGCATAGGGAATATGTTCATTGTGAAATGGGCTTATGGAAATTAAAAGTGTATGAACACCGGTTTTAAACAGATTCTTGATCACGGCCGAGGCATGGCCGGAATCCTTAAACCAGGCGCAATTAGTTTCAACATAGTCAATTGCCACTCCGGCTTCAACCGCGGCAGCCAAAACAGGCATAAGCTTTTTTGAATCCATCAGCGGTTCTCCTCCACCAATGTGAACCGCTTGACATCCAAACCGGCTAAGGCATTTGAAAATTTTATTAGCCCGTTTTTTATCGAGAAAGTTTTTGGATCTATGGGGACCCGA
Source organism: Desulfobacteraceae bacterium (assembly GCA_024230435.1). Taxonomy (GTDB): domain Bacteria; phylum Desulfobacterota; class Desulfobacteria; order Desulfobacterales; family Desulfosarcinaceae; genus UBA2230. The sequence goes on from JAAERL010000060.1 coordinate 35,628, forward strand.
GTTGTAAAGACAATGCCCGCATTGTGATACACAGCTATAGTTAGTGATCACTCCGCCGGAGGAAAGGTTTTTTATTAATAACTGGTTCATGGCTCAACATCTTTCACTTAACACAGATTCAGGTTCTAAGGCGATTTGCAGTTAAAGAATATACCATCTTGTATGTCTTTTTTCCCGTCTTGTGCGTTATGCCAAAGGTGCGAATACGTTAAGTATGCAAACTGATCAGCAAAACTTTGGCGCGCCTTGAATACGAAAAAAAATC